>NZ_JFHL01000002.1:338933-677866 GCF_003664995.1 Mesotoga sp. BH458_6_3_2_1 | reverse complement strand
ACTATTCGAAAAGCTACGGGATTACAATATCAGACGATTATGCGATCTTTTGTAGGGGCGAACGGCTGTTCGCCCGAAAGAGGTCTTGGTTGGAATCTCTGCCTTTTACTCGAAAAAAGGGACCATAGGAGAAGCCGCAATGCGTCAGTTATACATTACAAGACGCAATGCACTGAAAAGCATCAGTGGACGCAAGGCTGGCGAAGAACATGCCAGGACGCAATGCCCGCTTCGCGGGGAAGCAAAGGATCGGGTTAAAAGAACGGGTTAAGAAAACCGGGTTATGAAGAACAAGATGCTTAATTGAATTCAGATAACGGGATGTAACACATTCCTAGGACCCGAGGCAGTCATTCTGACAATGCTCCTGGTCAGGATCCCTGTCTCTCGCGAAAAATGGGGCAGACCATAGAAGAAGTCGCAATGCACCGAGAAGCATCAGTGGACGCAAGGCTGGCGAAGAACATTGCCGGAAGTGATGCTGCTGCGCAGGAAGTGAGGCTCGCTTGCGCGAGGAAGTGATGCCCGGAAGGACATCCGGGGAAGTGATGCTGGCGCTTACGCGCCAGGAGGCTTAAAAGATAAAAGTCAGAGAACTTGATCCGGCTCAATAGTGACAAAGAATAACAGCGTCAGGTGATTTTGAAGAACACAACAATTCGTCATTCTGGACTTGATCCAGAATCTCGATCCAAAGATCCGCTGAACGCTGTGAAGATCAGTTGCAACTTGGAACTGTTTCTTTGCTCTTGCCGGCCACCAACCTGCTAACCCCAACCCCGGTCTCACAAAAGCCCAGATCCCGGATCAGGTCCGGGATGACGGTGTTAGAGGCTTCCAAAGGTGCAATCTTTATGGGATGGCATTTAGATTATTCAGAAAGCAGCACATCTCGTCACTTAGATAAGACAGGTCGAGAGCTTCGCTACGAGCTACGAGAAGAAGAGAAAGAGAGAAGCCAGTCTGCTTACGCAGGCCAGTTCCGACTACGTCGGACTAAAAGAGCCGCTTGGATAAGAAACGCGGAAGGCTGTAGGCTGGGGAAAGCATTACAGGAAGTGATGCGCCGAAGATCACCGGCGGAAGTGATGCTGCTGCGCAGGAGGCCTGTCAGGTCAGCCGTCAACGGTCCGCCGCTGATGTTTCAGAACCGCTTTTGTTCACCAGACCCTAGATCCGATAATAATTCCGCCGTCATGCTGGACGCTGCTGAAGAAACGTCCTTCGGTAGGATCAAGAAAACCATTGCGATTCTTTTGTAGGGGCGAACGGCTGTTCGCCCGAAGAGAAAACCAATAACGGGACGAAATAGGGAGTTTAACAGAACAAGTTGCAAAATCCTGTGCTGAATTCATGCTTCCGGTCAAGATTTGGTCCATTTGTCATCGGCGAACGGGTCCTCGCTCTGGAACGGTCAACATAGAACGCCCATTACAGCGTGCAGTGGATCTTTTTGAGCGGGTTATCGAAACTGGGTTAGGAAGAGTATCGAGATGCTGAGACAAGTTCAGATGAATCTGTGGTCTACGAGGTGAACACTCAAAAAGGGACCTCATGTTCAGCATCACGGAATCAAGAGCGGGTCTCGGATCATGAGTCTGGGCTTTCGTGAACACAAGCAATTAACCTTCACTGTCCTCAGTGCTATTGAAACCATCATCCTGGGTCTACTTAATCCGGGATCTTGTTTTGATCTCTTCTCGGAGAACGGGGGACCGTTGACGGACAACGTGGTTTTCATCAGCGTTCAGCGCGCAGCGTTTCCCAACAGCGGGATCCCAGGAACGAAGAACTCCTCTTTTGTCTGCCTTGTAGAGTCTAAAAGGCAACTATGAGCGAATCTCACAGCTGTAAAACCCTCATCCGGTTAGACGGCTTTCGATTCAAAGATGGGGCGTTTACTCAATTTCAAGTTGCTTTCTTCTGTTAGAAGTCCTCCGAAAATGTTAGAATTGTCGTGAATATCCGGAGGTGGCTTTCGTGACAAAGAATCCCCTGAATCTTAGACTCTCAGAAATCATATCTCTTGAAGACACTTTCGAGTTCTATAGAGATAGAGTAATGAAGTACAACGACGAACTCAAGGCATTCCTTCAGGTAAACGACCTGTCAGGCGACAAGAGACAGGGTTTCCCCTTTGCCTTGAAGGACAACATCCTGGCTGTCGGGACCAGAACAACTTGC
Source organism: Mesotoga sp. BH458_6_3_2_1 (assembly GCF_003664995.1). Classification (NCBI taxonomy): domain Bacteria; kingdom Thermotogati; phylum Thermotogota; class Thermotogae; order Kosmotogales; family Kosmotogaceae; genus Mesotoga; species Mesotoga sp. BH458_6_3_2_1. The sequence goes on along the minus strand of NZ_JFHL01000002.1, from coordinate 675,682 downwards.
GGCAGCAGAATACTCGAGAATTATGAATCTCCATACGATGCAACGGTGACCCGAAGGCTTGGCGTTAAGGGAGGAAAGCTTCTCGGAAAGACAAATTTGGACGAATTCGCAATGGGGTCCTCCACGGAGAACTCTGCCTTCGGCCCTTCCAAAAATCCCTGGGATCTTGAACGCATTCCGGGTGGAAGCAGTGGCGGAAGCGCGGCTGCGGTAGCTGCGGGGCTTGCTCCGTTCGCTCTCGGCAGCGACACTGGCGGTTCTGTAAGACAGCCGGCTTCCATGTGCGGTATAGTCGGCTTCAAACCGACATACGGACTCGTATCCAGATACGGGCTCGTCGCATTTGCCTCTTCACTGGATCAGATCGGGCCGATGACTCGATGCTCCCAGGACGCCGCAGATGTTATGTCTATGATATCGGGACATGATAGTAATGACTCGAATACAGTCAGAAAAGATCTATCTTTCGATGTGCCTCTTAAGGGATATCTCAAGGGGCTGAAAATTGCAGTCCCTTCCGAAATGCTGAACTATCCCGGCCTCGATTCCGGAGTTAAGGAGAGATTCCTTTCTATAATTGAAGATATTAGGCGTTCAGGAGCAGAGGTGGAAGAGATCTCCATCCCTTCGGTCGAGTACGCCGTGGCAACTTACTATTTAATTGCCCCCGCAGAGGCCAGCTCGAATCTCGCCCGCTACGAAGGGATAAGGTTCGGGCCGAGAGTGCCGTCGGAAGATTATGAAAGCCTCACAAACAAGAATAGGGACATAGGTTTTGGGAAGGAAGTGAAGAGAAGAATTCTTCTTGGAACCTTTACTCTCAGTGCGACTTATTATGATGCCTATTATAGAAAGGCGCTGAAAACGAGAAGCGTCATGGCCGGCGAACTTAACAGAGTGCTTGATGAATACGATTTCATCTTGAATCCCTCTTCTCCGGTGATTGCGCCGAGAATTGGCGAGATTACCGACCCCCTGACGTATTATTTGATGGATATTTACACGATACCGGCAAATGTTGCGGGGCTTCCGTCGATCTCTTTACCGGCGGGGCTGGTCGATGGAATGCCTGTCGGGGTACTTCTCACAGGCAGAAGATTTAGCGACGTTTCTCTTCTTGACGCCGCAAAGGGCATCGAGGATCTCTCTCCCTCTTACAGGGGCGGGCTGGCCATTCTTCCGGAAAGGTGGACGGAGTGATGAACAAGACTGTAATCGGACTGGAAATACACGCTCAACTCATTACTGAAACAAAGGCCTTCTGCAGCTGTAGGGCCGATGTCTTTGATCTTGAACCCAACACGGCGATCTGCCCGGTCTGCACTGGCCAGCCAGGCACGCTGCCCGTTCTCAACAAGAGGGTAGTCGAGTTTGCCATCATGGCCGGCCTGGCAATGAACTGCACTATAAACAAGCGGTCGGTCTTTGACAGAAAGAACTATTTTTACCCCGATCTGCCCAAGGGTTATCAGATAACTCAGTACTTCTTTCCCATCGCCGAAAACGGCTTCTTATACCTTGAGAACGGAGACGAAAAGAGAAAGATCGGGATTCGAAGAATACATATAGAAGAGGATGCCGGAAAGATGATTCACCAGGGCACTGATTCTATTACCGGCTCATCCGGTAGCTATGTTGATCTCAATAGATGTGGAGTTCCGCTCATCGAAATTGTTACAGAGCCCGATCTTCGCAGTCCGGCAGAAGCCCGCATCTTCATGGAGCTCCTTAGAGACACCGTTAGAGCGCTGGGAGTCTGTTCTGGAGATATGGAGAAGGGCGCCCTGCGATGCGACGCGAATATCTCGATGGTGGATGATTCAGGGAGAAGCTCGAACAGAGTAGAGGTGAAGAACATCAATTCCTTCAAATTTGTCGAAAAGGCGCTGGAATTCGAGCAGGAGAGAATTTCCAGAATTCTTTCATCCGGAGGCGATGTAGCCAAAGAGACTAGATCGTGGAGCTTCTCGTCCAAAGAAACGTTTTCTATGAGATCGAAGGAAGAGGAAAACGACTACCGTTACTTCCCGGAACCGGACCTTCCAGAACTGATTGTCAGTGAAGATCTAATAGAAAGGATTGCGGGGAATCTCCCTGAACTCCCATGGGAAAAGATTGAGAGATTCATGAAGCAGTACTCGCTTCCCCGTTACGATGCGACCGTTCTTTCTTCAGACGGCGAAATAGCTTCTTACTTTGAAGAAGTTGCGCAGACTACTCGCAGACCCAAAGAGAGCTCAAATTGGATCATGGGAGAGGTCATGAGACTTATGAATGAAAAGGAGCTCACAGTCGAAGAAGTAAGGGTGAGTCCTGAACATTTCAAGGAGCTTTTCGGGCTTATCGACGAAGGGAAGATATCTAACAAGATCGCGAAAGAAATCTTTCCATTTATTGTGGAAGGAAGGAAATCGCCTCTGGAGATAGTCAAAGAGAAGGGACTTGAACAGATAGACGATGACAAAGTGATCGAAGATGCCTTGAGCAAGGCCATGACCGATAACCCCTCTGCAGTTGAACAGTTCAGAGACGGGAAAGAGGGCGTTCTTGGGTATTTTGTCGGAGCAGTTATGAAGGCTACAAGAGGAAAGGCGAATCCATCGAAAGTGAATGAGATCGCAAGGAGGATGCTTAAGGGTTGAAGAAGGGTCTATGCCTGTTCTTATTGTTGATTTCGGTCGTGATTCTTTCCGCCGAAACTCAGATCAAACTGAATAATGCAGGGTGGAGCGTCTCTGCAGACATCAGGGCCTATGAAGACATTTATATGACTCTGGCGCTGGCTTCTGGAACGCCTTACGTAGGCGTGACCTATGTCGACAGCTGGGAGGAGTTTTCAACGGGTTTTCTGAAGTTGAAGACGAGGGACGGAGTCTTCAGAGGCTCGATCCTAGCGAGTCACGAAGGTTTGTTCATGGGGGTTAGATACGTCACCAACACGAATCAGATTCCGGTCTTCTCGCACACTTCCCTCGAGCTCGAGCTTTCTACGGTTGGCGATATGAAGTATCTCGTAAGAAACTGGGTGAGGCTTCCTTTGGGTCAGCTTAATGGTGGACTTAGCGTCTTTCTCCATCGAGAAGACTCCTTCTCATTCAACGATATAGGTCTGTATCTTTACGCGAAGGAATATGAGAGAAGTTTGAGGATTAGAAACGCAGAAACGAATGTTGTCGCCACTGTGGATCTGAAGACGAACGACTCTCTGGGAGAGATCGGATACGGAATCGGGATAGGAATGAATTACCTGTCATTCGACCTTGGATTGGCTTTCGCAGGCAATTTTATTGTGCCAGCCGGTGATCTCAGACTGATGCTTTCGCCGACCGTGATGGTCAGCTTGCGCGGAATTGACGCTCAAATGCTGATCTCGAAACTTGGAAGCGATGATTCGATTTTCGCTGGAATTTCGATCACTAACTTCAGTTTGAACGGGATCTTTATGAGGCTCGTTTTCTAATGGGTGCAGGTGTCTATGTTCATATCCCGTTTTGCGCCAGAAAATGTTCGTACTGTGACTTCTGCACCGTTCGATATGATCCGGCCCTCATAGACGAATATCATCGTTCTTTGAAAAGGGAGATCGAAATGTATTCGATTTCCGAAACAGTCGAAACACTCTACTTCGGCGGTGGCTCTCCGTCGCTCTATCCAGTCGAGTTGCTGAATGATTTGCTCGTGCATCTCAACAGTTCGCTGAGAACGGAGATAAGAGAGGCTACCATAGAGGTCAATCCCTGGGAGCTTGAGAGAGAACGTCTCCTAGAATGGAGAAAGATGGGCTTCAGCAGAGTATCGGTTGGCGTGCAGTCATCTGAGAAGAGCATACTCAAAATCTGCAAGAGGCCCGTACCTTCAGATCTGACAGAGAGATTGCTAATGAGCAGAGATATCTTTGACAACCTGAATCTCGATTTCATTTTGGGCTTGCCCAGAGAAGCCGAGAGCAACGTGAGAGCGAATCTCGAACTAATCGGCGCCATCGGACCGGACCATGTTTCATATTACGTCTTTGATTCCGATCATGAAACTGAATTGATGAGTCAGGTGCATGATGCTATCATTGAACTGCCCGACCCTGAAATCCTAGAAAGGCTCCACGATTTGGTTCTTGAATCACTGGGGAAGATGGGCTACAGGAGATATGAGATCTCTTCGTGGGCAATGGATGACAGAGAATGCCTTCATAATCTCAAGTACTGGCGTAATGAGCAGTACCTGGGTTTTGGGCTTTCGGCGGGCGGCCACTTTGACTGGAAGAGATATGTCAATACGGGAGACCTGAATCACTATCATGATCTTATTGGTCGGAATATTGTGCCTGTCAGTGAATTTAACCAAAACACCGTCATACAGGAATTGTTTGAGACTCTTTTTATGGGGCTCAGATTAACGGAAGGGGTAGATCTGTCTCGCAAGGGATATCCAAAAGAGCTTCTCGATCTCTTGATTTCTAGAATAAGACTCTACCTGGGGGAGTATCTTTCGCCCGACAACGGAATTGTAGCGTTGAACGAGAGTGGGATGGATTTTTCTAGAAGTGTTTTTCAGAAGCTCTTAGATATTAAGGAGGAGATGGAAATTGCTTTCTCCACATGAGGTGCTCGAGATTGCATTGAGAATCGAAAATGAAGGAGCGGATTTCTACAGAGACCTGGCCGAGAGCACTGACAATGAAAATCAGGGCTCGGTCTTTCGTTTTCTTTCCTCTCAGGAGAGAAGACATGCAGAGACATTCCGCGCTCTCCTGAAGAGATTCCAGGAAGAGGCCGCCGAACTCGTAAACTGGGACAACGCAGGGGCTTATATGGAGGACTTGACTGAGGAAGCTGTTTTTTCCGGCAGACTCCACGATGCGATGAGCAGTTCCGATTATGACGAGGCTATAGCCCTGGCAATAGAAGTCGAGAGAAAGAGCATAGCTTTCTACAGGAGTTTCGTGAATAACGTAAAGGCCGAGACTGCCGACGCTCTGAAGAAGATCGTCGCTGAAGAGGAAAGACATATTGAACTTTTGGAAGGACTGAGATGATGTCTGTTGAAGAACTTTCGGATTTCCTTGATCATTTTTCGGTTCATAAATCCACAAGCCCTACAGAGAGCTGGGACTCGTACTTCATGAAACTTGCCTACCAGGTGAGGGAGAGGTCGAGTTGTCATCACAGAAAGGTCGGAGCCCTGATCGTAAGAGAGAATCGAATTCTCGCTACGGGCTATAACCAGCCGCCTTCTGGATTTCCTCACTGCGATGAGACGGAGTGTATCAGAGACGCTCTAAAAATCCCTTCAGGTCAGAATCAGGAGATCTGCTACGCGGCTCATGCCGAACAGAACGCCCTGTCTCAAGCTGCGAAATTTGGAATTTCGACAAACGGGTCGACAATCTATGTAACCCACCGTCCCTGCTCCATTTGCGCCAGACTGATAATAAATGCTGGCATTAAGCGGGTCGTCTTCTCTGAAGGCTATCCCGATCCACTTACTGAGTTCATGTTCGATAAGACAGGTGTCGTCATGACGCATTTTACAGAGTGAATGGGAGGAAATCATGGCTATCGCAAGGCTAACTAAGTATCTTAGGCAAGACAGGATGCCCCACGTTTGGTGTCCCGGCTGCGGAAACGGCGTTATTATGAAAGCCTTCATCGACGCGGTCGACAAGGACGCCCTCGATCCCGACAGAGTCGCCGTAATATCCGGCATTGGATGCTCTTCCAGGGTCACAGGATACCTTAACTTCAACACTATGCATACTCTTCACGGAAGGGCCATAGCGTTCGCTACAGGCGTAAAACTGGCACGACCGGAATTCAACGTCGTAGTTATGGGCGGAGACGGAGATATGATGGCAATTGGAGGAAATCACTTCATCCATGCCTGCAGGAGAAACATGGATCTTACCGTGATAGTCTTCAACAATAATATTTACGGAATGACCGGCGGGCAGTACTCGCCGACAACACCTCATGAAAAAATAGCTTCGACTTCTCCGTACGGAAATGTTGAGAACTCGTTCGACATAGTGAATCTAGCAGTCTCTTCCGGCGCAACTTATGTCGCAAGGTCGACGGTCTTTCACTATGCCCAGATGGTTCAGTTCATTCAGAAGGCCTTGAATCACAAGGGTATGGGAGTGGTGGAGATAATGACCAACTGTCACACATACTACGGAAGATACAATGCGATGTCCAAACCGGAAGATCTGCTGACACATTTCAAAAAGAACACTGTACAGATCAAAAAAGCAAAAACAATGTCTCCCGAGGAATTATCGGACAAGATAGTTGCCGGCGAGTTTGTGAATATAGATGCGGAAACTTACAGCGACAGATACAGGATTATGAGCGAACGGATAATCGCTGCCGAGAGGGGTGACGAAGAATGAAGCACGCGTTTTCAGAACCTCATTCAGTAAGAATTTCCGGTATCGGTGGTCAGGGAAATGTCTTGATGGGTATAATTCTCGCCGAAGCGCTCCTCATACAGGGAAGCTGGGTCGTTCAGACGCAATCATTCGGTGCGCAGGTGAGAGGCGGACTCTCTTATTGCGATGTCCTTTTTAACAGCGAGCCGATCGACTACCCGAAGGCGCATTCCTTTGAACTGATCTACTCCATGCATCAGACTGCCGTTAATGCTCACGTTCCGCTGATTCATATGAACGGCGTCCTTATAATAGATTCGACCCTCGTGAAATCTATTCCGAAAGAAGGAATAAGAATGACGAGAAAGATAATTTCCAAGCCAGTAACGGAACTCACAGAGAACAGATTTTCAAGCACGCTTCCTGCCAATATGGTGGGGTTGGGACTGATTGCCAGAGCCGGCAATTTCGTCACTACCCAGTCACTTAAGGAAGCCATGGTAAAGCATATAAAGGCAAAGTACGTTGAGATGAACTCCCAGGCGATTGATTTCGGTTACTCACTAATTGAGAAGTCTTATAATATTAGAAGAGAAAGAATCGATTCTGTCGGCCGGGGATTTGAATGAAGAAGTTTGTCAGAAGTCTTGGCAACGCTACAAATGGAATAAAGCATCTCTTGAAAGAACGGAACTTCAGAATCCAGCTAGTGTTCGGAGCAGTAATTTTAACACTGGGCGCTCTGCTCGGGTTAGATAAGAATGATTATTATTGGCTTCTTTTCTGTACGCTTATGGTATTACTTCTCGAAGGAATTAACACTCTGGTGGAGAAGATTGCCGATATTCTGCGCCCTTACTATGATGAAAGAGTCCGTGTACTCAAGGATACAGCAGCCTCAGTAGTACTGATGGGAACTGCGATATCTATACTTATAGGATTATCCATTATTTTACAATCAATTTTTGGTTTGCATTTTGCCGTTGGACTGCTTTTTGGTATAATGATTTTGGTAATCTTCTTCTTCTTGGGGCTTTTTGGAGGTGGCAGGGAATGAACCGTCGGGTCATTCTGTTATTCTTAGTTATGTCTTTGCTTTTAATGACTCGCAGTTTTGCGTTTTTCCTCGTTACATACGTGGTTAGATCGGGAGACTCGATTCACACTATTTCCAGGGATTTGGATGTTTGCATTTCGACGATTATAGATTTCAACAATCTAAAGAATCCTAGCAGCATAAAGGCAGGGGATACGCTTCGGATACCTCAGCCCGATGGTCTGATCTACGACGTTCAGTCCGGCGATACCTTCGATTACATAGCAAAGCTTTTCTTCACTCCTGTCGAGGAGTTGATAGCGGCGAACAACCTTAGTCCCAATTCAATCATCAACCCCGGACAGAGGATCTTCGTTCCCATGTCTCTAATAAACTTGTGTCAGTATGTCCCACAGAGTTCCCCTTTCAGGTGGCCCATTTATGGAGTTATATCTTCCGATTACGGTTGGAGAACCCACCCGGTAAGCGGACAGCCCTCATTCCATTCGGGGCTTGACATTGCGGCTCCAGAAGGAACGCCGATCTTTGCGGGTTCGAGGGGAACAGTAGTCTTTGCCGGAATAAACGGTGGTTATGGAAACATGGTTGAAATACAGCACGACAACGGTTACGTAACCCGTTATGGCCACATGAGCAGGATCAGTGTTTATGTAGGTCAAAGAGTGGAGACCGGTTCGTTGATCGGCCGGGTCGGAACCACAGGTATTTCGACTGGTCCTCATGTACATTTCGAAGTCAGAGATCCAAAGACCAACACGATGAATCCCCTTTCTATGCTTCCAACACGTGACCTCATGTACGTCATAAGAAGAGAGGACGACGGCACCGCTGCCGGTGGTAAATGACAAAGATCCTGGTTAGCGCCTGCCTCATCGGTGTCAACTGTACGTATCGCGGTGATAACAACCTGTCTTTAGAGCTTCTTGAGCTGGTGGACAGGTTTGTTTTTTTACCGGTCTGTCCTGAGCAGCTCGGAGGACTCCCGACACCGCGTCCCAGGGCGGAAATAACTACTTCTAACGACTGGCGGGCAACAAGGATAGTTATCGATCAGTTTGGGAAGGATGTTACTCAGAACTATATACGAGGAGCCGAAGAGGTCTTGAAAATAGCGAAGCTTTCCGGAGCCAGTATCGCCGTCCTCAGATCCAGGAGCCCTTCTTGTGGTTGCAAAGGCATTTACGACGGCACTTTCAGCGGGGTGATGATCGACGGAATGGGAATAACAGCAGAGCTTCTCATGAAGAACGCTATTGAAGTCTATTCAGAAGAAGAGATCAATTTCTTATACTAGGATCGAATAGCTCAGTTAGAATCTTTTTCTCCTCTTCTCTTTCCATCGTAAATCCCGGACTCTTGGCCAGTACCACCCAATTTCCTTTCTGCCAGATGAGAACCTGGTCTTTGCCGCCGAACCTAACCACTTTCGCGTAGGAGTAATCGGCCTTCTTTATCCTGCCCATGTCTCTCGTCAGCACGGAACATTCCACAAGAAAGAGCGTCTCCCAGGTTCTTCTCGCGGAATCTGCGGAATCCATCTTCCAGATATACACATTGATCACCCTGGAGTTCAGCTCGAACTGAAAGCTCCTGACCGAATCGTCTTCGGGCGGGTAAAATACCCGGATCACCTCGCCATCGTCCTGCTCTACAGAAACTCCGTTTGCGAGACCCTGATCAGGTGGAAAGGGTGCCTCACCAAGAAGGGAGAAAACGCTGCTGTTGAAGGTCAGCTCATCCAGTCCGATCTCGCTGCTGGGAACGACAACATCCATCTTGTGTCCAAAAGCGTAATAAGAAGCAAATGCTGTCAACGCGACCACAAAAAAGACCGTGAAAAGCGCCCTGTTTCTTGAACTATACTTTCTGACCATTTTCAATCACATCCGGAAAATTCATCTGGTCAAATCAGCTCCAGCATCCTGGCGAGCATTTCAGGATCAAGCCTGTAGGTCGAACCTTTTCCCTGATAGAAACCGTGCTCTCGAATGAGATGAATCGAAATCGGCGAATAGTCTATCTCTTTCTTCAGGGTGATATTTCTCACATTGACGTTTACTTTTTTTGAAAGATGTCCGTGCCGAAAGGGGCAGGGTATGTAACCGCGACTCTCCTCGACGATTACTACGAAGCGATCATCGACTTTGACAGGCGAACCGAATCCCCTTTCACCTTGCTTCATAAGTATTTCCAGCTTGTCAGCGATTGTTTCATTCGTCAAGCCCAGTTCCTTCACCTTAGACTCATCCTCTCTGATAATATCGAGAAGGTTTCTTTCATCATCGCCAAGAAAGCCCGGACCGGTTATGCTGCCGGCTCTCATGTTTTCCTGAATTCTATCGAAGTCCGGAGTCTGTTTCAAAATCTCACCTCCAAAACTATCCGAATTTGTCGTAGTAGATCTTTTCTTCCGGTACGTTATGCTTTTTCAATACACTAATACAAGCATTTATCATCCCAGGACTTCCGCAAAGGTAACCCTCTCTGGAAGCCTCATCTCCCTGCTCGGCAAGGTACCTGTCAACCACATCGGTTATAAGTCCCACTTCGCCTTCCCAGCCGTCTTCGGGCAGGGGGTCGGACAGAGCCGGTATGAAATGGAAGTTGGGCATTTTACTTTCGATCTCCTTCATTTCCTCAAGATAGAAGAGATCCCTCTTGCTCCTTGCTCCAAAGAAATAATAGGCATTTCTTTCCACGCCCTTTTCCATCATGTCCAGTACTATCGACCTTATTGGAGCCATCCCCGAACCACCGGCAATGAATATTATATCTGAATCGGTCTCTCTGAGAAAAAAGTCTCCAAACGGTCCAAGGATTCTTATCTTGTCTCCCACTCTAAGCATCTTGTGGACGTAAGTTGTCACGATTCCATTGGGAACGAGCCTCACAAGCAGTTCAACTCCGTCCTTAACGGAGGGCTGAGATGACATAGAATAGGCTCTCATTGTCTCTCCCTTTATATCTCCATAACCAGGCACGATCAGTTGAACATATTGACCGGCTTTGAACCTTATCTCTTCTTCAAGATCGAAGAAGAGTTCCTTAATATCATGAGTGACATCCTCTATGGATGAGACGGTTGAAAGGTACTCACGTATGTTGAAAAGCTCTTCGGGAATCTCGATAGATACATCGCTTTTCACTTTTACCTGACATGAAAGCCTGATATTGTCCTTTTTTTCTTTGGGCGAGAGATAAGGCAGTTCCGTGGGAAGAATGGGTCCTATATCACTAAGGACCTTAACCTTGCACAGTCCGCAACTTCCCTTGCCTCCGCATGCCGAGGGGATGAAGATCTTCTCTCCCGCGAGAGTGGAAAGCAGAGTCGATCCGCCCTTCACCTTGTAGCTCTTGGATTCATTTACCGTGATATTCACTTCTCCGTAGTTGTTAACCAGGGCATCTGCGACTGTAAGAACGGCAGCGAGAACCGCGGAGATCCCTCCAACGACCAGAGCAGAGATGATTATTTCCAAGCCAAACACCACCTTACTGAACGGGCAGCATGCCCGAGAAGCCCATAAAGGCGAGGGCCATAATGCCAATGATTATCATGGTTATGCCGGGTCCTACCAGCTGAGGGGGAAGATCCTTTTCTCTAAGCCTCATTCTCATCGCGGACAGCGCGACTATTGCCAACCACCAGCCCGCTCCGGATCCAAACCCGAAGAAGAGCGACTGTATCAGGTTGTATTCTCTGATGATCATGAACAAAACACCGCCAAGGATCGCACAGTTTACGGTGATTAAAGGCAAGAAGATTCCCAGATTGATATAGAGAGCCGGAGAGAACCTGTCTATGACCATCTCCAGAAATTGGACAAATGCAGCTATTACTACGATGAATACGATGTACCGTAGATAGACGAGATTCAGCGGAACAAGAATATAGTAGTAAACTATATAATTCAAGACCGATGTCAGTGTTAGAACGAAGGTTACTGCCATCCCAAGGCCGTTGGCCGTCTTGATATCTCTCGAAACGGAGATGAACGAGCACATCCCGAGAAAATTGCTCAGAACCATGTTGCTCGTAAGTGCCGCAGCGATCATTATAACAAAAGGATTAAGCGGAACTCCCATCTACATCTCCCCCCTCACTTCTTCTTCACGATAGGTGTGCGAGCGATCCAGATTATGGCGCCAAGTATGAAGAAGGCACTGGGTGCCATAATCATTATCACCCAGGGAGTAAAGCCTTCCGGCATGACCCTCAATCCAAACAAAGTTCCGAACCCAAGCAGCTCCCTGATGAAGGCTACTGCCAGAAGAATCAGCGAATAGCCTATTCCGGCGGAGATTCCGTCAATGAATGAAAGGACCGGCCCGTGTGATTGCGCAAAGGCCTCGGCTCTGCCCATGATTATGCAGTTAGTGATAATCAAACCGACGTAAGGGCCGAGGGCCTTGCTTATCGAAGGAAGATAAGCCTTGAGAACGATATCCAGTATTATTACGTATGTAGCGATTATCAGAACCTGAACCATCATTCGCACATTCTTGGGAATATGCCTTCTAAGAGCCGAAATGGTGAGTGAAGAGAATGCCGTAGTAAAAATTAGGCCTATTCCCATTATCAGTGTGTTAGTGAGATTGTTCGTTACCGCCAGGGCCGAACAAATCCCAAGTATCTGAACAATTACGGGGTTATTCTTCCAGATATTCGCGAGGAAGATCGTCTTCTTCGATTCAGCCATTTTAATCCACCACCTCAAGAACTACCGGAAAAACCGTGTTAACCGCCTTATTCAATAAGGCCTGGATAGATTCCGAAGTTCTCGTTGCTCCAGTAATTGCGTCGACCTTTGAGTCGTCTCTAGAAGCGGTATCCTGACCTGATACCACAGCTACTCTTGCCGAAGAGTCAGATGAGATTAATTCTCCCCTGAACTGCTCTTTGAACGACTCTTCATCAATTCTTCCGCCAAGTCCTGGAGTTTCCGAGTGGCTGACGAAATCTATTCCCGTTATTCTTGATCCGCTCTCGTCTACCGCCACAAGAGCCGTAATAGTTCCCCAGAGACCGGCGCTTTGAACAGTAAAGGCAAACTCTCTCGTTCCGTCCTTCTCGACGACATAGACAGTCTGCTCTCCCTCGACCTCTTTGATTCTGCTTGAATAGAGCTCCTGAACTTCCCCATCCGAAGGGAAATCAGCTCCATCCGAAAGCTCGAATACATAGATCAACGATCTCTGAAACTCGAGCCGCTCATTTCTCTCGATCGTACCGGAAGCAAGTGCGTTGATACCTGCGAGACACAGGACAAACACCGTTGTTAGAATGAAAGCAAAGAATACAGAGTAAAGCTTTTCGTTCATGCTTTCACCTTCTTCGGGGTACTCAGATAATCAAGAAGAGAGGCAAATGTGTTTGCAATAAGGACAGCGAACATCAAACCGGCTCCGAACAACGAGAATGTACCTATTATGACTGCAAGAGATCCTATCATAGCCCCGTAGATCCATTTGGCCCTATCTTTCTTCGGTGCGCTTATCGGATCCGTTGCCATGAAGACGGCTCCAAACATGATGCTGCCTCCGATCATCCAATGGAATGGGTTCATTCTTGAAGGGTCAAAAATGAAGATTATTCCCGACATCACGAATGCCGAAACCAGAGTCGATACTATAATCTTCCAGGACGCCACCTTTGTCATGATTAGATAGACCGCAGCGGCTGCAATCAACCATTTCGCTGTTTCGCCGGAAGAACCGGCTATGTTTCCGAATATCATCCGCCACGCGTTAACCTCTCCGCCGCCCCTGATGATATTTGCGGGGGTGGCCATAGTGATAATATCCGAGCTGATCCAGCGAGTGAAGCCCTGTCCCCAGCTCTGAACTGCCGGAGTCCAGCTTTGCTGTACTGCGGCAGGAAAACTGACGTAGACGAAGGCCCTGCCAACTAATGCAGGATTGTAAAGATTCCTGGCGAAGCCTCCAAAGGCCATCTTGGCGAAGACTATTGCAAAGGAGCTTGAAACTACGACTATCCAGAAGGGAACGGCAGGAGGCAGAATCAATCCAATCAGGAACCCGGTAACAATTGCAGCTTCACTTACGGGCTTCCCCTTTTTGCTTTCGAACAGCCATTCAACAAAAACGGAGATAACTATCGAAAGTAAGACCTTGGAAAACACCACCCAGCCGAAATTCCCAACAGCGAAGACCAAAATCGGAAGGAGAGCGTAGATAACCTTTCTCATCATTGGTTGTTTCAGAAAAAACTTCTTCGCCATCCCTGGCACCTCCGAAAGCAAAAGCTTGACTATAATTGTGGTCATACTGTATAATGGTCCCGAGGTGGTTCTCTTGTCAAGATTACACGAGCTCTCTTTTTTTTCACTGGCCGAAGCAAAAACGCACTTTTCAAAGGTAGTTGACGATTGCGAGAAGGCCGATATTATTATAACAAAAAACGGGCTCCCAAAGGCCGTCGTTATGGACTATGACAAGTATGTGCTCCTCAACAGGTTCCTGGAAAGAGTTCACGATCTCTATTTGATGGACGCCGGGGATGAAGCGATGGATGTTGAGATAAAGGATCTTATTGTTGAAGTTGATGATGATTGACGGAGGTGCAAGATGGCAGAAGTTACCCTCGAGAAGGTAGGCAAGACTTATCCGAACGGATTCAAGGCCGTTCTCGATGCAAATCTTCAAGTACAGGACAAGGAGTTTCTCGTTCTCCTGGGTCCGTCGGGCTGCGGAAAGACTACGACATTGAGAATGATTGCCGGTTTGGAGGAGATTACGGAAGGAATCATCAAGATCGGCGGGAAGGTCGTCAACGATGTCGAACCTAAGGATAGAGACATCGCCATGGTATTCCAGAACTACGCTCTTTATCCGCACATGTCGGTTTACGAAAATATGGCATTCGGACTGAAACTGCGAAAGACGCCGAAGCCGGAGATCGAAGAGAGAGTCAAGGAAGCGGCGAGAATCCTTGGAATAGAGCAATTGCTAGACCGTAAGCCGAAGCAGCTCTCGGGTGGTCAGAGACAGAGAGTCGCAGTCGGAAGAGCGATAGTCAGAAAACCAAAGGTCTTCCTTTTTGACGAACCCCTCTCCAACCTCGACGCCAAACTAAGGGTTCAAATGAGAGCCGAACTCAAGAGACTGCACCAGAATCTTCAGGCGACTATAATATACGTTACTCACGACCAGGTCGAGGCAATGACCATGGCCGACAAAATCGTAATCATGAAAGACGGAATAATCCAGCAGATCGGGGATCCTTACTCCGTGTACTTCGAGCCGAGAAACAAGTTCGTTGCCGGGTTCATAGGCACTCCTGCAATGAACTTCATCAGCGCAAAGCTTGTCTCTGAAGGAGGCAAAGTCTGGGTTATAAAGGAAGACATGAAGCTTCTCGTTCCTGAAGACAAGGTTGAAAGGCTCGAACACCTGGTAGGCAAGGAGACGACATTCGGTATAAGGCCGGAAGACATCTACGATAAGATGTACTCGGTGGCACCGAAAGAAGAGTTCATAGTAAAGGGTAACGTAGAGGTCGTCGAGCCTCTCGGAAGCGAGACTCTTATCCACGCAAATATTCACGGCGATGATATCGTGGCCAAGGTCGATCCCAAGAGCAGAGCATCTTCGGGAGACAAGATGGATCTGGTCTTCGATATGTCTATGATGCACCTATTTGACCCTGAGACGGAGGAAAACGTCCTTGCAGGGACTCACCAGGATGCAACTCCGGAAAGTATTGGATAACTATCTACAACAAAAAAAGGTGGCTCAGGCCACCTTTTTTATTTTTTCGTTCAATCAACCTCTCGCTTCGACATATGTCTTGACTTTGGCGGTCAATCTTGCCTTCTTACGTGAAGCCGTATTCCTGTGAATGGTTCCGGACTTCGCCGCCCTGTCGAGAGTAGAATATACTTCGCTAAGCATGGAAGAAACTGCCTGTGGATCTTCGCCCTCTTCCATTGCCTTATACAGCTTCTTGGAAGCATTCCTGAATTTCGTCCTGGCGGCCCTGTTCATTACTGTTCTCTTGGCCGTCTGTTTCACTCTCTTCTTTGCTGATGCATTGTTAGGCACTTATCACTTCTCCTCCTTTCGAGATTTACCCGTTAATTGTATCATCAATCCACTGCTTTCTTCAATTGGTCAACTGCGTCGATCTCTTCCCAAGGCAGTTTAATGTCTATCCTGCCAAAATGTCCATAGGCAGCCGTTTGTCTGTAAATAGGACGTTTCAGGTTAAGCCTGTCGATGATAGCGGCCGGTCTGAAGTCAAAAACCTTCAGGACGGCTCTTCTAAGTTTTTCGAGATCGATCTTCTCCGTGTCGTGAGCATCTATCATAAAGGACACGGGTTTTGCAACTCCAATGGCATACGCGAGCTGAAGAGTGACACGTTCTGCAAGCCCGGCGGCCACAATATTCTTTGCAGCATATCTTGCCATGTAATGAGCAGATCTGTCGACCTTCGTGGGATCCTTTCCGCTGAAGGCCCCTCCGCCGTGAGGCGTCCAGCCTCCATAAGTATCGACAATGATCTTCCTTCCGGTCAAGCCGGTATCGGCCGAAGGACCGCCCCTGACAAATCGACCCGTAGGATTCACGAAGATTTCCACCCCTTCAAGAAGCAGTTCGTGGTCTATTACCGGAGAGACTACGTTATCGACTACAAGTCTTTCGATCTGCTCCGCAGTCAAGTCAGGATCGTGCTGAGTCGATACCACGATCGCTGTTACTCCAACAGGCTTACCATCCTGATACTTGACGGTAACCTGGGTCTTTCCGTCAGGCCTGAAGCCATGAACGATCTCGTCTTTTCTCACTTCACTGAGTCTTCGGGCAAGTCTGTGAGCAAGAACTATCGGCAACGGCATCATTTCCGGAGTCTCGTCCGACGCATAGCCGAACATCATGCCCTGATCCCCCGCTCCAATTAGGGCATATCTATCGGAATCGTTCTTCTTCGCTTCAAAGGATTTGTTTACTCCCAGAGCTATATCCGGGGACTGCTCGTCAATACTTGTAAGAACGGCGCAGGTCTCACCGTCAAAGCCGTACTTAGCCCTGTTGTATCCGATATCGAGAATCGTGTCCCTAACTACTCTGGGAATATCAACGTAAGCTTTGGTACTTACCTCTCCGGCAACTACGACTACTCCAGTTGCAAGAAGAGTCTCAACTGCAACTCGCGAATCTTCATCCTGAGTCAACATCGCATCGAGAATCGAATCAGAAATCTGATCTGCCATTTTGTCCGGATGGCCTTCGGTAACGCTTTCACTGGTAAACAACCAAGTCTTCATGACTGCCTCCTATAAACTGAATCTATTCTTCGTATTCTTCCTTAGACAAGAATCTACCACCGATTATTTCGAAGGACAAGGGCCTGAACGCTCTGTTGAACTCAGCTGTAATCTGAATTTTGTTCTGGCATTTGCTCCCGATGAACTCTTTATCGAGCCTGTAGACTCCTTTCCCTTTTCCATAATTCACGCTGACATCGTAGTACTTTCTGAGATGGCTGCGGAACTTCTCTCCGCACTTGCTGCATTCAAAGTGGACAACGACAGTATTGCCACTGTCGTAAAAGGGATTTTTTCCTATGTCTCGCGGCTTCTTCTTGAAAAACATCCGAATTACCTCCTCATAACTATTCTGAAGTCTTTCGAAGCCTCGTTGCCCCAGTGATCCCGAACCACTACCCTGGCATCTCTCGGATTCGTCCAGTCGATGTCGTCCCAAATGTTTATTGGCAGAACGCTGAGCGATATCCTCGCATTGAGATTGAACCAGTAATCAGACTCTGTTGAAGGCGAAGAGTATATCTCGTGGACCTCGTCGGCTTCATCCACCTCGAAAGAAACAAAATCGATCTGATAGACGAGACTGTTTTCGACATACAACTCTATGGTCTTTGGGCTTACGGGATGTCTCAACTGAACCTTGGTGTGAAGATCGAGAGGGGTGGTAGCGCTCATCTCAATCGTCGGCTTTCCCTGAGCAAAGGAGTAGGTCTTTCCGCCTGCCCTTATGTCCAGTATTTCGACCGCCGATGACGGACTGCCCGTATCGAAGTAGAAGCCGGGATTGATTATGGTTTCCATAGTTGAATCTCTCACTTCGAGGTGAAGATGGGGCGGGACATTTCCACTGTTTCCGGATTTGGCAACGACATCGCTCTTTCTGAAGGGAAGTTCCCTGGGATCGAAGGTGACTTCGACATACTGATCACGGAATTCGGAAATCAGTTGATGATATATGTCGTTAAGTTTTCTTCCCGCCAGAGAAGAAGTGTCTCCGATTTCATTTACATGGGCAAATATCACATTGATACCCTTTTCATTGGTTAGAATATTGGTGACTTCGGGAAGTGTGAGGGCAATTCCTACCCCGTATATGGGATGGTTTATGTAAATCTGGTGTACGTATGAGTCATCCGGGGAAAGAAGATCGAGACCAACTATGCTCCCGGTCGAGTAATCCATTCCCATGTGAAAATGCTCTGGATAGTTTATGTTTCTTGAGTTCCCTCGATACTCGCCAAAGTAACCCGTTATTTCCGGCGCCCTCTTAAGCGGAAACAGGAGCGATGCCGAAAACAACATACAGCCAATCATTAGCGCCAGTAAGACCGACAATAATCTCTTCATTTCCTTCCCTCCTCGCTAATAGAAGAAATGAGCCTTTCATTTATCTCATCGGAGGATACATATTCGACCTCAATGAGCTCCCTTTCGTAGCATTCAGAAAGCACCTCAAGCGAGCCTCTGAATCTCATGAAACTTGAGAACTCGGTCGGAGTTAGCCTGAGCTTTCTCCTTGGTCTTTCACCAAAAAGGCTCCGGCCGATTTCGCTCAAAATGCCTTCTATATTGAAGCTTTTTGAGGCACTCGCCATTACTGCTCCCGGGAAGATGCTCCCGAGTTCGCGAAGTCTTTCATTTGTACAGAGATCGATCTTGTTCAGAACATGTATTTTCTTGATTTCACCTGCACCGATTTCACGTAGAGTGCGATCGACAATCGAATACTTCTCTCTGACTGCCATATCAGACGCATCGGAAACAACTACCAACAGATCTGAGTACTTCACCTCGTCAAGCGTCGATCTAAAACTCTCCATAAGCTCGTGAGGCAACTCTCTTATAAATCCGACCGTATCGGAGACGAGTACCTGCATTCCGGCCGGCAATTTCGCCTTCCTTACCCGTGTATCGAGTGTTGCAAACAGCTTGTCCTCGATGAGAAGATCGTCGCTGCTTATTTCCGAAACCAGCGATGACTTCCCGACATTTGTGTAACCTACAAAAGACACAAGAGGAACAGAAGATGCCTGCCTCTTCTTTCTGGAGATTTCCCTGCGCTTGCCAAGTTCATCGATATCCTTTCGCAGCCGTGATATCCTGTCCTGGGCCTGACGCCTGTCTGTCTCCAACTTTTTTTCTCCCGGGCCTCTCGTCCCTATACCCGCTCCTGTCTGAGAAAGCGCTCTGCCAAGCCCCTTAAGCCTGGGCAACTGATACTTAAGACTGGCCAATTCGACTTCGAGTTTTCCTTCCTTCGTTGTGGCATGGTCTCCGAAGATTTTCAGAATCAGCTGTGTTCTATCCATCACAGGTATCTCCAATAGCTTTTCGAGATTCATCGCCTGAGACGGGGAGAGTTCATGACGGGTAATCGCAAGAGTGGCGCCGAAGGCACCTATCATCCTTTTTGCAAAATCCACTTTTCCCTTCCCGAGATAATGTCTGGGATCCGGGCTGTCTAGATTCTGAACGACGGCCTCTACAATGCTATAGCCAGCAGTTCGGGCGAGCTCTCTAAGCTCGCCCTGTATTTCTGTCTTCATATTCTGTTCTTCAGACGAAAAAACAGCGACAAGTAAAGTATCTATGCTCTATTCAATCCTCCTTCTTGCCTGTCGTATTCGTCAATTTCACGTACTTCTGAGGAACCATCATCTTGATCGCGTGCTTGTAGACAAGAGTCTGTTCCTGGCCATCTTCAAGCAACACGGTGAAATTGTCGAACGACTTAACCAACCCCTTCGTCTGGAATCCTCCTTCGAGGTACATCTTGACTTCGATTCTGTTTACCCTAAGAAGATTCAGAAAACGATCTTGCAAATTAAACTTTTCGGCCATTCTTACCCCCCCAAACTGAGAGAATTGTGTTTTCGAAAACCTGCACTGCCTCTTCATCGAGGGCGGACAGGTCAATTCTCAAAGCTTCACTATATCTTCTGAACCAGATAATCTGACGACGAGCGTATCTTCTTGTGTTCACAAGCATCCGTTCCTTACTTTCCGAAAGGGACACTCCGCACTTTATATATTGTACCATCTCGGCGTAGCCTATTGTCTTTAGCGCGTTAAGTCTCGATGTATAGCCTTTATCGAGAAGCCTCTTCGTCTCTTCTGCCAGACCGTTTCGGATCATCTCGTCTACGCGTTTCTCGATTCTCTGATGAAGCTCTCCTCTCTCCCGTTCAAGGATTACGATGCCAAACTCTTCAGAACTCTCACTCTCTCCGTGCAATTCAGTCAAGGGCCTTCCTGTCTTGAAAAAGACCTCGAGATATCTGACTATACGTTTGATATCGTTCTCGTGCAGCAAATCAAATGCTTCGCTATCCACCTCTTTGAGTATCTTTCTCAGAGAGCCTTTGCTCTGAGACTCAATCTCCAGAAGGGCACTCCTCACCTGGTCATCTCTTGGAGGAAGATCTGTCAGACCCTTGATGAGTGACTCGGCGTAGAGTCCCGTTCCACCTGCAAGTACCGGAATCTTTCCTCTCGATATTATGTCGGATATAGATTGAAGGGCGAGTTTTCTGAACTCCATAACGTCGAAGTCCTCATCCGGGTCACGAATATCGATAAGCCAGTGTTTAAGCAAAGCCTGTTCTCTCTTTGTGGGCTTGGCAGTTCCTATGTCCATGAAACGATATATTTGTCTGGAATCAACGGAGATCACTTCTATGGGAAGTCTTCGGGCCAACTCGAGCAGGAGTGAAGTCTTTCCGACCGCGGTCGGCCCGAGAATCAGTGGGATCATCTCTTCTCAACTACCCCGTAAAGCACTCCGCTCTTCTTACTTCCCGAGAGCTTGTCGAAGTGAAGATCTAGCTCTTCGAAGAGGGTATCCCGTGTTCTGCTCTTGATGATGAATCTCTTTGAGGAAATCCTGATCATCTCTTCTACGTCGGCCCTGCTGATCCTCTCATACATAGCAAATGGCCTGAGAGGATTTATTGAGTTGGAACTCATCTGTGGTCTGTCAAACATCGGGTCGCAGTAGACTATGTCGTAAGAAGCGTCGGGACACTCCTTAACGAAATCTCGAAGATCCCTGTTGTGTAGCTCTATCCTCGTAGACGCCTCTCTTATCCATTCATAAGTGTACAGATAGTTGCGAAGTCCATGAGAAACCACCCTGTATATATGTTCCGAGGCCTCAAGTCCCACCACCTTCCCTTCCGGCAGAAAGTGGGCGATCAAAAGCGCCTCGTTCCCGAGTCCGAATGTCGTATCGAGAACGGTTTCGTCTCCGGAAAGCTCCATGCTTTCAATTAGATAGTCTGATTCCTGAAGCTTTATGTTCTTATACCTGACCTTCGACATGCCCGGATGAAAGAAGAAAACCGAATCTCCGGTCCTGATCGAAAGTTGGCCATTCTTATCGAAGACGTAGTAGAAATCTATCGGATATTCCTTCTCGAATTCTTTCAAACGGCCTCTTGAAACGTATTTGACACCAAGCTCATCGGCAAGGCCTCTTGCACTCAGAACTTCTTCTTTCTTGGGTTTGTGAGAGGTTGTAACTACGAATTTCATCTAGTGCCTCCATCGTTGCTTCCCGGTACCAGTCCTCTGAGCAGTTCCAGTTCGGATTCTCTGATCTCTATTTCTCTCTTCAGCGCATCGTACTCCTTCTGCAGGTTTTCCATTCTTCTCTGGACTTGCCTGTAATTGAGAAGGGCATCGATATTCGTAATCAAAAGAAGCGAAATCAGAAGAGCCAGAAAGATGAACAATCCGAGAGGAAATTTGGCTTTATTCTTCTTGCTTTTTATTTTAGACCACTCCTGGCAATTCCGGCTATGAAGTATTTCTGAGTAATCAGGAAGAGAATAACGACCGGAATTATCGAAAAAGTGGCCGCAGCCATCAGAAGGTGATAGTCACTGCCTGTTGCAGAGCTGAAATTCTGAAGTCCCACCGGGAGTGTCCTGATCTCCGGGCTCTTGGTCACTATAAGAACCCAGAGGAATGAATTCCAGCTGCCAACGAATTTTAACAGCGCTCCCGTAATTACAGCAGGCTTCGAAAGCGGAACGAGAATCGTCCAGAGAAAGCGCCATTTCGTCAGACCGTCGATCATGGCGGCGTCGTAAAGCTCGTTTGGAATCGTCATAAAATGCTGGCGCAGCAGGAATATCGCAAAGACAGAGACTACCCAGGGAACAATTAGTGCGTAATATGAGTCGATCCAGCCCAGGGCGGTCAGGGTTATGTAGTTGGGGACCAGCAACACTTCTCCGGGAACCATCATAGTTGCCAGGAAGAGTGTGAACAGAAAGTTCTTTCCAAAGAACTCCATCTTTGCAAATGCGAAGGCCGCCATCGCAGCGAAAATAATCTCCACGAAAGTCGTGACCATCGCAACAAATACTGTGTTGAAGTAATATCTGCCGAAAGGCGCGGCATTCCACGCCGTTATGTAATTCTGGAAGAAATTCTTGAAGGTTTCTCCGAATGTAAAATTGACTTTTCCGGCAGGTAAGTCGTCCTTGAACCAAACAGCAGGAATACCTGTAAGCTTTATGTCGAAAGACTTTGCGCCAGATGGTGAAATTATTCCTCTGTAGTAGACTCTTTCAACTTCGTCAGGCTTGAGAGAAAGATCGAGTTCGCTGAATATGTCCGAATGTACCCTCGAGAAAGTCCCGACCATTGTCGTCTCTTTCCATCTTCGCCTGATGAGGTCTGCAAATGGATCCTGACCGCTAATACCGGCCTGTCTGTCAAGAGCTGCAACAACTCCTCCGACGCCTATGGTCTGACCGGCGGCCGATGCCACTTCTCTGATGAGCGATATTAAGTCGGGGTATGAAGTTTTCTCTTCCATCGCATTGAGGACTTTCCTGTCCATCTCGGGACTCGAAGCGACCAACAGGGATGTTCTGAGGAAGTTCATTGCGTCATTCACCACTTCAAGAGGCGTCTGAGTATCCGAAAAATATTGAGATAGAGCATCTTTAAAATTCCGATCTAGGTAGTTCAGGAGAATCGTTACTGCGTCCCGCACATTGGAAGGAGTGATCGCCGAGAGCAAATAGCTTCTGACTTCCTCTTCAAAGTCCCATCCCCTTACAAACTCCGAGAGCAGGGAATGAACTTCTGAGTCTGAGCGAATATTCCCAACTATTGAGGTGCTCGAAAGGCTCTTGTCTTGAGAATCGTTGTAGAAGACCCTTATGTCGGAATATAGGCCTAGCAGTTCGGCCCACAGATCCAAATCTTCGGGAATCGTCTCTAGCGAACGCTCAAGCTGCCTGACAGGGAGAGACATTCTTGAGTCGCCACCGGCAATTGTCCCTGAAAGAGAAGCGATCTCCGCGCTTACTTCCCGAATCAGATCGACACTGCTTCTAAGATCTCCGATTATCTTTTCCAGTTCACCCAGATCGGTGACCCCCGTCTTCCCCGTTCTAAAAGACTCGAGAGTTTGCATAGAGGCTGTCAGATCTGCAATAGGAGTTTCAAGAAGTTTGCCCGACTCTTCTCTGATCTTCGCCTTCATTTCCTTGCTTTCATCAGTGTCGATAGGCAACTCCTTCATTGCTGTTTCAACGCTCTGAGCGAGTCTATCGATAGCTCTTGAGTACTGGGCTTTGAGAGAGCTGACGAGAACTACTCTTCTCACGAATCCGCTGTCGCTGTATATTGCAGCGTTGAAGAAACTGTCCATGAACCGGCCCGCGCTGTCCCTTGGGAGGTCCTTCAGAACGCTGGAAAAGGAATCGGGAACGTCTGACTGAAGAGCAGAATACCTGTCGACAAGTGCGGCAAAACGCTGTTCATCTACTTCAGTGGCGTAATCTGCCGGAGTTCCGTCTCCATTAAGCAACTGGATCTCGATCTCGCCTCTTCTGATAGGATCATCGTCCAGAGTGACGGTGACTGTATCTAAACTTGCCGACTCTTCAATAAGTGCCGCAAAGTTTCTGAACTCGCTAAGACTAAGAGTCGAGAGGTCAACGGAGGCTCCGGAGCTCTTCTGCTTTATCTGTGTCTTGAAAGTGAAGGAACTGGCGGCATTCTTGGTCGTCCATACGGGTGGCCAGCTTGAGACTTCGCTGGGCGCTTTGAAGGAGGTGGCGACCATCCAGCCAAATGGAATCAGCATTAGAAAGGCCCCGCCAATTATAACTACATAGAGAAGAATCTTCGAGATTATCTTTGTCGACGATGTAGTCATCTGAACACCTCAACCCTCATAGTGGACACGCTTCTTGCCCACATATAACTGCACCATTGTCAAGACCAGAATTATCATGAAGAGAACGTATGCGGCAGCACTAGCCACTCCCATTCTCTGCTGATTGTAGAAGGCGTCAAATACGTAATAGACCAGTGTCAGTCCGCTCTTGTTGACCGGTCCGGGAAGACCCTGGTAAAGAATGAAGATCTGAGAGAAAACCTTGAACGAACCAATCATCGTAATTATCATTATGAAGAAGGTCGTGCCCGAAAGCAGCGGCCAGGTGATGAACTTGAATTTCTGCCAGCCGCTTGCGCCATCTACATCGGCCGCTTCGTAATATGATCTGTCTATATTCTGAAGGCCGGCGAGAAAGATTACGGTGGTGTATCCAACGTGCTGCCATACAGAGACTATGGCTATCGTAGGAATCGTCCACACCTCTTCTTTAAGCCAGGCGATTCTAGGCAAGTTGAAGATCGAGAGAATGTAGTTGAGCAATCCAAACTGGTCGTTGAACATCCACTGCCATACCAGTGAAACGGCAACCACCGATGTAACAAAGGGTATGAAGTACGCAGTCCTGAATAGAGAGCGCATCTTGATGTTCTTGTTCAGAAGCATCGCTATGATCAGCGCCAGCACTATTTGCGTCGGAACGGACAGAAGAACGTAATAAACCGTGTTGTAGATCGATTTAAGGAAGTCTGAACTTTCTTTGGCGAGCGTGAAGTACTGCACAAAATCCGCGCTCTGACTCAAAATCAGATATGCAAAGGCGTAATAGACGGCCGCGATCAAGAGCAGAGTCGACCACTGACTCGACTTCATTTTCTTCCACTGAAGACTGCCTCTCCTGCGCATCAGTATGAAAAGCCCGAAACCCATCAACCCCAGACCGGCAAACAGACCTGCCGCCGTTAAATCAGGCGAGGAATTGCGAAGCAAAACAAAACCTGCGACGGCCGCAAAATAGATCGCATACAGAAGAGCATGACTCTTTTCGGTCTTGTCGTACTTGCTCAGCAGACCGAAAAGATGGTACAGAGCCTGAACAATTACGAGAACGACCACAATGTAGACGGCAGTGTTTATCAACGAATTAACGAAGCTCAGCGAAACCGGATATGTGAGTCTGAAGAGCTCCTTATAGTTATCGAAACCGATGAAGTAACGGGTTGTCGAAGTGTAATCCCATTTGAAAAAGCTGAGTACAAGTGAAAATCCGATGGGCCAGAAAACAAAGACACCTAAGATTGCAATCGAAGGCAGCAGGAAAAGATATGCTTGCCAGGTTTCCTTCCAGTACTTCTTCGAGCGCCTGCTGTAGGGCAAATCATTCCCTCCCATTTTCTCCGTATGGGTTTAGTATCTTAAGTATACCAAAGATTCGACTGTGCTCCTGAACATCGTGGACGCGAATTATGTCCACTCCTTTAAGGTACAGATAAGTCGAAATCGAGAGGGTTTCTTCCAGCCTATTTTCAACAGGGCTACCCGTGAGCTTCGCGATGAAACTCTTTCTGGAATGGCCAACCAGCAGGGGAAAGCCCAGTTGCAAGAAGCGGTCGACGTTTCTAAGCATTTCAATGCTCTGCTCCGCCGTTTTGGCGAAACCTATCCCGGGGTCGAGAATTATTCTGTCTCTCCTTATTCCTGATTCGATAGCCCTCTGCGCTCTTTCGACGAGCCAGGACGAGACCTCCTCGACTACATCGACGTAATCTGTCATCTGACTCATCGTCGAAGGGTCTCCTCTCATGTGCATTATGATAACCGCCGCATCGCTTTGTGAAACAACTTCAACCATTTCTCCCGACCTGAGTCCGGTAATGTCGTTGACGATATCTGCACCGGCCGCGAGGGCCGCTCCAGCGGTCACACTGTTGCAGGTGTCGATCGAGATAACGGCCTGGGGCTTCTTTTCTCGTACTTGCTTTATTACGGGAACAACTCTGGCGATCTCCTCTTCCACCGAGATCTTTTCGGCCCCCGGTCTCGAGGATTCACCGCCGACATCGACGATCGCTGCCCCGCTTTCAAGCATTCTGATCGCAGCATTGAGGGCCGCGGTAGTGTCGCCGAATCTGCTTTCAGGAAAGAAGGAGTCGGGAGTCGCATTGACTATCCCCATGATGACCGGTTCGGAGAGATCAAGCACCCTACCGCTACTGAAGACCACTATTGATTCCTTCTCTTCTCTCTGACTCGTTTGACGAAGAGCTCGAAGACCGGATTTGGATTGCCGACCTTAGACCGGAATTCCGGGTGATATTGAATTCCGAGGAAGAATCGCTTCTCCGGCAGCTCTATTGCTTCAACAAAGGTCGCCAAAGAGGAGATCGTCAGTCTATTTTCATCCTTTTCTCCCGGATTTCTGAAGAGGTCGGGGAAGCGCTCCAGATTGACTTCGTATCTATGTCTGTGCCTCTCGAAAGCTAACTTCTCATTGTATGCATCCATCAGTACCGTACCTTCTTCAATCGGAGTCTCCTGCGCCCCAAGCCTCATTGTACCTCCGAGCTTCATAATTGCCTTCTGCTCTTCCATCATGTCGATTACCGGGTATGGGGTCAAAGGATCGAATTCCGTTGAGTTGGCGTTTTCGTAATGGAGTACGTTTCTTGCAAACTCGATAACCATCAGCTGCATTCCCAGACAGATACCGAGGATAGGGATGTCTTCCTCTCTTGCCGCCTTAATTACAGCTAACTTTCCTTCAATGCCTCGCTTGCCGAAACCACCAGGGATGATGATTCCGTCGTATTTACAAAGCTCGTTTTTTATCTGCTCTTCAGTCATCTCTTCGAAGCACTGCGAGTCAATGACGTCGGGCTTGCTGGCGCCGCAAAGCGTAATGCTTTCCGAAATGCTCTTATAGGCGTCGTCAGTCCCAAGATATTTTCCCACTATGACTATTCTGGTCGGAACGAAGGTTCTGGGATAATTCCAGTCGAAACGCTCCTCAATTTCGAGATTTAGCCATGCGGCAATCTTTCTGTGAATCCCGTATGAATATACGATTCGTGGAACATCGTATACGTTTTCGGAGTCGGGAAGGTTATAGACCATCTGTCTATCGAGACCGCCGAAAAGTGCGATCTTGCCGAGCTCGTTCTCCTCAATCGGCAGTTCCGATCTGACGGCAATCATCTGAGGCTGGATACCGATTCTTCTCAGCAGCTGAACGGATTGTTGTGTAGGCTTCGTCTTGAACTCATTAGTGACCCGCAGATATGGAACGTAGGTCACATGGATGAACAAGAAGTTTTCAGGGCCCTCTTCGACCCAAAGTTCACGGACCGCTTCAAGAAATATCTCGCCTTCGATGTCCCCGACGGTACCGCCTATTTCTATCATTATAAGGTCTCCAGGGACTTTCCTGATCCTCGACTTTATCTCATCCGTGACGTGAGGTACCATCTGCACTGTGGCTCCCAGATAGTCACCCTTTCTCTCCTTGTCAATAATCGACTTGAAGACCTGGCCTGCGGTCATGTTGTTCTCTCTTCTCATGTCCTTCCCGAGAAACCTCTCGTAATGACCGAGGTCGAGATCGGCTTCGTATCCGTCTTCGGTAACGAACACTTCTCCATGCTGGTTCGGGTTCATAGTTCCGGCATCTAGATTCAGATACGGATCTATCTTAAGAGTGTTCACCTCGACTCCGCATTCCTTCATAACCCTCGCTATTGAGGCTGAGAGGATCCCCTTACCAATCCCGCTGATTACGCCTCCAGTTACAACTACGTACTTCTTCTTCATCGCTCGTTGTCCTCCACTATCCGAGAAGTTCTCTAATGTACTTTATCTCCAAAGCATGATCCGCGTCGTCTCCCGGTGTCTCCAGCAACCATGGCTTTTCCTGGATTCTTTCATTTGAGAGAAACACTCTGAATCCGTCCTCCTTGCCGATGTAACCCTTACCTATCATTTCGTGCCGATCCTTTGCGGCGCCGAGTGGAAATTTACTGTCGTTAAGATGTATCATCATCAACTTTTCATAGCCAACCTTAGAATCTATTTCATCGATGAGCTTCAGCACTCCTTCATTGGTTCTTATCTCGAAACCGGAATCAAAACCGTGACAGGTATCGTAAGTTATTCCGATCCTTTCAGGTTGCGCCGAACCCTCGATTATCATTTCCAGCTCGTCAAAACTACTCCCTATGTGATTCCCTTTCGCCGCCACATTCTCGAGAAGAAGAATCACATCGTTTTCCTGATTCTCACCAAGCACCATTTCAAGCCCTTTCAGTATTCTCTCTACTCCTTCCTGCAGCCCGTCACCAAGATGGCTTCCGGGATGGAAGTTCAGATACTTCAGACCCAAAGCGGCGGTGATCTTCATCTCAAGGGAAAGAAGGTTCACGGATTTTTCCCAGACCTCTTCGTTGGGAGAGGCGATGTTCACCAGGTAACCGGAATGAACCATGCAATCGAAAGGATCAAGCGATTTCTCTTTCATCTCATCGATGAAGCTGGATGCCATCTCCTCCTTTGGAAGTGAGGCTCTCCACATCCTCGGACTGTGTGGGAAAATCTGAAAGGTGTTTCCGCCGATTGCCACCGTGTCTTTAGGGACTTTGTCAAAGCCCTTTGAGGTCGACATGTGTGCTCCAAGTCTTATCATCGCTTCACCCCATCATTCTTCTTCGCCAATTCTAAGAATTGCCAGGAAGGCGTTCTGCGGAATCGTTACCTGACCGATCTCCCGCATTCTCTTCTTTCCCTCTTTCTGATTCTCCAGGAGCTTCATCTTTCTCGTCACATCTCCGCCATAGCACTTCGCCAAAACGTCTTTACGGAGGGCCTTTATGTCGCTTCTCGCGATTATCCGTCCTCTCGATTTTGCCTGTATGGGAATCTGGAACTGATGCGGAGGGATCAGTTCGCTCAACTTGTCAACTACTTTCTTTGCAACTTGATACTCCTTGTCCACATGAACGATGAAAGAAAGCGAATCGACGGTCTCCTTGTTGACAAGAATAGTGACTTTCACAAGATCCGATTCACGGTAACCAAGTATTTCGTAATCCATGGAGGCATACCCTCGAGAAATGGCCTTCATCCTGTCAAAGAAATCAAACATTATCTCTGACAAGGGCGCCTCAAAACGCATTACGACACGGTTCTTTCCGGCATTTTCGACCGCCTTGAAGTCTCCTCTCTTCTCGGAAGTGATGAAGCCTATTAAGTTCCCCATATATTCCGAAGGAGTGATGATCGAGAGGTCGACGAAGGGTTCCTCGACTTTAGAGAACTCTCCGGGCTCAGGAAAACTTGCGGGATTTGTTATCT
Organism: Mesotoga sp. BH458_6_3_2_1; assembly: GCF_003664995.1. Classification (NCBI taxonomy): domain Bacteria; kingdom Thermotogati; phylum Thermotogota; class Thermotogae; order Kosmotogales; family Kosmotogaceae; genus Mesotoga; species Mesotoga sp. BH458_6_3_2_1. The sequence continues at coordinate 646,487 of NZ_JFHL01000002.1, read as the reverse complement.
CGATTATTTCTCCGTTCTGAGACGTCACTCTGTAGACGACGTTTGGAGCCGTTAAAATACAGGCTATTTCAAACTCTCTTTCAAGCCTCTCCCTTACGACATCCATATGAAGCAGGCCGAGAAAACCCACCCTGAAGCCAAAGCCCAACGCCGGAGAGTTTTCAGGCTCGAAAACCAGTGCGGCGTCGTTCAATTTGAACTTGTCGAGCGCCTTTCTCAGTTCGTCGTAGTACTCTGGCATCCCCGGAAACATTCCTGCGTAGACCATCGGCTTCGCCTCTTTGTACCCAGGAAGAGCTTCACCGGTCGGATTATTTGCAGAGGTGATAGTGTCGCCGATCTTCGCGCTCGATACGTCCTTTATAACTGCAACGATGTAGCCCACCTCACCTGCATCGAGAGAATCGGTCTTTTCCATTTGAGGAAGGAAGTATCCCACTTCAACAACTTCGAAGGTTTCACCGGAGGCCATCATCTGTATCTTGTCACCCTCTTTGACACTCCCGTCAAAGATTCTTACGTGGACCACGACTCCCCTGTACTTGTCGTAGATCGCGTCGAAAATCAAGGCCTTGAGAGGGGCCTCCAATGTTCCCGAAGGAGCCGAAACCTTGCGCACCACCGATTCCAGAATCTCTTTTACACCCTGGCCAGTCTTCGCGCTGGCCTGAAGACAGTCTTCAGGTGTATAGCCGATCAAATCGACGATTTCTGCCAGAGTCTCCTCGATGTTTGCATTCGGAATGTCAATCTTGTTAAGAACGGGGATAAGCTCCAGATCGTTCTCTATGGCGAGATATGTGTTCCCCACCGTCTGAGCCTCGACTCCCTGAGAGGCATCCACAAGAAGTATCGCACCCTCGCAAGCCGCAAGGCTTCTCGATACTTCGTAGTTGAAGTCGACATGGCCCGGCGTATCTATAATATTGATTTCGTAAGTAAGACCGTCTTCTGCAAGATAATTCAGCTTGACGGACTTCGATTTGATCGTTATCCCTCTTTCCCGCTCGATATCCATCGAGTCCATGAACTGATCCTGCTTGTGTCTCCTGTCTACGGTATCGGTTATATCCAGTAGCCGATCCACGAGAGTTGTCTTCCCATGGTCGATGTGAGCAATTATCGATATGTTCCTTATGCGATCTCTGTTATACATTAGAACTCCCTCCTGCCGATCAAGGATGATTCTATCACGGCGCAGGTTAAGCAAGTTGAATTAAACAGAAAGGAATGAGAACATCTCCAGAAAGAATGCTGGATGAGTCCTCTCAACTTCGGAAAATCTAGTTTAGTCTATCATGAAAGCGAAATCATTCGCCCCAACGTCAAAACTGGCCGGTGAGCTCTTTCAAAAACGTTGGGAGAGCAAACGAGGCCCTGTGAATCTCAGTATTGTAGTACCTCAGAGGCGCCCCGAAATCAAGCACTCTTTCTTCATCGTAATCCTTCAGCGGATCGACCTCTTTCGAACCGATGGTATAGGTCCACATTCCTGAAGGATAAGTAGTCATGAAGCTGGTGTACATCTTCGAAACAGGGAAGACCGAGGAAATTCTATTGTAGGCAATAGCCACCCATCCCTTGTCGTAGAAAGGATCCTCGGTTTCGGCACAGAAGATCCCATCTTTTCTCAGAGCCTTGTAACAATTCGAATAGAACTCTTTGGTGAAGAGATGACCCCCTTCACCGGCCGTCGGATCGGTAGAATCGACAATAATTACGTCGAAGTAATCCTTGTTCTTCCTGACAAAGTCGGCACCGTTTTCATTTATGATCGATGCCTTCGGGTTGTCCAGTTCGACAGACATTTCCTTCAGGTGAAGTTTAGCCGCATCGATTACATAGGGATCCACTTCACAGAGAATCGCTTCTTCGACCGAGGGGTGTTTAAGAACTTCCCTAAGACTTCCCCCGTCGCCTCCTCCGATTATCAACACCCGCTTCGGATCGGGGTGAGTGAAGAGCGGTACGTGAACCAGCATCTCGTGATACATGAATTCATCGGCTTCAGTGAACATCGTTATGCCGTCCAGAACAAGAACCATACCGAACTCGGGATGCTCGAAAATATCTATCCTCTGAAATGGGCTCTGAAATGAATAGACGAGTCGCTTCATTTTCATGAAGAGTCCTGCGTTTCCTCCTGTGTAATACTCCATGTACATAAGATGATTCAGTGTTCTCAGCTCTCTATCTTCCATTTCTACACCTCCGAATTATCAGCACAATTGCTTCATCGATCTCGAACGCACCACTGTTTATTCAATCCTACTCCTTGTCTTCAGTCATCCAATGCCATCAAGAGCCGGACTATCCGAGCAATGAGGCCAAATGATTCTATCACTTTGATTAAGGAAGAGTCAAACTTGTGTAATACCATTTCCAGAGGCTCATTTGACAACTGTGTTGATTTTCCACACTCTTCGTCATTCGGTCGCATCCTGATGGTAGAATTAGGAGTAAAGACTTTCCCTGACAGGAGGCCTTCGAATGTTCTTAAGGCAAGACATGGGTATTGATTTGGGAACTGCCAACACTCTGGTCTATGTGAAAGGCCAGGGCGTAGTGACTAATGAACCCTCAGTTGTTGCGATTGATGTGAATTCCGGAAAGATCCTTCAGGTTGGCCTGGAGGCAAAGAGAATGGTTGGAAAAACACCGGCCAGTATCGTTGCTACTCGCCCGCTGAAGGATGGAGTTATTGCAGACTATGATATTGCGCTCGCCATGCTGAAGTATTTCATGGGTAGAGCGACTGGAAGGCGGAGCTTTGTCAAGCCGAGAATAGTCATCGGAGTGCCTTCGGGAGCGACGGAAGTTGAAAGAAAGGCAATTGTCGATGCAGGAATGGAAGCCGGAGCAAAAAAGGTATTTCTCATCGAAGAACCGATGGCAAGTTCAATAGGCGCCGGTCTGAATGTTGAAGAACCGACCGGCAATATGATAGTTGACATCGGCGGAGGAACAACTGAGATAGCAGTGATCTCTCTAGGAAGCATAGTCTTGAGTCAGTCAATAAGAGTCGGCGGAGATGAAATGGATGACTATATCGTCCAGTACATCAAAGAGAAATATAGACTCATGATAGGTGAAAAGACGGCGGAGCGAATCAAAATGGAGATAGGAAACGTCGTTGAAACGGAGGAGGCCGATAGCTCTTACGCTGAGATTGTGGGGCTTGACCTCAATTCGGGACTGCCGAGAAAGATATCTGTCTCGGGCGCCGAGGTTCGTGAAGCGATTGTAGAACCTGTTGCTAGAATCGTAGAAGCTGTTAAGCTAACGGTGGAGAACACACCTCCCGAACTTATTTCGGATATCGTTCAAAGCGGCATAGTCATCGCCGGCGGAGGTTCTCTCCTCAATGGGATGCAGGAATTGATTCAGAGAGAAACCGGTATTACGGTTGTGATCGCCGACGATCCCTTAACCTGTGTAGCTAGAGGAGCCGGTCAGGTTTTGGAGAGAGTTTCTATACTTGAAAGACTTGAAAAAGGCAACTTGAGATAGGGAGAGACTTCTCAGGTGAAGTTCGCTGAAGCGGCGGTAGTAATCCTAATGATTTTTCTTATCCTATTATCATTGCTGGAAGTAACTGGAATGAATAGAAGGGCATCCGAATTATTTGATGATGCCGCCTTACCATTGATAAACGTAAGGGTAGATATTGAAAACTTCTTTAGAGCCGTCTTCCAAACAAGGAGCATCGATAGGGTCATCAGGGATCTCAATAGATACGCAGATTCTTTCGCTGACAGGTTTGAATTTCCTGTACCCATGAGAGTCGCCTTCTTCAGCTTCGAGAGAAATAATATGGCAATCATGACTACTGACAGGAGAGCGTCCCAGGGTATTCCCGTTGCCTCGATTTTTTCGTCAACAATCTATGGCATAGTGAAGAGCTCGAATGAAGGTTACCTTATTGTTTCACCCTTGACGTCTCCCGGAGTCAGGATTTCAGCCTCGGTCGATAGAGAGGGAAAGGTTATCGAAGGGGCCGTCTACTCTAGCGCCGGCAGACTGTATTTTTCGACTTTCGATCCCTACTATCTGGCCGAAGGCGATCCTGTGAGAATAGCCACAACCGTTCCGGGATATGGCTACTACAAGGCCATGAACCTTGATCTGATCGGTGAAATCTCCGGCCCACACGGAAGCGATTATCTTGTGAAGCCTCCCAATGTGTTTGGCGACTACTTCATCTATCTGGAGTGGCAGGAATGATCTGGCTTCTGCTAATAATTCCGGCCCTTTACCTGGATCTTGGATTCGGAGATCTGATTCCTCTGTACCCGGCTTATCTCACGTTGCTCGTCTTTCTTCCGACGAGAAACATCCCCTTCGCCCTATCACTTGCTCTGCTCCTGTCCTGGATAGTCGGGATGGCTCTTTCCGGGATCAGTATGGTTGTTGCCCTTGCAGTTATCGTTACCTTTTCCACGATGGCGATCCACGGCCGCTACAGGACACCGAGTTTCGGCACTCTCACATCGGCTTTGCTGGGTCTTGCAGGAGTCTTTTTCGCGGGCACGGGCTTTGGAGTCCTTATTCCCTTTTTCATAACATTTCTTGTCCTTAGGAGGTTGAGTATTGAGGACTAAGAGGTTCGACCTTTTCTTCGTACTTTTTCTTCTCACGATCGGTTTTTTCATATATAGACTCTACGACTACCAGATAGTCAATTTCGAGAAGTATGCCGAGCAGGTCGAGAGTATAAGCCGCCGGTCAATCTCCATACTGCCTCCAAGAGGGATGATTCTCGATCGAAACGGGATCCCTATGGCATGGGACGCGCCCTACTATGAAATAAAGAAGAAAGTGGTCTTTCTTCCAGAAGATCTGAAGAGAATGATAATTGATTCATTCGATGACAGGGAGAAAGCGGAAACACTTCTTAAGCGTCTTGAGATCTTCGGCAGCGTTGAGACGAGCCTTCCCGCAGCATTAGCAGTAAGGCTAAACGACTACCCTGAATTGGAGATCTCCGAGAGAATCATAAGGTACTATCAGGACAACCCGGGGATAGCGCACGTTGCAGGCTACATCAAATTTGACGGAGAACCGGTTATGGGAATCGAGAAGCAATACAATGAGCTTCTGAAAGGAACTCCCGGCGAGAAACTGATACGTGTCGATGCACTGGGAACACAGATCAGTCTTGAGGGCGAAAGGCCTCCCGTCGCTGGAAAGGATCTGAAAATCACGATCGACTCCCAGCTCAGCAGGTACATTTACGATTTAATAGACGAAACGGGAAAGAGCGGCGCCGCAGTCGTTATGAAGACCGACGGAGAGGTTCTCGCTCTCGTCTCCGTACCGAGTTTCGAGAACATGTTTTTCACGAGGGGAATTTCAACAAGGGATTGGGAGCGCCTTAATCTGGATCCTTCGAGACCCCTGGTCAATAGGGCTGTGACTCCCTTTTCGCCTGGCTCCGTGATCAAGCCGTTCATTGCCATGGTGGCTCTGGCTGAGGGAACAGACAGTAAAAAAGAGATCGATTGCGGGGGCATCTTCCAGTACAAAGACAGCCAGGGCGTAGTTCAGGGAGTCTACAGAGATTGGAACCTTTATGGACATGGAAAGACCGATCTCGGGAAGGCCATTACCGTTTCCTGCAACATCTATTTCTACCAGCTTGGACTGGAGCTAGGAATCGAGACTCTCGATCGATACGCCAGGATCTGGGAGGTTTTTGAACCTACCGACATCGATCTGCCCGAAGAATCGGTCGGACTGATGCCGTCGCCCGAGTGGAAACGCGAGAACCTTGAAGAGAGCTGGTTCCCCGGAGACACGATCCAGATATCGATAGGGCAGGGATATCTAAGCATCACTCCTCTGCAACTGGCGAGAATGACCGGGGAGATCGCGATGAGGGGCAAAGAAATCATTCCTTTTGTCGGTTCAAAGCAAGAGAGTGAAAGATCGGTAATCGAGCTGGGAGAAAGCGACTGGGATCTTATCATCGGCGCAATGGGAGATGTCGTGAGCAAGGGAGGAAGTTCGGCCGATGCGGGAACCGCTTATTCCTCTTTCAGAGACTTCGCAGAGACGGCCGCTGGAAAGACCGGAACCGCCGAGCAGGGTGGTTCAAAGCCGACTCACTCCTGGTTCACAGGATTCATGCCGCTTCACGAACCTGAGATCGTTGTAACGGTCCTCGTTTATGAGGGGGGCTACGGATCGGGATTGGCCACTCAGATATCGAGAAAGATCATGGATTACTACATTGAAGAATATGCCCGGTAGAATCATTCTACCGGGCTTACAAAACTCAATTCATCTCCAAATCTGAAGGAAATCCTTCTTTCTTCAAAGAAACCTGCTATTCTTTCGACTTCATCCTTCCTAACGGCGATTACTGAGACAACTTTGTCGGTATAATCGACTTTCTGCAAAGAGAAATCTCTGTCCTCCCGAAAGAGTCTAGTGAAATCGTTCCACTGGCTGTAAGCCATCTCTGCGATCAACTCTAAACCCGGACAGAACATAACAGGTTTTGCAGCCTTCAGAGCCTCCAGAGCAGTCTCACCATAAGCATCTATCAGACCTCTTATTCCCAGCTTCACGCCACCGAAGTATCTCGTGACCACTACTACTACATCCTTAAGTTCTAGACGATCGATGGCTCCCAAAATTGGTTGCCCGGCAGATCCGTGAGGCTCTCCTGCATCCGAGTAGTTGGCGACTTCCCTTCCAGGAAGGGAAATGCGATAGGCCCAACAGGAATGGCTGGCACTTGCATGCTCCTGAGATACAGCCTTGATGAAAGACTTCGCCTCTTCTTCAGTCTCGCATCTCTGGCTGCTACCAATAAACCTTGATCTCTTAACGTTGATCTCAAAGTTTCCCGTTTCAAGAATCGACTTACTACAACCCATTATTCTCCTCTGGACAGCTTGTCAATGAAGTCCATCGAGGGTCCAAGAATATAATTGGCATCGGCCAGAGTCTTCTCGTACACTTCCAGCCTCTTCATGAACTCGTAGAAATCGGGGTCCCTGTTGTAAGCATCGGCATAGACCGCCAGAGCCCTGGCGTCTCCAGTTCCAATAATGATATCCGCTTCCTTCTGAGCAGTAGCAATCATTATCTGGGCTTCTTTATCAGCCTCGGCCCTCAATTTCTGAGCCTCCCTGTTTCCTTCGGCTCTGATGAGAGAAGCCTCCTGAATTCTTTCGGACTTCATTCTTTCGAAGACCGCGTTTCTATTCTCATCCGGCAGATCGGCTCTCTTCACGCGAACGGAGATGATCTCGATGCCGAAGTCCTTCATGTCGTTTGCGGCCAGTGTTGTGATCTCATCGAGAACGTCCGTTCTCTTGCCCGATATTATGTCGTCGTAATCGAGCTTTCCAAAAGTATTCCTTACGTGCGAATACACGACGTCGTCAATTCTGGTAAGCGCGATTTGCTCTGACTTCATTGTCTCTATGAACTTCCTAGGATCGACTATTCTCCAAAGCGCGAAAGTGTCGGTGAGGATTGTCTTCTTGTCCTTTGAGTAGATCCTTTCGGCATCGACATCGTAAATCTGGATTCGCTTATCGAATTTCCTTACGTTATCGATGAAAGGAGTCTTTGTGTACAGACCAGCCTCTGTAACCGATTTCTGAATCTCTCCAAATCGCAGGACTACTGCTTGCTCAGTTTCATCAATTATGAAGAAGAAACTTGGAAGTAGTATCGCGGCGATTACCACGAGGATCGCCACTGGAATAATAAACTTGTACTTCATCATCTCACGCTCCCTTCAAGCTCAAGGAGTTTAAGCAGACTGCTCTGGTCGAGTACGACCGTTTTGCTTGTTTCTCCCAGCAATTTGCCCAGAGTCTCGAGATACATCCTCGTTCGAGTGACGTCCGGTGCCTTTTCGTACTCCTCGAGAATCGAAAGAAATCTCTCGGCTTCACCCTCGGCATTGAGAATCCTCTCCTGAGCATAGCCTTCTGCGTCTCTAGTCATCTGAGCCGCCTCACCTTCGGCCTTTGGAATCAGATCGTTTCTGTATTTTTCGGCCTCATAGATGAGCTTTTCCTTGTCCTGCTTGGCGCTGTTCACATCGTCAAAGGCAGTTATAACCTGCTTTGGAGGGGCAACTTCCTGCAGGAAGACGTTCTTGACGATAATTCCGGTGTTAAGCCTGTCAAGCTCCGTTTGAACCCTCTCTGCAGTCTTTGTGGAGATAGTGTCCCTCTCCGTTGTGAGGATCGAATCGATGGTGCTTGAAGCTACTTCCTCTCTGAGCACCGACTCAGTCGTGAATTTCACGATGTCCGCGTCATCCACTATGTTGAAGGCGAGTTTTACGGGATCTCCAATATAGTACTGGACAACCAGTTCTACCGACACTATGTTCCCGTCTCCGGTTAGCATCAGAGCTTCATTGGCCAAAGTCTGGTAAGTACCCGTTCTGATCGTCATGAAACCGATTTCCTGCTTCCTGAGATTTGAAGTGTCAACTATGACGGCATTCTCAAACGGAAAAGGCAGATGATACCCAAGTCCCGGACCCACAGTACCTGTATACTTGCCAAATCGCTTGATTAGCCCAACCTGGTCGGGTCCAACCAGGAAAAAACCGCTCAAGAAATAGACCACCACTATTGCTGCGACTATCAGCAGCACGAAGAGACCGGACCATAAAAAACTCTTTCTTGGGCCTCCGCTGCCGGGAATATTATCTTCAGGCTCTTCAATTCTTACATCAACCATTATTCAACCTCCTTCCAGATTTCTATCTCGGTTCTTAGATCTACGCCAGTAGACTCCCTAACTCTCTTCTTCACTATTTCTACTAGAGCCACGACGTCGCTCTGACTAGCGCTTTGCTTATTCACTATGAAACCGGCATGTTTCGCCGATACTTCGGCCCCTCCTACTCTCAGAGACTTCAGGCCGAGCCTTTCAATGGTTGACCCGACGTAGAAATCCGGCCGCGGTCTCATGAAGACACTTCCGGCACTCGGTTCCTCGAGCGGCTGTTTCTCTAACCTCTTTCCGAGAATCTCCGTCATTCTCCTTCTGATTTCTGACTTTTCTCCGCTTTCAAGGGAGAACTCCGCACCGAGCACTATTCCACCTCCGGATCTGAAAATACTGTTCCTGTAGGAAAAGCCGGCGGATTTTCCATCGATCTCGATCAATCTACTCTTATCATCAAGATATAAGATCTTCGTAACCCGCTCTCCGATCTCCCCACCGAAGGCACCGGCGTTCATCAATACCGCTCCTCCAATGGAACCGGGCAGACCGGCCAAGAACTCCATACCCGTGAGTTCTTTCGACAAACAATGCCACAACAGAGAATTGACACTGGCTCCGGCCTCAACAAGAACTCTCTCACCGGACGATTTAACCAGATTTAGATTTCTTGTCGATACTACTACCCCTTCATAACGATCAGGACAGACGACATTCGAACCGCCGCCGATGATCCTGTACGGAATTTTCTCCGACCTCAAAAAGCCAATTGTCTCTGAAAGTGATTCGCAGGAGTAAGGCGAGACGAATACACTGGCAGGACCACCGATCCTGATCGTTGTGTGCCATTTCAGAGGCTCGTTAAGCCTTACGTCCGCCCCAAGCATGTAGAGTGAGCCGAAGTAGTCAATCAATTCTCTTCTTGCCATTGATAAAGCCTTTCAGCAATCTCCTTGCCATTGTGTAGACTCAAGAGGTAATTCTTCAGTTCATGTCTTTTCGAGAGAATCGAGTGAATACCCTCTAGAACGAAGGCTTTCGTCGACTTGTCAGTCATCTTATCTTCATACAATCTTGCAAGCGCCTTCACCGCGACCGAAGAATTCGTGCTGCTGAGGGCCATTATCAATTGGTCCCGCAGTTCGGAATCACCGTTTTCATCTAGAAGCAAAACCAGAAGGTCCACGACATTCTCTCCTTCTCCCAGGCGAGCCAGCGCTTCGTATATGATAATTTGCGATCTCTCGTCGCTGTAATCTCTCAACATTTCGTAAAGATACGGCACCGCCCTTTTGTCTCCAATCTCACCGGCGAGATCTGCGAGATACAGTCTAGAGACTGGATCGATTTCCTTCGATCTCATTTTCTCCAACAAGAGCGGAACAACGGTATCACCCATCTGAAGCAGAGCTTCAAAACAGATTTGCGCTGTCTCGCTATCCTCGCTTACTAGAAGTTCAAGAAGCACCGGAACGGCCTCTGTTCCCTTTTCGTCGATAATTCTGTTTATCAAATCTTCTCTATTCATGCTTCACCTCTACTCTTACTCTGGAATCTGGCCACTCATCTCCTCAATTTCCCTTTCCTTTGAGGGACCGTGAAGCTCTTCAATCCTGGAGACTGTCTTTGAGCCAACCTGTTCCTTCCTGACAACAAAATGCCTGTCTGCAATTAGCGCAATTTGAGGAAGGTGCGTTATTACGATAGTCTGAATCTCGCTCGAGATCTCCCTGAGTTTCTCCGCGACTACTGTTCCCAACCTCTGGCCGACCCCGGAATCAACTTCATCGAATACTATTGTCTCAAGATCCAGCTGGTCCTTCAAAGCAGACTCCAGAGCCAGCAAGAATCTTGATAACTCACCACCGGAAGCGACTTTTCCTATCTCCATGAACTCCATTCCCGGGTTAGTCTTTACCATCATCGTAACCCTCGAAATTCCATAACTCCTGGGAATCTCCTCTGGCTGGAGAGTGAATCTCAGCTCCGCACCCTTCATCCTTAGATCCTCAAGATGCAATTTGATTTGCTCTTCTATCTCCTCAGCCCTTGCGGCTCTCTTCTGATCAAGGACCAGTCCGGTCTTCTTCATTCTGACCAAGAGATCCTCTTCGAGTCTCTTAAGTTTCTCTTTCCTCTCCTCGAGCTCTTGAAGTGCGCCGAGCTCCCTCTTGAATGTTTCGAGCCTCGAGAGAATCTTTTCAGCGGAATCTCCGTACTTCCTCTTGAGACCTTGAATCAACGTCATCCTGTTTTCGATTGCTGTAAATTCCTCGTCGTCAATTTCGAGCGAGTCTCTCTCCTCTTCGACCATCGAGTAAAGAGAGTCCAGTTCCTCAAGGGCAATCTGCAGATTTTCATGCCATTTCTTATATCCAAAATCCTCTATCCGTTCTATGATAGTAACTGCATCATTGAGAGAGTTATATACGGAAAGCTCGCCGTCCTTCAGGATCTCTCTCAGTTCCTGAAACGTATCGATGAGAGTCTGGGCGTTTCTGTATCTGGTATACTTCATCTCAACGACCTGGTCCTCCCCCGGCTGAAGCTCTGCCTGCTCAATCTCACTTATCTGAAAGCTCAGGAAGTCCTTTTCTCTTTCAATCTGAGCCGGGTCGACACTGAAAGAATCAAACTCCCGTCTCACCTTCATAAACTCCCCATAAAGCTCTCTATACTGATCTAGAATCTCCTCTCCCCTGAGGGCATGATCGAGAATCACATGATGTTTCGATTCATCAAGCAAACCTACGCTGCTGTGCTGAGAATGGATCTCCACTCTGTCGCGAAAGGCAGTCTGGACTATCTGCCTCGGAACCATCCTTCCATTAATTCTATAGATTGTTCTCTGCCCGGTAAAACTAACGGTTACAAGGAGCTGATCTCCATCGATTTCTATCCCCATCTCTTTAAGTCTTGACGATAGAGAACTATCGACTTCAAAGTTTCCCTCGATGCTTCCCGCATTGTCGTTGTCCCACTGTGGTGGAAAGCCAAGGACTGCCCAAAGGGCCTTCAGAAAAATCGTTTTGCCGGCACCAGATTCTCCGGTTACAGCATTCATACCGCTAGAAAACTCAACATAGAACTCCTTGAAAGTGAGAAAATCATTTCCTGCCAGCGACAGCAGCATACTTTCCTCCATTTTCGCAATAGATCGGCCTCTTTATACTAATCTATCTATCAATCTATTATACTATTGATCAATTGCACCTTCAGTAACTCCGATTTGCGTTGCGGCACACTGAGCAAGAGATTCGCGAGCGCCTTGACAGTCACGGTTGCACTCCGTATAATGTTCACTGTGACGCATTAATTGGAGGTTATTAATCATGAAAAGAACATACCAGCCATCTAGAGTCAAGAGAAACAGAACACACGGCTTCCTTGTCAGATCCAGAACAGTCGGCGGCCGAAAAGTGCTCGCTAGCAGACGAAGAAAGGGAAGAAAGAGACTTTCTGTGTGAACCTGAAAGACCAGTCCCTGAGCAAAAATGAAAGGCTAAGAAGGAAGGCAGACTTCGACAGAGTCTTCAAAAAGGGAAAATCAATAGTTGACCCTTTTTTTGTTGTATTGTATGTGAAGAATGGTCTGCCTTTTTCTCGTATTGGAGTATCGATAAAACGGAAATTTGGAAAGGCGAACTTGAGAAATCGACTCAGAAGACTGGTTAAAGAGGTCTATAGAACTAATAAATCAGCGTTTCCCAATGGGTGTGATATACTTTTTATTGCAAGAAAGGATCTATCCGACCTGTTTAAGAAGAGAAAAGTTGGATTCATTGATATGTTGCCTGTTGTTATACGAATCGCTGAGAAAATTGGAGAAACGTCCGATGAAAAAGATACTGCTGTTTCTGATAGATTTCTACAGAAGAAAGATCTCACCTAGAACCCGCCCCAGATGCAGGTTTTATCCCACTTGCTCAACATACGCATATGAGGCAATTGAAAGATTTGGAGCCCTCAAGGGGCTCATTCTCGGAACATGGAGAATATTAAGATGCAATCCCTTCAATCCAGGAGGCTTCGACGAAGTACCAGATCACTTCACGCTATTGAGGAGGCACGAAAAATGAGAAGAGCGATAATTCTGACTCTAATCTTTATTACTTTATTCACGCTCTCTGTATCGGGCAAAGAGCTTCTAACTCAGGAAGGAACCAGCACGCTCATAGTCTCGGGCAAGACGCTTAAGGTGACTCTAGATACTGCTAAAGGTTTGATTCTCGGAGTTACTAGTTATGCCGATAACAAGTCCGTCGAATTTTACGTCTACAATGAAGCTCTGGGGAAAGACGGCTTCAACATTTTCGATGCGGAAGGCAACGAGCTTCTGCCCACTACGTTCTCATACAGGAAGGATGTCGATGGAAATGTCATCGTGACCTTCAATTATGAGCAAGGCAACAAGTCTTTTATCATTCTTAACAGCCCATACTATGATTTCAAAGTCGAGCTTGATTTCAGTCAGAAGATAGAGGTCGCTCTGCCATTCATCTCGTACGAGAATCAAACGCTTGGACCGGATTCCTCATACTACTTGACATATGATAAATTCAGCGGCCAGAAAACACTCTTTGCCATAACTTCTATGCAGGGAAGCTTCAAGTTCCAGAGGTATGTGGCGGAGAGCGGTAGAGGTCTTCTCGAATCATTTGCCGGTCCAATGAGGTTGATACACATTAAACAGGCTCTTCCTCAACAATACGATGCAATAGTCAAGGATCTTCAGGATTTTGGGGGAGTGACCTTCTTCTCCTGGATCTATCACGGGATAGTATACTTCCTATTCTGGCTATATCAGTGGTCTGGGAATTTTGGTTGGGCGCTGATTCTCTTCACAATTGTGACGAGATTCATTCTCTATCCTCTCTATCATATCCAGACCAAATCTATGCTTATGATGAGGATGCTCCAGCCGGAAGTGGATAGAATCAAGAAGAAGTACAAGGATCCCAAAAAGCAGCAGGAAGCAATGATGGCTCTCTACAAGGAAAAGGGTTACAATCCTGCCTCGGGATGTCTTCCAATACTTCTTCAATTACCCGTCCTTATCCTTCTGTACAATGCAATAAGGTATTTCAGTGAAGTGATGGCATATACGCCGGGCTTTCTCATATGGAAGGATCTTTCCGTTGGAAACTTCGTGCAGAACATACCGTTCATTATTATCACGGTGGTCGTAGGAATATTCAGTTCGTTACTCACGGCTCAGGATGCCAGATCGGCAAGATCAGGAGTCATTATGCAGGTCATATTCCCGATACTGTTTGCCACATTCCCCTCTGGTCTCCTGCTGTACTGGACCACTCAGAGTGTACTTCAGCTCTTGATAAGCTGGGTAGTCTACAAACGACATGGAATAAAGGGGCTGACTTTGAGGCAGATGCTCGGTTTGCCGGAGAAACCTGCGAAGTAGATGGAGATACGCTCAGGAGGTGTTAGTCGAAATGAAGCCAGTTGAATACAGGGCCGAGACAGTCGAGGAAGCAATCAGATCAGCTCAGGCAGATCTCGGCGCTTATGATGATGAAATTGAAGTTTCGGTCAAAGAGAAAGGCTCTAAAGGCTTTCTCGGTATCTTTGGATCGAAAGAATCGGTTATTGAAGTAACCTTGCTTGATAAACACTGGGAGAGAAAACTTCACGATTTCCTGAAGGGAATCCTGAAAAGCTTCGACGAAGAGACTTTCTCCGAAGTCAAGCTTGTCGGAAGAACTTACAGAGTGAAAATCGAAGGCGAGGAAGTCGCAAGACTCATAGGGAAACATGGAAAAACAGTTGCCGCGCTGCAGCATATACTGAACATCTATGCAAACAGAATGGCTCCGACAAAAGTCAATGTCACCGTGGACATAGGCGATTACAGACTTGAAAGAAAGAGGCTGGTTGAAGAGATAGCCCACAGAACGGCGAAGTCCGCTCTAACTAAGAAGATCAAGATAGTTATGGAACCCATGTTTGCCTTCGAGCGCCGGCTGGTTCACGAGGTAGTCTCTCAGTACGAGGATTTGAAGAGCTATTCCGTTGGTTTTGAGCCTTACAGAAAGGTCGTGGTCGAATATAGCGAGAGAAAGTTCTCTTACGACAGAAGATCAGATTCAAAGAGGAGGCGCTATGACAATGTCAGACAAAATTCTGATAGGCAAAGCGCTTGAAGTCGAACCACAGCTCTTCGACAATGAAAAGGTGAAGAGCGTTGCCAAGCGCGTATTGATAGGAAAGGCACAAGGTGCCTCTAATTTCGTGATGAGGTTGTTTACAGTCGGAGAGGGCGGATACAGCCCTCACCACAGCCATCCATGGGAACACGAGGTATTCATTCTAGCCGGTGAAGCAGGAGTCGTAACTGACCAGGGCGAGGTAGAAGCTCCGGCTGGGAGTTACGTTTTCGTTCCCTCTGGAGTGAAGCATCAGTTCAAGAACAGGGGAAAGGGGAACCTCGAATTTATCTGTGTGATTCCATCTTCGGCAGATGAGGAATAGAATAGATACAGTTGATAAATAGAATTTGATGCGAAGGAGGAACCGACATGCCGTTTTACAGATATAAGTGTGAAGACTGTGGAGAAGAAACCGAAGCCTTCCAGAAAATGTCCGATGAACCCCTAACGGTTTGCCCAGCCTGCGGTGGCCATCTGAAGAAACTGCTGAACAGCGTGGGAGTTGTTTTTAAGGGTGGGGGCTACTACAGCACAGATTCAAAAAAATCTTCGACAGCTGATAGCAGCAAGAAGCCTTCAACTTCTAATAGCAAATCAGAATAATTAAAAGACATCTAAGCCAAGGTAAGGAACTGCGTTTGTTGAGAGAGGGGAAAACAGCCCCCTCTTTGCTTTTTCGTAAGCAACCATGGCAATCATGGCAGCGTTGTCCGTGCAAAGATCGACAGGAGGAAAGTAGGCCCATATTCCCGTCTCTTCAGACAGCTTCTCTGCTCTATCTCGCAAGAGAGAGTTAGATGCGACTCCACCTGCAAAGGCAATCTCTTTAAGACCTGAGTCGCCAGCAGCATCAAAGGCCTTCGTAACAAGTGAATCGACTATCGCTTCCTGAGCCGATGCTGCGACATCGTAGACAGATGCAGAGGGATTCTTCCTCAAGAAATAGAGAACGGAAGTCTTGAGACCGCTGAATGAGAAGTCGAAATTACCCTTTTCTTGAAGTGGCCTGGGAAAGTGATATAACACCTTTCCCTTCTTTGCGGCCTCCTGTATCGCCGGACCTCCTGGATAACCCAGTTCAAGCAACCTTGCAATCTTGTCAAATGCTTCGCCGGCCGCGTCATCTCTGGTCTTGCCTATCAACTCGATTCTGTCCCAGTCCCTCAAGACAAGGATCTCAGTATGCCCGCCCGATACCAGAAGCACCATGAAAGGAGGCCTGAGAAAGGGATACTTCAGGAAGTTCGCGTACACATGTCCATAGAGATGGTTTATCCCGATGAAGGGTCTGTTCGTCGAGAGAGCCAGCGCCTTAGCGAAGGAAAGACCTACAAGCAACGACCCGACAAGTCCGGGGCCCATTGTGGAAGCGAAGACATCGATGTCATCTAGTGTCAGATGGGCTTCTTCAAGAGAACTTCCAACGATTTTGTCGATGATCTCGAGATGATTTCTCGCCGCGATTTCCGGCACTACTCCTCCAAATCTGCTGTGGATATCTATTTGAGAGGAGACTACAGAAGAGAGAAGGTGGCCATCATCAATGATGGCCACCGCTGTTTCATCGCACGAACTCTCGAGAGCCAGAACTTTCATCAGGCAGATTCTCTCGAGATTATCTCCGGAGAAGAGTTATGGACTATGACGTCTTCGTTGATAACGACCTTCTCCACATTGTTCATAGTAGGAATGTCATACATTATATCAAGCATCACCTGCTCCATCACGCTCTTCAGAGCCCTGGCTCCAGTTCCTCTCTTCATAGCTCTTTCGGCGATCGCAGTCAATGCCTCTTCGGAGAATTCGAGCTCGACGCCATCGAGTCCGAGCAACTTCTCGTACTGCTTCAGAATGGCGTTTCTCGGCTCGCTCATTATTCGCTTCAGATCCTCTACGTCGAGATCGTTCAGAGCAGCCAGTACTGGAAATCTACCCACGAATTCTGGAATCAGTCCGTACTGAATGAGGTCATCGGGTACTACCTGCTGAAGAACCTCACCAAGTCTTAGCTGGTTCTTTCCTTTGACCTTCGCGCCAAATCCCATGGAAGAATCAAGAACTCTCTGCTTTATAATGCTGTCCAGTCCGCCAAAAGCTCCACCAACAATGAACAGAATGTTGCTGGTGTCCACTTTGATGAACTCCTGATAAGGATGCTTCCTTCCGCCTTGAGGAGGAACATTCGCGACGGTACCCTCTACAATCTTCAACAGCGCTTGCTGCACTCCCTCTCCAGATACGTCTCTCGTAATGGAGGGATTGGGCGATTTTCTTGCTATCTTATCGATCTCATCGATGTAAATTATCCCTAGCTGGGCCTTTTCGACATCGTAGTTTGAAGACTGAAGAAGCCTTAGAACGATATTCTCGACGTCCTCACCAACGTACCCCGCTTCTGTAAGCGGTGTTGCATCTGCAATAGCGAACGGAACATCGAGAATGCGAGCAAGGATTCTGGCGATAAGCGTCTTTCCTGAACCGGTAGGTCCAACCAGCATAATATTTGATTTCTCAATCTCAACGTCGTCCACATCGTTGAAGACCCTCTTGTAATGGTTATAGACTGAGACAGAGATAGTCTTTTTCGCGTTTTCCTGACCGATTACGTACCGGTCAAGCTCCTTCTTGATATCGGCAGGAGTCGGAAGCTTCTTTCCTGGCTCTTTCCTTGCTTTCTGATCCTGCTGAATAATGTCGTAAAAAAGGTCTACACATTCATTGCAAATGTATCCTTCAGTTCCAGATATTAGCTTTTTAACCTGAGCGGCTGGTCTTCCGCAAAACGAACAGTGTCTTTCAAAAGGCAAAACTTTCCCTCCCATTAATTGCTGTTTTTATTATACACTGGAATAAGATAGCTCGCACGCGGAGGTAATGGATGAATGCTCTTATTATAGACGGATACACCGATGAGCCGGCGGCCTTCGGAGTACCACCGTACATCTCGCCTAGAATACGTGCAATTGCCGGTGCCTTTCTGCTTAAAGGCTGCGAAATCGACTACCTTACTATTGACACAGTCAGGAGAAATGACCTTTGGCAAAAAGGAAACGACTATGACTACCTGATAATCTACGGAGGAGTCACTACTTCAGGAAGATACATAGGCGGAACGCCTATTGCCAGCTCGGAGATCTCGAAGCTTCTACAATCCAATTCCGATACCTTAAGGATAGTTAGCGGTCCCGTAGTATCGGTAGGCTACACTCTTAGAGGAGGAACAACAGCCTTCACTCCCGACTTTCGAGGAGCCGATCATCTTCTGAGAGATGAGTTCGAAGTCGCAGCTTTTCTTGGGATCACATCGAACGAGTCGAGATATTCTCTTCTGAACAGACTATATGTGGAAGGAGCCGAAATTATCGCTTTGCATCCCTCCTACCCGGAAGTGGTAATCGAAATCGACATATCCTCAGGTTGTGAGAGAAGCGACGGCTATTGCTCGTTCTGTACTGAATCCCTTCTCTACGGCTCTTTCGAATGGAGAAGCATCGAAGGAATAGTCCAGGAGTTCGAGAAGCTCAGAAGCATAGGCGTAAAGGCTATTAGATTCGGAAGAAGCTCAAACGTAGTTGCTTATGGATATGACAGGAGCAGAGGCAGACTTGATCCTGCGCTCCCCGAAGAGCTGTTCAAGTCAGCCAGAACGATACTTGAGCCTGAGGTGCTTCACGTAGACAACGGGAATCCGATTTTCATTGCCGCTCACCCCCGCGAATCGAGAGCAGTCATCGAATCGATTGTGAAATACGACACCGCAGGCGATACAATTTCCTTCGGTGTGGAGAGCTTCGACAAAGAAACCCGAAAAAGAAACAACCTTGGTGGCAGTGTCGAAGATATAATATTCTCGATAGAGCTGGTAAATGAAATCGGGAAGAAAAGAGTTGATGGGATACCCAAGCTACTACCGGGAATAAACCTGCTTTATGGTCTTCCCGGACAGAACCGCAACAGCTTCCAGACGGATTATGAACATCTTGCAAGCATTCAGCGGAAGGATCTTCTTCTGAGAAGAATCAACATAAGACAGGTCATGGTCTTTCCCAACGCAAGAATATCGAGAATGGCAAGGCCGAAAGTAGATCACAGGTTGTTCGAAAAACACAAGCGGCGAATAAGAAGGGAAATTGATGCCGAAATGCTAAAGAAAGTCTTTCCGGTAGGAGCGGTTGTCCGGGGAGTAATTCCTGAATTCAGCGAAGGTCTGATTCACTTCGGCAGACCGCTAGGAACATATCCGATTCTCCTCGGTACACCGGTCGCCTTTGAAAGTAAGACTGATTTTGCAGTTATTGATCACGGTATGAGATCGATAACGGGTATACCGGTTGGAACAGAGCTCAATGATCTGGGGGAGAGAGAGCTGAAATTCCTCCCCGGAATCGGAAGAGACAGGGCGAGAACTCTAGTCATCAAGAGACCGAAGGCGGTGGGAGAGCTTTTGCCGATTGTCGGCCCAGAGGTATTAAAGACGTTATCTTTGATCAAGACAAAACTAGGAGGAAAATGGCTGTGAAACAGAGAGTCGTTATAGTTACAACGGGAGGCACAATTGCCATGGTAACCGATCCCGTTACAGGAGCTTCAGTTCCAGCTCAGGGTATGAGCAAACATGTGGCTGACGTTGACGGACTGGAAGAGGTCGCCTGCGCCGAGCACCACGAGTTCTCGAACATCCCCAGTCCATACATCAACCCCGAGACGATGTGGAGACTCTCGAAAACGGTACAGAGGCTTCTAGATAGAGAAGAGGTGTGTGGCGCCGTAATTACACACGGGACGGACACGCTTGAAGAAACGGCCTATTTTCTTGACCTTACTGTCAGAAGCGAGAAGCCGATAATCTGCACCGCTGCAATGAGAAATATCGATGAGATGGGAACCGACGGCCCCAGAAATGTTCTCTCTTCAGTAAGAGTTGCCGTCAACCCTCTTGCAGTCGGAATGGGAACTATGGTCTGTTTGAACGACGAGATTCATGCCGCCAGAGAGGTCACCAAGACCTACACAAGCAACGTTGCCACTTTTGACTCCCCTGGCCATGGACCCCTGGGAATTGTCGATGAAGACTCAGTGATTTTCTTCAGAAAACCATTGCTCAGAGCAGTGTTCAACGTCGACAACATCGAATCGAAAGTAGCCCTTGTCAAGACCTTCACCGGCGATGACGGTTCAATCCTTAGAAGCCTGCCCGAGCTGGGCTTCAAAGGGGTAGTTCTTGAGACTTTCGGAAGGGGTAATGTGCCGGTAGAAGTGTATCACGTAGTAAAATACCTAATAGAAGAGAAAAGCGTTCCTGTAATTATTACTTCAAGGTGCTTTAAAGGCCGTGTCCTTGGAGTTTATGGATATGTTGGAGGAGGAAAGAGTCTGGCCGACTTAGGTGCAATTTTCGCACAGGAGTTGTCCCCGATCAAAGCTAGAATCAAGTTGATGGTCATAATGGGAATCACAAATGATATGGCGGAGATTGAGAGGCTCTTCAAACTCCCTTTGAAGGGGGCATAATGTGAGTCGAGAGATTTTAAAGAAACCTCGTTTTCAAGCTGCGCTGTTCACGCTGTTCTACCTGGCTATCTGTTTCGCTGTGTTCTCCGTTTCACTGAGGACTGCCGTGATTCTCTTTGCGACGTTCACCGTGGTTATGGTACTTGAGCCGTGGGCTAGATTTGCGCAGCGATATTTGAAAATCAAGCGTTCGATCTCGCTTGGCATAGGATTAACGGTAATTTTTGCAGGTTTAGTACTGCTTATCGTCTTTCTTACGACTCCTGTGGCAAAAGAAGCATCCAAATTCTACAATATTGTAAGAGATTTCTTCCCTTCCGTTCAGGAGGCTGAAATTACCTCTTTCGAAGTGAATGCGAACATCGACAGGTTTCTTTCCGATGAAGATCTGCTGGAAAAGCTTTCCGCCGAAGAGATCGAATCTCTTGATCTGGTCTCTAAAGATTTGAAAGACTACTACTCGGATCTGTTGAAACCGCTGCCGTCCAATGCGGGAAACCTGGAAAAGGATCTCTCCTTGCTTGAGGAAAGCCTGAAGGAGAGAAGCGACTATCTTGTGATTATAAGCAGCAGTAATCGAAGACAGCCCCTTTTCGATGAGATAGTCGGGATTGTATCGAAATATCTGAATCCCGAAGCGACGGAATCGCTTTCAACTAACGTCATGGACAATGCAATGCTGGTTCAGTCGCAAGAACTGTGGAAGGATGTAGTTGAATACTTCATGCCGAAGAACATCGATCCGGCAAGGAGGAGGGCAACTTACGAAAGCGTAAGAAATTTCCTCATTCAGGTGCAGAACAGCCTTATGAAATTCCTTCCGGGGATACTGGAAAAGGTGCCCAGTTTCGTAACGAGTACGGGGCTGGTATTATTCTTCACAATAGTGGGTGCAATCTATCTAAGCTACTACTTCCTCTCGGTCAAGGAGTTCACGCCGAAGTTCTACCCGAAAAGAGTACGCGGCACCGCATTGAGTTTCCTGTCCGATACTTACAAGAATCTCGAAAGGTATGTGATTTCGGTAGTCGTGATTGCCCTGATTGTCGGCGTGGTGGTCGGCATAGTGGTCCGGTCAATGGGTCTGAAGTACAGTCTCTTGATGGGCCTGTGGGCCGCCTTTACCAATCTTATACCCATCGTGGGAGTCCCGCTTGAATTCATTCCACTCTTCCTGTTGGCCGTTTCCACTCAGAATCTCGTTCTCGTTCTCGTGCTTCTGATAATCCTGGTGATTGTTCACGCGGCGGCCTTCATCCTTTTCCTTGTATTCATGAAAGGCTACAATAGAATCAACCCGGTAATAATCATCTTGATGATCGTTGTGGCAGGACAGCTGCTGGGACTTTTTGGAGCGATTGTGGCCGTACCGTTTGCAATAATCCTGAAAATGATGTGGATCCACTTTTTCTCACCGATGCTTGAAGAAGAAGATTGATTCAGCGGGTTTCCGGGTAAAGCGATATTCCGTGCCGACGATTTGTTGAAAAGGCCCCTCATTTCAAAGAGTCACCTACAATAGGAGACAGGCATCGCCGAAGGAGAAGAATCTGTATCTCCTTGAAATGGCTTCTCTATATGCCGAGAGAATCAACTCTCTTCCGGCAAATGCCGAAACCAACATCAGTAGAGTCGATTTCGGAAGGTGAAAGTTTGTGACAAGAGAATCGATAATCTTGAAATCATAAGGGGGATAGATAAATATATTTGTCTGGCCGCTATCACTCACTACTGAGCCGTGGCGAGCGAATATGCTTTCCAGAGTCCTTACGGTCGTAGTACCGACGGCAATAATTCTTCTCTTATCGGCCTTGGCCTCGTTGATCGTCGCTGCGGCTTCAGGAGATACCGTGTAGTATTCTCCATGCATTTTGTGTTCTTCTATAAGCTCCGATTTCACCGGTCTGAAAGTTCCGATACCGACATGAAGCGTGATGAACTCAACCGCGACCCCCTTGCCGGCGAGCGTCTCAAGCAGGCTCTCAGTGAAGTGAAGACCTGCGGTAGGGGCCGCTACTGAACCTTCCGGCCGCGAGTAGACCGTCTGGTAAGATTCTGGATTCTCCGGGTAAGTCTGAATATACGGGGGAATCGCAAGCAAGCCAGATTCTTTGATCTCTTCATCGCTGGCCCCATGGAAATCGAGAATCCTGCCTGAATCTTCGCAGCGTTCAACAACTCTGCATGAAATCCCACTGAACAGCAACTCATTTCCAGGCTTAATCTTTGATCCGGGTCTAACTATTGCTTTCCAGAGGCCCCGGCCAACTCTTTCTATCAGCACGGCCTCTACTTTTGCTCCAGTATCCTTCATCCCAAGCAGCCTTGCAGGAATAACGCGGCTGTTGTTTAGCACAACGACATCGCCGGGGCGGAGAAATTCGACGATTTCGGCGAACACTCTGTGTTCCAGAACACCGCTCTTCCTTTCCACAACCATTAGTTTAGAACTGTCTCTCGGAACGGCGGGCTCCTGGGCGATCAGTTCTTCTGGGAGATCGTAATCAAACTCTGAGACTTTCATCTATTTCCTCCGGCCTTATTATCGTTATGTCGGAAACCCCATGATCGAGAAATCTGTCGTAGCTTATCACGGCAGAATTGTTTTCTCTGGCCAGGAAGATAATTCTATCATCGGCTGGCGAGTAAGTCTCCACTTGCGGCAAGGAAAGCAGCCTGTTCAGATTCTCTTGCTGGAAACCGCCCAGAGTAAATCTGATATTTGCATCAAAGATTATCCTGTAAGGAAACAAAGCAATCCTGCACGAAGACATCCTGAGAAAGAGATCGTCTATTCTGTTCAAATCTGCGTGATCACTCATAGAAAAAACTATGTTACTGCCGTCAACAACAACGGTTCTGGAACGACGCGAGAAAATCGCACTCTTCACGTAAGGGTGTGTGAACTTCAGATTGCCAAGTTCTCTTCTCGCCGACTTTGAAAGAGAAGTGACTGCGTTTCGCAGAGTCTCAAGCTCCGAGATATTGGTGTGCAACACTCTACTTATCCTGTCGGCAAGACCGGATCTCCCGGCAACCTCCGGCTTTTCGTAAAGGAGTGCCGCTTCAAGCATTATATAGTCCTGAATTCCGTACTTTCCAATCGATCTTGCATTTGAAAGCCACTTTCTGTAATCGTCTATAGACTTGATCTTCTTTCTGACCCTCCCATTAACAGGCGGATTGTTTCTCGGATCGATCAAGAAGAGCAATTGAGCAATATCGGCAACCGATGCCGCGGAAAGCGAAGATACGTATTGCACTCTCTCTTCCGGTTCTCTGTCTCGCTCTCTCAGTATGTCGATAGAAAACTCGATTTCTTCATAGGATAGGCTTGTGAGGCCGGGGATCATCTTCGTGACCTTCTCGATTATCGCACTGCTAACGGGATTCTTTCGGAGACCACTGGAAAGCCTTCGAAGGCTTTCCTTTCTCTTTCCGTAATAACTGTAGAAGCCCTCCGAAGAAGCAGCTTCTTTCAAATGGTTTTGTATGTCATTAATCATCACTATTCTCCCATCTGTGCTAGCGTTTGCCACAAGTAAGTCTTTGACACGCTTTCCTCTCTATGATATAATGAGTTTTGTGCAAATTACAACAGGAAGAGGTGAAGCCCCGATGAAAAAAGAGATGCACCCAGAGATGAAACTGATTACTGTAAAGTGTACCTGTGGCGCAGAACACAAGTTTTATTCTACCAAGGACACCATAAAGGTTGACCTTTGTTCGAGCTGCCATCCCTACTTCCGTGGAGACGCATCTTCAATGATTCTCGACACTGAAGGAAGAGTTCAGAAGTTCAGAAACAAATACGGAGACAATTACTGAGTTAGCGCTTTGCGCTCCCTCAAGTATATAGTCAATTGGAGGTTAGTCATGTGAGTGTGAAAGTGGGTACCGTTGTTGAGGGTAATGTAACTTCTGTCAAGAAATTCGGAGCGTACGTAAATCTTGAAAGCGGCGAGGAAGGGTTCATTCATATTTCCAAAGTGGCAAGAGAGTACGTGAAGAACATTGAAGACTATCTCAAAGTTGGTCAGAAAGTAGAGGCAAAGGTTCTTGGGACGACAAAGGACGGAAAGTGGGAGCTCTCGATCAAGGATTTGAAGAGCAAAGGCTCTGATGAAGGACCGTCAAGTCAAGACTTCGAAAAGAAACTGGCCAAGTTCATGAGGGATAGCGGCGAAAAGATCTCCGCCTTTAAGAGAAGACTCGACAAGAAAAGAGGTATCCGTAAAAGACCATAAAAATCGAAAGTATCGTGAAATAGAATAGAGGGAGCTGAGCTCCCTTTTTTTGTTAGACGGCGAAAGAGCTAGCAAAGACGAGTGAGAGCATCATAAGAAAGCACAGTAGCGTATGAAAAGGTATAATTGTACATAGATGCCAAAATAGGAGGTTATTCTGATGTACTTCCTCGAAAGAGTCATGGCGGTACCGAGATTGCCAGAGAAGCTGAGCAGACTCGAAGAACTGTCAAAGAACCTATGGTGGAGCTGGAATTACCATGCTCAACAGATGTTCAAATACATAGACCCAGAGATGTGGTATCAGGAAAAGCGAAGCCCCGTAAGGCTTCTCCGCAGGGTACGCCAGACTAGATTGTATGAGCTGGCAGAAGACAAAGAGTTTATCAAGATGTATGAGAACACCGTAAAAGAGTTCGATAAATACATGGGTGGAAAAGACACGTGGATGGAGAGGGAACACCCGGACAGAAAGGAGCAGTGCATTGCTTATTTCTGCGCGGAGTATGGATTTCACGAATCATTTCCAATTTATTCTGGAGGCCTCGGCATTCTGGCCGGAGACCACCTGAAAACGGCCAGCGACATGGGACTTAATTTCGTTGCTGTAGGACTTCTATACAGGAACGGATACTTCGAACAGAGAATCGACGAGTCTGGTTGGCAGCAAAACATTTATCACTCCTACGAGTTTGAGGATTTTCCCGTAGTTCCTGCACTAGATAAGGCCGGAGATGAGGTTTTCGTTAACATAGACTTTCCGGGGAGAAAGGTATGGGCGAAGATCTGGAAGGCCGAAATCGGCAGGACATCTCTTTATCTATTGGACACGGACATTCCTCAAAATGAACCCGAAGACCGAAAGATTACCGGTACGCTCTATGGAGGCGATCGTGAAACCAGGATACAGCAGGAGATTCTTCTCGGCATCGGCGGAGTGAGGGCCCTTAGAATGCTGGGTTACTCGCCAAATGCATGGCATATGAATGAAGGCCATGCGGCTTTCTTGTCCCTCGAGAGAATTAGAGAACTGGTCCAGAAGAATTCGATAGAGTTTTCGACCGCATCGATGATTGTAAAATCCGGCAACGTCTTCACAACACATACGCCGGTGCCTGCCGGTAATGATACGTTTACCCTTGATATGATTGACAAGTACTTCCGCGATTTCTGGAGTAAGATGCACGCCGATAGGGATGAATTCTTGAACCTCGGCATCGAAAAACTCCAGGGCGGCGGGCAGCACTTCAGCATGACGGTCCTTGCGCTCAGGCTTTCTGCTCTTGCTAATGGAGTCAGCCAGCTTCATGGAAGAGTCAGCAGGAATCTTTGGAATCACATCTACCCGGATCTGCCCGCGGTAGAGGTTCCGATAACTCATGTGACAAACGGAGTGCACATCTGGACTTGGCTGAACCCGAACCTGGTCGAGTTGCTGGACAAGTACCTTCCCGAAGGCTGGCATGAGAGAGTCTATGACCCGGAGATCTGGGAAGGGGTCGACAAGATACCGGAGAGCGAGATCTGGGAGCTACACATGTCACTGAAATCCAGAGCAAGAGGCTTTCTGCAGGGAAGGTTAAAGAGACAGAGGATGAGACTGGGCGAGACCATAGAAGACCTTCTGGAGGTCGAGGAAGCCCTGCCTGAAGATGTTCTCACTATTGGATTTGCAAGGAGATTTGCCACATACAAGCGCGCAACGCTGATCTTCAAAGACATTAACAGACTGAAGTCGATAATCGCGAACTCCGAAAGACCGGTTCAATTTGTTTTCGCAGGTAAGGCCCATCCGGCAGACGATCCTGGAAAAGAACTGATAAGGAAATTGTATGAGATCTCCAGAACACCGGAATTCAAAAGCCGGGTGATAATAGTCGAAAATTACGACATGAATATCGCTCGACACTTGGTAAGCGGTGTGGATATCTGGCTAAATACACCTAGAAGACCCCACGAAGCGAGCGGAACGAGCGGTGAAAAAGCCGGAATGAATGGAGTTCTTAACTTCAGCGTCCTCGATGGCTGGTGGGTGGAAGGTTTCAACGGAGAAAACGGCTGGGCTATCGGCGATAACAGAGACTACAGAGACCACGAACTTCAGGACAGGATAGACTCTGTGTCGATCTACAGCACGCTTGAGAAGGAGATAATCCCTCTTTACTACTCGAGAGATGAGGAAGGCGTAGCTAGGGACTGGGCGAAGAAGATGAAGAGCTCCATCAAGGAAATCGGCAGCAGATTCAATACTCACAGGATGATTGCAGAGTATGCCACCGACCTCTATTTCCCCGCCGCCGACCTGTCTGTAGAGGCCGAGAGAGACGGTTACAAACTTGCGAAGAGCGTTGCAGTCTGGAAAGACAAGTTCAGTGCCAGCTGGAATGCTATAAGAATAAAGCCCAATGTGCAGGCCGAGTCTTCTGCAAAATCGATTAAGGTCGGGCAGGAGATCGCACTCTCGGCAAACATCTACCTCGGAACTCTAGACCCATCTGAGGTTCAAGCTGAGATTTTCGTGGCGAAGATGAATGACGAAGGTGAGATGGACAGCTTCAGTCTCTATCCAATGAAGCTGATTAAAGAGGACGTCCACGGCGAATACGTATACGGCGGGAAATTCGTCGTAGCCGAAGAGGGTAATCTGGCGTACACAATCAGAGTGATCCCGAACCCTCAAAAACTGCCTGACAGATACTTCATACCCGTTGCAAAATGGATCGTATAAGAAAAGCCCGCCTTTCAGGCGGGTTTTTTCTAGTTATTGGCTGAGAAATCGGATAGAGTCCTTTCGAAATCCCCAGGAGTGATGTCGCCCCATAGAAGCGATTTGTAAAGACCGGGAACGGTCATGATCGCCTTGAGTTCTTCTTCTAGAAAGACTCTCTTTCTTGGGTTGTAATCGCCATCGAGAATAATCTCCGTCGATTCCGAACCCGATGTGATCATTCCGATCACCGCGTTGTATACTTCAGTAATCTCTACTTCTCTCAATCCAAGCTTCTGCAGCTGCTCGTAAATCTCATGACTCTCGTTTCCCTCGGCTATCATCCTCAGAACCACATTTATGTAATCAGGAAAAGTCATTGTTAATTCAGGCACCTCCTAACAGGTCTTTCAGAAGAAGAGCGTTGTGTACTGCTCTTCCCATGTAGCAATTATTAAAGAAAACAAAGACAGGTAGATCGCGTTTATGAAATTCTAGCACATCGATGGCAAAACTTCTCAAGTCATCTTCCGAGTAATCGTAATTGTATCGTTCACTTCCGTTGCTGTTGAACCAGTCGGGATTTCTTCCGTGAAAGCGGAAGTAAGCACCCCTAAGACCTGCCCTGGGTATATAAGGAAACAAGCCGCCGATAATCGGTTCGTCAACGGTTACAGGTATTCCGCCCGCCTCCTCGACCGCTTCGAAGGCCGCTTCATTTGCCCAGCTATCGTGTCTGAATTCGAAGGCCAGGAGATTACTATCAGGGTCGAAAGATCCGGCGATCTCTTCAATATACTCCCTGTTTCTCTCATTGAATTTGAACGACCACGGGAACTGGAAGAGTACCGGCCCCAGCCTACCCTCCTCCCGCATGGGTTGAAGAGCCTGGTAGAATTCACCGGATACTTTTCTCAACTCTCCGGAATCGCCCTTCCATAGATCATGCGTCGCCTGTCCCGGTGCTTTGACTGCAAATGTCATCTCTCCGGGTATCTTCCTTAGGATGCCAGTGATTGTCTTGATAGATGGCATCCGATAATATGTGAAATTCAGTTCAACAGAGTTGAATCTCCATACTGAATGGTAGTATCTAAGCATCTGGGAAGAGCTGATCCCTGAAGGGTAAGCCGTTCCCACCCAGTCGGGAAATGAGTAGCCGCTCGTCCCAAGATAGACCACTATAACTCCTCAATAATGAATACTGGATCGTTGTTGTTCAGTATTACAGCATTTGCTTCATCCACATCGACATGGAATTCCAGAGCGTAACTCGAGTGCACTCTAACAAGAACGTCGTCGAAGATCACTCTTCGCGTTCCGGCACCCTCGGCGTAAACCATTACTATCTCCTTGTCCTCTACTCCATATACCCTGGCGTCCTCGGGTGTCATGTGAATATGCCTCTTGGCGAGCATCACTCCGGAATCAAGAACGACAGTTCCTTTAGGACCGACAATCGTCAGGCCGGGAGTATCCGTGTGGTCACCGGAATCCTTTATGGGCGGCTTTATTCCCAGGGAAAAAGCGTCGGTTCTCGATACCTCTATCTGAGTGGCCTTTCTCGCGGGACCCAGTACCCTTACTCCCGTGATTGCTCCCTTTGGACCGACAAGAATCACTTTTTCATCACAGGCGTACTGCCCGGGTTGACCGAGATCTTTTATAGGAGTTAGTTTATGACCCTTGCCGAAGAGTCTTTCGATATCTTCCGCACTCAAATGAAGATGGCGGTTTGAAACGCCTGCCTTGATTGCCGGTTGCTTAAGCTTCACAAAATACACCTCCAGTTATCTTCACTTCTTGAATTTTTTCGGACCGACTAGTCCCTTTCTCACTTTCAGGGTTACGCTTTCCGGAGTAGTAAGAACAAGTGTTATCGGACCTTTAGCGACGTTTATCCAGCCAAGGCCGCAAATGTGAAGCTCCTGACCGGTTCTCAGTCTGAATTTCTCACTCTTCCACTTATACTCACTCCTTGCGGAACTAGAAAAAGGAGGTTTCAAAATTCCTCCAAACCATCTATCCCATTCCTCGACCCCGGTATTCGAGTTAGTCTCATGGACTGAAACACTCTCCGGAACAAAGGTATGTAATATCCCCACTGGATCGGTCTCATTCTTCGCATCTATTCGCACAAACCCACTCAGAAAAACGGTTCGGGCTTCGTGGAATTGAAAGGTCGATCTGACCAGCTTCTTGCGGGGAAGAAATCTACTCTGATCTTCAACGCTCAGAAGATCGGTCAATCTGTCTTCCGTGAATATTCCCGGAGTATCGTAAATGGTAACCGAAGAGTTGTACAGTGTCCTCGATGTCACCTCTACCGTTGTTCCGGGAAAACGACTGACTGTTATCTTTTCGGAACGCATCAAACCATTAAGGAGTGAGGACTTCCCAACGTTGGTAACTCCTACCGAAACGTACTCACACGCACTGGATTTTAGATAGGCGAAAAGCGAGTTCAGTCCGTATTGTCCCAAAACCGAGACAGGCCTAACTCTGCTCACCGGCGCCTTGAGAATGCCCGAGGCCCAGTCTCTCATTTCATCCACTTTAACCTCTCTGGGAAGCAGATCGATTTTGTTCAGAATGTAGTGAACGGAATGATCTTTCAGGAGGTCCGTGATGTCCCTCCTGAAGGTCCCGTCAAAGTCTGAGATATCAATTACATAGATTACATCGTGAGCGAGACGGAGATACTCCTTCATATTCTCAAGCGAATGAGCAACCATATTACCCTCTGGCAGCGAACTATAATGCTTCATAAGGAAACATCTTCGACACAGGATCTCCTTTCCTGAATTGAACCTTGATTCCATAACCGACTCGGATATGTATCCCAAACCGGCCGGGTCCTCATGCTGCAGCTCAACACCGCACCCATTACATTTCATTTGTCAAGCGCCTCCACTTCGGGATGCTTCCTCATTTTGCTTAAGAGAATCCGCTCTACTCTCCTGACCAGCTTCGTCCAGAAGAACTCCTTTTCAGAGATCGGTTCGACTTTAACCGTGTATGCTCCGAGAAGGTTTCCCATGATAATATCCGTAAAGAGCTGGTCGCCGACAACTACTGTCTTGTACGGAGGTACTCCATAGTCCTTCAAAACTCGTTTCGATTTGAATGTCAACGGTTTCCTTGCCCGGCTAATAACCTTAATTGTATCGAGTTCCTCGTCTATTTTGCCGAGCCTGTCGGCCTTCCCGTTAGAAATCAGAAGTATGTTCAGACCAAGTCGTTCAACTCTGTTCAGGAGCAACCGCTTCTCTTTTGAGACGGTACTTGCCCCCCAGCTCTCTAGAGTGTTGTCGAAATCGAATATGACGAGTCTGTGACCGGACTCCTTCAGAGAATCGAAATCTATATCCATTACACTATTGGCAAAGAGATGTGGGGTGGCCAGCCTTCCCAATCTGAAGACCCAGCCAATTGTGAAGAAGAATACAAGATATGCGGCAATGGTGATCTTCCCCAACAACCTCTTGTACCACTTCTGGCTTATATCGACCAGCGGCGCCACAAGGATCGAATACATACCCATTCTATTTCCGGCAATAATGTCTGTGAAAAAGAGATCTCCAATTATGACCGTCTTTTCGGGTCTCGATTTCATGTCGCTAAGAACCTTCCTCAGTTCCTTCGTGCCCGGCTTTCTCATCGAGTGGTATACCTTCAGCTCTTCCCCAAAGAGATCCTTGAGATTCTTAACTCTCGATTGGGGCCCGTTGGTTACAACGCCGACCTTCATACCTGAAGAGATTAGGTTATCGATTACGGGTTTGTTCCGCATATCGAAAGGCTCTCTCCAAACTGCAATGGTATTGTCGTAATCAAAGAGAATTGTATTGTACCCGAGCTTCTGGAGTCTTTCATAGTCCACTTCTCTGACATTTTCCGCCTTGTCGTTTGGTACTGCGCTATCAAGTATGTCCAGGATTCGCACGAATCTCCACCACTTCCAGATCGATACGGTTTCTAATGCTCTTCAGAAAGCTCTTCACTTCATCAAGAAGATCTGCGGGAACGATAATTTTGAGAAGGCCCTCATCTGTGACATGCCTGATGTTCATTAGATTGTCTTCGGCTTCGGCAATGTAGCAGAGCACATGAATATCTTCGGGCCTTATTCTGACAAAGAGATCGTACTCCACTGTTTTATTCATATTAGGACCTCACAGCAGTTCGGCCGCTAGGCTGGCAAGTTCTGAACGCTCACCCTTAGTCAGGGTTATATGGCCCGCCAGTGATTTGTCTGTCAACCTCGAAGCAGCATATGTAAGTCCGTTGCTGTATGCATCGAGGTAGGAATTGTCAATCTGATAGGGGTCTCCTATAATGACTATCTTAGTGTTTTCCCCCACTCTGGTAATTATCGTCTTGATCTCATGGGGTGAGAGGTTCTGAGCCTCGTCGATTATGAAATACTGGTTCGGTATGGACCTTCCCCTTATGTAGCTGAGAACTTCCACCTGAAGTTGCTCACCCTTCTTCAGGAATACTTCCAGATCCGTATGGCGGTTGTTGAACAGCATATAGAGGTTGTCGTAAATTGGGGTCATCCAGGGATCAATCTTCTCTTCCATGGAGCCGGGAAGATAACCAATATCCTGTCCCATAGGGATGATCGGCCTGGCAACCATAAGCCTTTCATACTTTTTCTCGTCAACAACCTTTCTCAATCCGCAGGCAAGAGAGATCAGCGTCTTGCCAGTTCCAGCCATACCGGGAATGAAGACTACCCTCACGTCGTCGTCAAGCAACAGCTCCATTGCCATCATCTGTTCGTTGTTCCGGGGCATTATCCCCCAACTACTTGTTTCCATAGTAATTTCAAGCGGGACAACTCTCTCGCCGTCGGGAGAAACCCTTCCAAAGATCTCTCTGCCAAAGTCCACGAATTCATTTGCTCCGACAGGTTCGGGAAGTTCGTCTGCCGATAGTTCGTCCCGGTCGATGAACTTATCCCTGAGGGAGGGATTGTCTACGATGTTTATTCCCGACAGCTTATCGTCGATTTCCACTTTGTCGTGAAGGTAATCATCGGCCTTAAGACCCATAATATCGGCCTTCACACGCATGTTTATGTCTTTGCTGACCAGAATGACGGGCAGTTTGTCCATGTGACTGAGCTCCATCATGTACAGCAGGATTGCATTGTCTTTGTAATTGTTTGCGGCAAACGGAGGAAGCTTGCTCTTGAATTCATCAAATACCGCAATTCGAAGCGTACCTCCAGACTCCAATCTTACGCCTTCTGTCAGCCTGCCTTTCGATCTAAGCGAATCAAGAAATCTATTTACTTTTCTGGCATTCTGGCCAACGGATCCGGAGTTCTTTTTCAGTTTGTCTATTTCCTCAAGAACGGGAAAAGGGATAATTATGTTGTTGTCTTCGAAATTTTCGAAACAATAAGGATCATGAACAAGAACGTTGGTATCGAGTATAAAGTTCTTTATCAAACCTAACCCCTCCACTTCTTCTCGTATTTGATCATCTCGGAAATACCTCCAAGCCGTCTCGCGAGTGCCAGGAAAACCTTTGCAGTCACTCTGGCATCGTCCATCGCCCTGTGAGTGGGTACATCTCTAATCTTCAGCCTGCCGGCTATACTCTTCAGGCTGTACGGTCCCTCTGAAAAAACCTCGTGTGCTATGCTAATAGTATCAATATAGTTGTTGGTCAGCGGAAGCACTCCGGTTTCCTTTGAAGCGATATCGAAGAAGGTCATGTCGTTTACGATATTATGACCCACGATAGTCGCTCCACCAACGTAGTCACGAAATCTCGGAAAAACCTCGGCCATCGTCGGTTCTTCAGAGACATCTTCATTCTTCAGTCCATGTATCCCGGTAATCTGCGCCGGAATCAGGACTAGCGGGTTCACAAGAGATTGGAACGACAAATTTTGCAAGATCTTATTCCCATATATTGGAATCGCCGCTATTTCGAGTATTCTGTCTCCTCCAAGTGGACTCGATCCCGTGGTCTCTGTGTCAATGACTAAGTAGATCTTTTTCATTTCAAACCCTCCGTAAAAATTCTACCATGAGAAGGCCTTGCACTCCTGACTACTTCTTTACTATACAATTGAGTGAGGTGATAGATTTGAAAGAGCTTACGGTGATTGTCAGCCACGGCCTCGGAAGCGATCGCGCCAAAAGTAGGCTGGTGGAAAAAATCGAAGAACTACAAAAGGAGTTCAAAGGGAAGTTCACCCTCGACTCTCTCTGGGAAGACGACTCCCTGAGATTCCAGCTGAAAGCGGCCGGCATGAAGACAGACGGTTGCTTGAAGGTCTCCGACAATAGTGTATCAATCGTCGGAACGCTCCCGTTCACATTGACGGCCTTCAGGGGGAAGATCGAGACTACACTGAAGGCAGAGCTTACGAAGATCCTTGAAGAAGGTGATTGAGGGGTGCCCGTAGATCTTCACAATCACAGCTCTTTTTCACCCGACAGTCGTACACCTATGGAGGAGATTGTTGAGGAAGCTTGCATCAAAGGTCTGAAGGTGGTGGGGATCTCGGATCACGATGATCTAGACACCTCCTTTCCATACAGTTATCGACTTAGAGATCTCGAAGGCTATTTGAAGAATCTCTCCCGGCTGAAGGAGAACTCGAGTGTGAAGATTCTCTCAGGACTTGAAGTAGGTCTGCAGTCGTGTGCCAGGATACCTCCAGAAGGAGATTTCGACTATTTCATATACTCTGTGCACGGAATACCGGGAACAAGAGATCTAGATATCGGAAATGTTTGGACACTGTATCTAGAAGAGTCAATTGAGGCGATTTCCGAGATTAAAGGACCCGGCTTCTTCGGCCACATCGATTTCCTTCGAAGATACATTCCTGAACACAGACCTCTAGACAACGAGACTCTCCTGAACGAGTTATTGAATAGGCTTATAAGGAACGGCATCGGGATTGAGATTAACACTTCCGGCTGGCGCCATCCATATAGAGAGCCGAGTCCTCAGAAATGGATAATCGAGAGATACCTCTCACTTGGAGGCAGACTGATCACGATCGGTTCAGATTCTCATCGAAGAGAAGACGTCGGCAGTTACATAGGAGATGCCGTCTTACTGCTGAGAGAAATCGGAATCAAAGAGATCTTCTACTGTGAAAAGATGAATTATACGCCATTTCGAATTGACAACTGCTAAAGACCTCTCTTGTTCTTGCCAAGCAAATCCTTTAGCTTGAACAGGTTTCCCAGGCCGAGGGCTCTGGCGAGTAGAAAGTACACCCCTATTCCCGATACGAGTGTGATCAGAGTCGAAATATATCCGGTTCCGAAGAAGACTCTGCCCAGGAGCATCAGAGCTGACATCACTAAAGATGCAAGAATCACCTTCACTATTTCAATAAGGTTCTCTTTTTCGTATCCCGTCCATTTTAGAAGTGCAGCAGAGACTATTACGGTCCCCGCTATCCCGGCAGCGCTGGTAGCCAGAGCCACGCCCAGAGGTCCTATTGTGAAGCCCAGCACGATGTCAAGAACAACGTTCACGCTTACCATAATCGCCGAGATTATTGTGGGAGTCTTCGGACTCTTTCTGGCATAATATGCTCTCGAGAGAACACCATAGGATCCATAGAAAGGCAGTCCCACAGTATAACCGTAAAGAAGCGATGTAGTCAGTGCAGTATCGCCTGGGGTGAATGAACCCCTTTCAAAGAGAAGACGCACTATGCCTTCACCCAGAACAAGCAGTCCAAGAGTAGAAGGAATTATCAGGAAGGCGAGCACCGTCAGAGAATCCCACAGAGATTTCCTGAACCTATCCTTCGAATCTGCGGAAGTCAGCTTAGAGAGTTTAGGAAGTGCCACAGTTGCCACAGCAATGGCAAAGACACCAAGCGGAAGCTGATAGAGCCGCTGAGCGTACCCGAGGCTGGAAACTGCTCCTCTTCCCAATTCGGTTGAGACTCGAATATCCACAAAAGAATTGATCTCGTTTATTGCCGGAGATATAGCCGAGAACAGGAAGAGAATAAGGAATTCCTTTACATCGCTCTTGTTATATCCCGGCTTGAAGACGAAGCCTTTTGATCGCGCCGCCAGAACTACAACAAGGAGCTGTAACGCTCCTCCAGCCAGAAAGCCGATAGTGGGGCCAACGATCGGAGGAGAAAACCTTGCTGAAAGCAGAATTCCAGCAATCGTAGAGAGGTTGATGAACATGGGAGTTATCGCCGCGATGAAAAACGCATCGAGACTGTTCAGGACTCCGCAGTAAACTGCCCACAGAGAAACAAGGACAATGAAGGGAAAGGAGATTCTGATAAGTCTTGATGTCAGCTCAAGAGAAGCCTGATCGAAGCCGCCGGCGAAGATTGAGGCAACCCCTTCGGAGAAAACCATCCCACCGGCCGAAATCGATCCGGAGACGATCAAAACGAAGACCATAACAGTTGAGGCAAATATGAAAGCCCTCTTACCGGAGTTCTTCAGCTTTTCGTTGAAAAGAGGAACGAAAGCCATCGTCATGGCACCGTCGGCAAAGATCTTCCTTAGAAAGAAGGGAATCATGATTGCAACAAGATAGGCATCATACTGAGCCGACGTACCGAAGTAGTTTGCAAACAGAGAGTCTCTGGCGAGACCCGTTATCCTTGATAACATGGTTGCTATTGCAAAGAGAGCCGTGCTTCTTGCTGTGCTTGCCGTCATAGAGACCTCCACAAAAGATTATAATACACGGAGGATGCGATAGAAAGGCGATCTTTGTCGAGATCTCTTCAAATAAGTAGAAGAGAGAACTATGATATACTGAAATGGCTCTTACGA
Source organism: Mesotoga sp. BH458_6_3_2_1 (assembly GCF_003664995.1). NCBI lineage: Bacteria > Thermotogati > Thermotogota > Thermotogae > Kosmotogales > Kosmotogaceae > Mesotoga > Mesotoga sp. BH458_6_3_2_1. Next base: position 610,348 of record NZ_JFHL01000002.1, on the reverse strand, counting down.
ATGTTTTAAGGGAGGAAGGCCTGAAGGCTGATGAAGATGAAAAAGGTAGCTTTAATTTTCGGGACCAGACCCGAAGCTGTGAAGATGGCTCCGGTCTACCTCGCCCTCAAGAATTCACCTCTAAAGCCTGTCGTTATTGCTACTGCGCAGCACAGAGAGATGCTTGATCAGATTCTTTCTCTCTTCGGTATTGAACCGGATTTCGATCTGAACATCATGCGTCAGAGACAGTCTCTGGCGAACCTTACTTCCAGGTTGATCGACAAGCTTGATGAGATCTATTCGGAGAATGATTTCCATACGACTCTTGTTCAGGGCGACACAACATCTACATTCGCAGGCGCACTGGTTTCTTTCTACCACAAAGTTCCGGTCGGTCACGTAGAGGCCGGACTCAGAACCGAAAACGTTTATGATCCCTTCCCCGAAGAAATAAACCGAAGGCTGAACGGAGTGATCTCTACCTATCACTATCCTCCGACGGAAACTGCAAAGAGGAATTTGATGAGGGAGGGCATTCGAGAAGACCGATTGGTCGTGACAGGCAACACTGTGATCGACGCATTGCTGTGGGTGACTAATAACAAGTCCAAATTGACTTCCGGCTACCGGGAGACCATAGGCGTAGAGGGAGATGAGTACATTCTCGTAACGATGCACAGAAGGGAGAATTGGGGCGAGCCGATGCGAGAGGTTATGAAAGCCATTAAGGACATCCTTGCCGAATTCCCGAATTTGAAGGTCGTCTTTCCCGTTCATCTCAACCCCGTCGTTAGAGAGATTGTATTTCCAGAGCTGGAGAAACACGACCGGATCGTTTTGACCGACCCGCTCGACTATCTGCCATTCGTATCGCTTATGGAGAAATCAAGGCTGATACTTACCGATTCTGGCGGAATACAAGAAGAGGCCCCCGCTCTTGGAAAGCCTACCCTTGTTCTCAGGCGCACTACTGAAAGGCCCGAAGCAATCCAGGCAGGGACTGCAAAACTCGTAGGAACCGACAGAAAAGCAGTGTTCAGCGAGACAGCCAGACTTCTGAGCGACTTGGAGGAATACTCCCGGATGGCGAGGGCGACAAATCCCTTCGGGGACGGTAAGGCCTCACAGAGAATCGTCAAGCATCTATGTGATAATCTCTAGATCCGATTGTCTAAGGCAAGTCTTCGCTTTTTCTCATCTTCAGCTCCCAGAAGTATTCATATAACTCTGAAAGCGAGGAGAACGCGATCTTCAGATGCTCCGCAAGTGCCGAAGAAAGCAGGACTTCATCGGCCTGGCGATTGGCAGCTATATAGAAATCTCTATACTGGAACCACTCGAGCAACTCTTCGGGAACATCGTCTCTCTTTCTTTTTCTCTTATACTTATCTCCGAACACTGAAAAGTCGCTCTCTCTAAGGATTCTGGTTTTGTCGATGAATCTGTCGGGATTCTTCGAGATCTCTTCATGAAGCTTGGCCATCGTCTCGCGCGAAGGTAGGTAGAAACCCATTCCGTATCTGTACCAGTCGGGAAAGAGTTCAAAGAAGAAGCCAGGAGAGTCCTTCCAGTCCTGAACTGGAACCCTGAAGGTAAACCACATATTGGTTCTGTATGGAGGCTTTCCCTTGTTCCGCCTCGCGTCCCTGCTGATTCTGCTTATAGTTTTCCCAACTTGAGGGCTGATCTCGATAAATGGATCGAGATCCTCCATAAAAGGACCGAAGCTTTTTACGAGGTTCCTGAATGGTTCAAGCAATACCCGGCGATACCGATCCCTGTTCCTTTCCATCCATGCGCGGTTGTTATTCATTCCCAGATCAATCAAGAATGAAAGCGTCTCGCTGGTAAACCCTGAAAACTCTTCTTCAGTCATTCTTCCTCCAGAATTCTGAATGGTACGTAACTGCCGTTCTCGCAATAGAAGACCTCTTTCACTCCAATTCCCCTGAGCAATGAAACGGCCTGAACGCTGTATTTCCCGACCTGCAACGCTCTGTGAGAGTCAGATCCTATTGTCAGTAGATTGCCGCCCAGTTCGAGATACCTCTCGATTACCCACGACTGAGGTGACGGATCTCCAAGTCCATACATCCAGCCCGAAGTGTTCACTTCTAGCCCAACATGATTCGAAACCAACTTCATGAGAAGACGATCTATCAGCGGTCCGGGTTTCGGCGGTCTACCAAATGGTATGTGCCTCCTCAGAAAATCCAGGTGTCCAAAAAAACCGGGCCTATCTATGAGATCGACTGCGAGAATCGCTTCTTTAAGGTAGATCTCCCACGGATCTTCCAGACTCTTCAGATCCGGCCTGCCAGGGACAGTGTGAACAGAGTAGATGTAGTAATCCATCTCCTCTCCGGGCCAGAGAATCCCTTCAGACTGCAGCCCGAGTTCCAGACCGGCAAGGACTTTTATGGGAAGTTCTCCATCGAAACTTCTTATTTCCTTCAGATAACCGTTGATCTCTTCCGGCTGGAGGCAGACTTCCTGACAGACATAAGGATCGAAATGATCTGAAAGACCTATGACCTGAAGCCCTGCTTCTACTGCTGACTGTATTACCTGCTCCACAGTATTCCTTCCGTCTGAAAAAGTTGTGTGATTGTGTATATCAATCATTCAAAATCTCCGCAATTTATACTTGTACATCAATCTGATAACAATTGTACAGCTGCTCGTTTCTCTCTATCAGTTATATGCAAGTAGATACTTGTAGTAGCCAAATTTGCATGTCCCAATAATTCTTGTACAGTCTTTATACTTGCTCCCTTTTGTAAAAGTTGTGTCGCAAAACTATGCCGGAATAAATGCGGATGAATCCGTTTATCCGGATATACTAATTGTACTTGTGTATTTAGTACTTTGGGAATTACGTTTCTTGCCATCGGCTCTCCACGAGTTCCAACGAAGACGTGATCTTCGTACTCATCAATGGGAAAGTCCTTTCTTATGGAGAGATAATCCTTCAGGATAGCAAGAACATGGTTGTTCATGGGGACTTCTCTATCTCTGTTTCCCTTTCCGCTCATAACCCTGACAGCGGGAGAGCTTCCCAGACGCAGATCGCCGAGTCTGAGCTTACAAACTTCACTGACCCTCAATCCGCAGAAATACATCACTGCAACAATGGCCCTGTTCCTCTTACCGAGATTCGTTTCCTTGAATGAGGAGAGAATCTCCATGACCTCATCGTGACTTATATAGTCTGGAATTCTGCGCCGGGTCTTGGGATTCTTTATGAGTTCGGTTGGGACCTTGCCCACCATTCCGCTAATGTACAGGAACGTGTAAAAAGATCTGATTGTTGAAAGATTTCTCGCTACGGTTGTTGCCGAAGGCCTCTTTTTGGAATACTTCCCCTGCGAATACTCTTTCACGAAGAGCTCGATGTCTCTTCTCTTCACTGTAGTGTAGTCGATGTCGTGATCAGTGAGGAAGCATTCGAAATGACGGAGATCGGAAAGATATGCTCCAATAGTGTTGGAAGACATATTCCTGACAAATTCCATGTTCTCCTTGAACCTCTCAACGGATTCGTTGAAATTCATAATCAACCCCCAGATTATTGTAAATATGAGTCATAATAGTCATTATGACTCATATCTCGTATTATAACACAGTCTACTTTTGAACACGAGTTCTGTAAACCCCATTTAATAAGGGTTTCGAAAACAGACTTCGTAAATTGCCCTGTATTGCATTTTTTCTACATGGGATAACTAATTACATTCTCACGGCAAGAAACGACCGCTATGAGCCGTTTATCGAGTTACTGCCTGTCGGGCGCTTTCAAAGCCCATTTTGATTTCCGAGATCAAAGGTCTGTATTTTTCTGCCAGTCTGTACCTCTTTCCCTCTCTCAATACAAGCTCTTCTTTGATCCCAGAGTAGTGTTTTGAGAGAGCACCCATAATTGCCCCAAGTGCCATCGGTCCTTTCACGAGTTCGCTATCATTTTCCTTAAGGAATTCGTTAATATTCTCAACAAGATCTTCTCCTGCCAAGGGAGAATCGAGCAAGGAAAAAAGCATTCCTATGGTGGGAAGCTTCAGCCGCTCCATAATGAACTCCTGCAGTTCCTCTTTGGTCCATTCCTTTTGAAGAGACATCTGAGGTTTTCGAGCGAGTTCCTTCTTGAAGGCAAGAAACATGAGCTCCATGAAAGAAGATATCCTCTTGTCGTAATTATCTTCTGTAACGAGGATCGAGGCTATCGAACTTACCGGAAGCTCTATCTGTTCAATCATTGAGAATAGCATTCCAAGGCGCTCAACAGTGACAAAAGGCCTCCCGAGATCAATTGCCTCAGGCAGAATCAGCAGGGCGTTTCTCGCGACACCCTTGGCCTCCTCGAAACTTGTGCAGATAATCGCCGCGACTCTAATCTGAACGTCGTTTCCAACCTTCCAGATTCCCGTGATCTTTTCTCTTCCAGAGTACTTCACGTAATCAACCGAGAAGCCTGAAATCTCTGCAAGTCTGTTGACTAGATCGGCAAAGGCCCTCGCAAGACTCTCCGAATCGCCTTCAAAAGTGGGATATGCGTCGAGAAGCCCTTCGATGTCATTAATTATTGACTCCGGGGATTTGTACTTCGAGAGGTACTCCTTTATAAACCTGTTTCTGCTCGACTGTTGGCCACCGTCGTCACTGAGCTTTCCCAGTATTCTAACAACATCAACGGATGCAATCTGTGCTGGCATGATATCACCTCTGCAAATATACTATCATATAAGCAGACTCCTTCGCAAGTAATTCATTTTACTATTTGTAATTTGTATAGCCTAGTATATCACTTTAGTCATAGTATGGTGACTGTCACTTGTATAATGGCCCGTATATATACGTAATCGCTCTTTACTGCGCACGAGCGTACTATTGTACTGAGGGCAATTGTACCTTGTATATACTAGCTATACGTTGTACGTCATTGTATAAGAAGACCGGACTTGCTCCCGGTCTCGATACCACGAGAGCTGCGAGCAGATTTCCTATTTGCAGGCAATTGCTCACTTTTCTATCTGCGAGATAGCCGTGCAAGAAGCCTGCGTTGAAGGCGTCTCCCGCTCCCGTCGTATCGAGTACCTTCACTTCAAAAGCATCGACGAGTGGACCGTTTTCAATTCTGGCCCCTTCTGCCCCCAGCGTTACAACAATCAACGGTTTTACAGTCATCAACCTCTCGAGATGGCGCCATTCGCTCTCATTCACAAAGAGGATTTCGCTCCGCGCGGCGATTTCGGCCACCTGTGGGCCTCTCTCGAAAGTCACGATTCCTCCGGGATTGTAAGAGAATCTTGGCTTTCGGAGATTCTTGAACAGTCTTTCAATCTGATCGGGCCTTATTCCCCCGAAGTGGTAGAAGTCTGATGATTCATCGATCGAATAGTCCGATTCGTTCACACCTCTGTATGTGAAGAGATGCCTCTGTCCATCGGCAGAGACGGCGGAAAAACAGAAGCCCGTCTTTCCTTCAAGCCTGGAGAGATGCTCTGTGTTGACACCTTCTCTCTTTAGAGCTTCAATTGCCATCTCTCCGAATTGATCTTTCCCAACCGCCCCCTGTAGATAGACGTTCTTTCTCAGTCTGTTAAGCATAATCGCCGTATTTGCTGCACTTCCACCGATCGAAAACATCATCTCTCTGATTCTATTTTCTTCACTGTTGCCGCTTTCACTTATGAAAGCGCTGAGATCAACATTTACGTTGCCTACCACAGAAATTTCCATCTCTTCTACCTCAACTTTTCGCTCATTTTGGCTTTACTTCCTTTCATGATTATAATTGGGAAGAGCGAACAAAAAACAAACTCGGGAGGGTTCGAATATGCTTTCATTTCCAGACGGTTTTATTTGGGGCGTTGCAACGGCCGGTCATCAGATAGAAGGCAACAATGTCTTCTCCGACTGGTACACCTGGGAACACCAGGGAAAGGTCAAGAACGGTGATACTTCCGATATCGCCTGCGGTAGCTGGGAGAATCTGGATCGAGACATTGAGGCCGTTAAGTCTCTCGGCGTAAAGGCATACAGATTCTCGGTTGAATGGGCAAGAATCGAGCCGAAGGCCAACAGATTCGAAGAGAGCGCCCTCGAAAGATACGGAAATTTCTGTAAAGCTCTCATAGAAAATGGAATACAGCCTATATTGACTCTCAATCACTTCGTGCTCCCTCAATGGTTTTCAGATATGGGAGGCTGGGAGAACCGGGAGAACCTTCGATATTTCCGGCGTTTCGTCTCAAAGATAGTCCAATATATGGGACGATTCATTCACTATTGGGTTAGCGTGAACGAACCGAACGTTTATGCGGTTATGTCCTACCTCATGGGAGAATGGCCTCCCGAAATCAAAGACATGAGCAGGGCGATGAAGGTTCTTTCCAACCTGCTGTTCGCTCATGGCGAGGCTTATGATGCAATAAAAGAGTTCTTCCCTACGTCAATGGTCGGCGCGGCAATAAACATGATGCCCTTCTTCCCCCTGAGAAAGCTTCATCCCGGCGACAGATTAGTCTCGAACTACCTGGAAAGGGTCTACAACTACAGTTACTTGGATAGCTTGCTAAAGGGAAAACTGGTCAAACCCTTAGGAAATGGAGAGGCAGCACCGGAGATTTCATCGAAGCTTGATTTTATCGGAATCAACTACTATACCCGGATTTTTGTCAAGTATTCGGAACCACTTCCCGAAATCGCTGTGGGAAATGAGTTCGAAAAAACAGAGATGGGATACGAGTTCTTCCCCCAGGGGATTGAAGACGTTATCCTGAAAGCGTATAAGCGTTATCAATTACCGATAATCATAACGGAAAACGGAATCGCCGATGCTTCAGACACCAGAAGGTGGGAGTACATAGAGAAGGCTCTTACAGGGGTAAGGAATGCAATGGAAAAGGGCGCGCGTGTTTTCGGGTATATGTATTGGTCATTGATGGATAATTTCGAATGGAAGGAAGGCTACTCGATGAAATTCGGCCTCTACGAGACCGTTCAAAAGACTCTGGAATTGAAACCGCGAGGAAGCGTAGCGAAATTCAGGGATTTCATAAGCAAGAGCCTCACTTAGGGCTCGCGATATACTCTGACGAGAACATCGTCAGGTATGAGATTCTCAATTCGCCATCCGGCATTGGCTTATCGATCTGCGACATCCTTCAACGGAATTTCGCCTTAGTTGAAGTGTGGATACCGGTTCGATAAGTAGCAAAGGGCGAAGCTGCGGCCTCGGATTGCAGTGGTTTGGGAGCAATTGGGGATTTTCTGCTTCCGCGTTAGAAACAGAGAATCTGCCTTTGCGTAAGTGCCAAAACTCCAATGCAAGGATCACTACGAATGGGAGTCTGGCTCCCTAATCAATGAAACACTCTGTATGCCCGAAAAACTGAAGAAGGACCAATACAATGAATAGCATTGGTCCTTCAAACATAAGCAGAACTCTGTTACTGCAAAAGAGTCTTGAGCAGCTCCTCTATACCTTGGCGATTCTCTGCGGATACGGAAAAGACCGGTGGTCTCCCCCATACGGAGACTTCTTCGCTTATTGATTTCTTTGATTGCTGTTGACGGCTCTTTGAAAGTTTGTCTGCCTTTGTCAGAACCAGAACATATGGAATGGCGTAGTACGTAACCCAGTCAAGCATCTGTTTGTCGGCCGGCTGCAGCGGATGTCTTATGTCAACAAGCAGAACCACCAGAGAAAGCCCTTCCCTCGATTCGAAATAGTCTGTTATAAGCCTCTGCCACTTCTCTCTTTCTGACATTGAAGCTTTTGCGTAGCCGTAACCAGGCAGGTCAACGAAAAAGATCTCTCCGTTAACCACATAGAAATTGATCGACCTCGTCTTGCCCGGAGTTGAGCTTGTCTTTGCAAGCCTCCTTCCAAACAGCGAATTCAGCAGTGAAGACTTCCCAACATTCGACCTACCCGCGAAAGCGATTTCCCTTTTTATTGGCGACGGATACTCGCCTTTCGCGAAGACAGTCTTTACTAATTCAGCACTCTTTACCGTCACCGGGAATCAGAGCCTCCTCAAGTACTTCATTTATCTCCTCGACAAAGACGAATTCCAGTTTCGACTTTATCTCCTCGGGAACTTTATCGAGATCTCTCTTGTTTGCAAGAGGAATCAGAACCTTCTTCATTCTGGCACGGTAAGCTGCCATCAGCTTTTCTTTCAAACCACCGATGGGCAGTACCTTCCCTCTTAGGGTTATCTCCCCAGTCATTGCAATGTCGTTTCTCACTTTTCTTCCGGTGACGGCCGAGACAATCGCCGTCGTTAGAGTAATCCCGGCACTGGGTCCATCCTTGGGAACGGCTCCTTCGGGAACGTGGATATGGAAATCCTTCTTCTCGAAGACCTCGGTAAACTTCTCGTCTCCACAAAGCTTTCTGGCGAGCGACGCCGCGATCTGTGCCGATTCCTTCATAACATCTCCCAGCTGACCTGTTATGATAGTCTTTCCTTTCCCGGAGACGGGCAGGACTTCGATGTACATGATTTCTCCACCAACAGATGTCCAGGCCAGGCCAGTCACCACACCAACCTCTGGATGCTTCCTGAAATCACTCTCTTTGAATAGAGGTGCTCCAAGATACTCTCCCAGTTCATTGACACCGACAGAGATTGAATCGCCACCCTCGGCCATTTTTAGAGTGGCCTTTCTGATGATCTTGGCCAGATTCCTATCGAGTTCCCTAACTCCGGCTTCTCTTGTGTAGTCTCTAATTACGTCCCTGGTGGCGGCCGGTGTTATTTTCAGCTTGCTATCCTTCATGTTGTATTCATCAAGAAGCTTCGGCAGTATATGGTCCCTGGCTATGTGATACTTCTCAGACTCCGTATACCCTGGAATCTCGATAATCTCCATCCTGTCTTTCAAAGCTGCAGGGATCGAATAAAGAACGTTTGCCGTAGTAATGAACAGGACTCTGGAAAGGTCAAAAGGCACTTCCAGAAAATGATCGGTAAAACTGTTGTTCTGCTCGGGATCAAGAACCTCTAGAAGAGCAGAAGCGGGATCTCCTTGAAAACTGATTCCCATTTTGTCGACTTCGTCCAGCACAATTACCGGATTCCTGGTCTTCAGCTTTCTGATCATCTGCATTATTCTGCCCGGAAGCGCTCCCACATAAGTACGTCTGTGACCCCTTATTTCTGCTTCGTCTCTCATGCCGCCCAACGAGATTCTGCCGAACTTCCTTCCCATAGCTTCTGAAACAGACCGACCAAGTGAAGTCTTCCCAACACCTGGAGGCCCAACGAGGCAGAGAATCGGAGCGCGAAGGTTCTTCGAGAACCTCCTGGCCGCCAGGAATTCAAGTATCCTCTCCTTCACATCGTCAAGCCCGTAGTGATTGTTATCGAGAGTCTTCCTAACGTCTTTAATCACTATCTCATCATCCGTCTCTTCCTGCCAGGGAAGGTTCAACAGCCAATCGAGATAGGTTCTCACGACCGTCGCTTCCGGAGAGTATGGAGACATTTTCTCCAGTCTCGAAATCTCCTGCTCTGCCTTCTCCTTAACCTCCTGCGGAAGCTCGCCGGACTCCGCCATCTCTTTAAGCTCTTTGATTTCCTCGTCTTCTTCGCCCTCGAGCTCCTCCTGGATCGCTCTCATCTTCTCTCTCAGATAATACTCCTTCTGCCCCTGCTCAATCTTCTCTTTAACCCTCTTGTCGAGTTCTTCCTCCAAAGACAGAATCTCTATTTCTCTTGTAAGTAACTCCATAAGCGTATTGAGACGATCCTTCGCTTCTATTTCCTCGAGAAGATGCTGTTTCTCCTCTAAAGAAAATGGCACCATTGAAGAAACGAAATCTGCAAACTTATCTGCATCGGAAGTGTCTTCCAGCGCCATTATCGCTTCATCGGGGAAACGTCTGCTCATCGATACATACCTCAGCGCAAGTTCCTTCACCCTTCTAACCAGCGCCTGAAGCATCTTGCTCTTCCTGCCCTTGGACTTGAGCTTCTCTGCAACGACAATAAACGTGTTTTCTCCTTCCTCGACTGAAGAGAGCCTCGCTCTTGTCAAACCTTCAACAAGAATCTTGTAGTTCCCATCGGGCATTTTCATCAGCTGGACTATTCTCGCTATCGTCCCTATCTCGAATAAATCTTCGATCTCGGGCTCCTCTTTAGTAATGTCCCTTTGAGAAACGAGAAATACCATCTGATTGAATTTGCCAATTGACTCTTCCAGTGCCGCCAGCGACTTCTCGCGTCCGACATACAACGGCATCACCGCGGAAGGATATACTAACATGTTTGTTCTCGTCGGTATAACCGGCAGTTTATCGGGTATCTCTATCTTCCGTTCGCTTCCTACTGCTGCTTTTTCCAGCAACTCAAACTTCTGAGCCATCTATTCACCTTCCTTCATTCTTATCTCGATCTATTCTAATAGTCAGACGGTCCAGAATGTTCTTCATTCTGCACCCGAATGGCTTCAATTTCACTGTTCGTTTCATCTCGTCGAAATGCTCCAGTTCAACGATGAGATATGGCTCACAAACAAACTTAAGGTAAAGCTCCGGCCACTCTATCGCTAGAACCGTATCGCAATTCATGAGATCGTGGAGAGCGAGATCCAGAACCTCTTCTTCACCGGTAATCCTGTATAAATCAACGTGAACAAGAGCGGGATGCACTCTCGACGCTCCGGCATCTTCGCTTGTGCCGGTCGATAATCGGCCGGGATAGAAGTTGACAATGTTGAAAGTCGGACTTCTCACATCATTCTGATCGATGCCCAGCCCACTGGCTAGCGCTTTTACAAACGTTGTCTTGCCGCTGCCCAGATCACCGAATAGGAGGACCGTCTCTCCTCCTTCAAGCGCCTCTCCAAGTTCTTGCGCAAGGGCCTCGAAATCCTTCAGCTCAAGTTTGCCCAGTTCATAGATCTCTTCAACGCCTCTTTCCACCTCTTGAACTCTTCCTCCATTCTATTTCCCGACGGTTCAAAGACAACTTCGCTTATCCTCTTGTTCTTCAAGCTCTCCTGATCCCAGAGGTCAGTAGATATTCCTGCAAGCATTGCAGCACCAAGCGCCGTCGTTTCCTTTATAAGAGATCTGTCAACCGGGATATTCAGGATATTTGCCTGCATCTCCATCAGGAAGTTGTTTCGGGTAACTCCTCCGTCAACAAGCAGCTTGTTTAGCTTGATTCCCGTTTCCTTTTCCATCAGCTCAAGAATCTCTCTTGTTCTGAAAGCGATGTACTCGAGAACGGCTCTCACGATATGTGCTTTACTCGTTCCCCTTGTTAGACCGATCATCATGCCTCTCGCCGAGGAGTTCCAGTAAGGAGCTCCCAGACCTGTCAGAGCGCCGGAGAAAAAGACCCCTCCATTGTCATTGACTTCTCTGGCAAGCGGCTCAGTATCGGAAGGACTGTTTATTATTCCCAGTCCATCTTTCAACCAGCCTATCAAAGCTCCGGTGGCAAAAATCGAACCTTCCACAGCGTAGACTGTCTCTTCACTTGACTTCCAGCCTATTGTCGTAAGCAAGCCATGATCGGAAATCTTTGGTTCGTTTCCAATGTTCATCAGTATAAATGAACCCGTCCCATAAGTGCATTTCGCGTCACCGGTTTGAAAGGCCGTCTGACCGAACAGCGAGGCCTGTTGATCTCCGGCTATTCCCCCGATTTTTGGGCCGTAGATCGAAGGACCGAGAAGCTTACATGATTCCACCACTTTGGGGAGAAACTCCTTCTCCACTCCAAAGAGATTGAGGAGGTCACGATCCCATTCAAGTCTCTCGATGTTGAACAACATCGTTCTCGACGCGTTCGAGAAATCACACACATGGAGGTTCTCTCTAGTCAGATTCCAGATTAACCAGGAGTCAATCGTACCGAATCTCAATCTCCCTTTTCTTGCAGCTTCTTGAACTTCCGGTACATTCTCCAGCAGCCATTCCATCTTCGTCGCTGAGAAGTAAGGATCCGGCTTTAGGCCGGTTCTGCGCCTTATCAATTCTCCATGAGATTCTTCGATCTCCCTACATCTGTACGCAGTTCTTCTATCCTGCCACACTATTGCGTTGTAGAGCGGCTGATCAGTCACCGAATCCCAGGCAACGACCGTTTCTCTTTGGTTTGTGATACCTATTGCCGCAATCTCCCTGAATGAGATTCTGGCTTCCGAGACGACTTTCTCAATTGAACCCATAGTGCTTAAGATGATATCTCTAGGATCGTGCTCAACCCATCCGGGTTTGGGATAGATCTGCGTAAACTCCTCCTGAGCAACGGCAACTTGATAAAGTTCTTCATCAAAAAGAACGGCTTTGCTGCTGCTCGTTCCCTGATCGATAGCGAGAATATAGCTCATCTAACCCCTCCTATATATGAATGCGTCTTCTGAAGACGATAGCATTTTCCGGACAAAGTTCATGACACACGTAGCATGCTATGCACTTACCGTAATCGATAGCGAACCTGCTTATATCTATTGCTCCAACCGGACAGGCCCTCTCGCAAACGCGGCAGCTCACACACTTCTTCTTATCTACTTTTGGAAACTTTGTCACTAATCTCCTCAAAAGGGCCGCACCGTAAACCCCGATTAAATTCGTCTCGGGGAGAGCAAGGTTTTTCGGCTCGACTTCATCCCCAACAACCTCGTAATCGCCTACTAGTCCTTTTTCTCTTGCCAAACGAAGAATCGGAACCTTTGAATGTGCTACTCCAAAGAGTTCTGCGATGGCATCGTCAAGTGCGAAAACATCTCTCGAAATACCAATTATTCCCGGTTTTATGATCCGTCCGTTCGACGGACCGTTGCCATCCATGCCTTCTACGCCGTCGATTATCGTCAAGGACGGTCTCAGATAGCCGGCCAAATCAAGAAGCATGGCCGAGAACTCCTTCATGTTTCTCACTCTGAAATGCCAACCCTGCTTCTTCACCCCGGGAACACAGCCAAAAAGATTCTTGACCCCAAATGTGACCTGAGTGAGTGAATGTGTCTTGAGCTTCGGAAGATTCACCAGAAGGTCTGTTTCAAGAACCGGTCTGGCAATCTCAAAGCTCCTGTACGTACCCTCCTCCAGGACTACAGGAACGGGATCATCAAAATCGACAAGAGGAACTCCGAGATCTTCACAGACTTCGGTAATTCCTGCGGCATAAGCTGCAATCTCAACGCGAACGCTCGCGGGAGAGTCTCCTATGCTGACTGTCGCTCCCTTACCGAGAAAGACCTCTGCGACAGCCCGAACAAAGGCTGGATTAGTGGTGACACAACTATCCGGTAGCCTTGCCGATAGAAGATTCACTTTCAGAAGAACTTTCTTTCCCTGCAGAGTTTCGTTGAACTCGATCAGGTCCAGCCCTTCGCTAATCTTCTCCCTGCACCTTGCGTATTCTGGGCTGCTTAGGACCGCCACTTTTTTCATTAGATTCCCGTTTTCCATAAATGATCCTCTTCTTCTTCCTTCTATCGTCGACTATGCAGGATACCCCTTCGGGCAGCTTCAACTCGGAAGAAGCAAGAGTCTCTACAATGACCTCTTCAGGAATTGAGGTGACAGCCCAGAGATCTGTAAGATACAATCTCTCTCCAGATCTGATCGGAGCTTTTTGAACTGCTGATTCAAGAGCCTTTCTATAGCGTTCCCTTATTTCCTCTTCGGAATGATTTACCTTGTCATCCATCGTGGTTCACCTCATAAAAATTATACTCTATGCAATGGCTTTAGATTGGAAAAGCGGCTTAACAGATTTGCCCAATTCTTCACAAACATAATCTCTGACTCTTTCCGAAGAAACTTCTTTCATTGTAGAATGAAATGGGAGGGGAGTCTTTTGGAATTTGTCGTTCTTGACACGGAGACAACGGGAATGAGCCCTCAACGCGGGGCGAGACTGATCGAGGTCGCGGGAGTGCGTGTACGCGACTGGAAAGTCTGCAGGAACGATTACTACGATTCACTTATAGATCCAGCATGTATTATTCCAATCACAATAACTGCCCTGACGGGAATCAGCAATTTGACTGTTAAGGGGAAGCCTGAGGTAAAAGATGTTCTCAAAGACTTTTTTTCCTTCGTTGGAGACGCAACTCTCGTAATTCACAACGCTCCGTTCGATCTCTCCTTTCTCGACTATTACGCCCAACAGTCCGGACTGGGCAGGCTTCAGAACTCATATATAGATACCGTAGAAATGTCGAAAGCTGTGTTCAGATATGGTAGAAACAATCTTGACATACTGCTTGCAAGATTGGGGATAGTCCCAGAATCTCGCCATAGAGCTCTTGGGGACGCATTGGCAACGGCCGAAGCATTCGTAGCAATGTTAAATAGAATCGGTACAAATAATGTAACAAGATTTATAAGAAGCTCTCGAAGGTAAACTTTATGATATTCAAGTAAGTGCTACGTTTTTCGCTCTCTTGTAAGTACTTCCGAAAAGGATTCTGGAGGTTGCTTTCCTCCTCTTCTGTACTGTTGGGAGAAGTCTTTCTGATCGGGTTATGAAACAGCAGTTTTCTTTGGAATTATCAATATATTGTGCTACAATCATCATTGTCCACTATTTATTGAGGCTATTCATGGAGGTAATGAGATGTTGAATGTTAGGAAAAGAAACGGAGCCATAGTCGAATTCGAACTGGAGAAGATAATCAACGCCATGAAAAAAGCATTTGAGGCAACCGAAACCCACTATAACGAAGACATACTTGAGAGGGTCGCACTGAGAGTCGTGGCGGATTTTCAGCCAAAAACGGCTGACAATCTCGTAGACATAGAGGATATTCAGGACTCTGTAGAAAGAACGCTTGAAAACCTTGCATTTGCCGATGCTGCCAAGGCATATATACTCTATAGAAGACACAGGGAGAAACTCAGAGAACTTGATTCCTCCATGCTCGACTTCTCAAAGACAGTTAACAGCTATCTCGACATGCTTGACTGGCGGGTACATGAGAACTCTACAGTCACATACTCAATCGGAGGGCTGATTCTTCACAACAGCGGTACGGTAACCGCCAATTACTGGCTAAGGGAGGTCTACGACCCACAGATAGGCAACGCCCACCGAGAGGGTGACATCCATATTCATGATCTCTCAATGCTTTCGGGATACTGTGCAGGCTGGAGCCTCAAACAGCTTATTGAGGAAGGTCTCGGAGGAGTGACGGGAAAGGTGTCGTCATCGCCGGCAAAACACCTTTCTACACTTGTGAATCAGATGGTGAACTTCCTTGGAATACTCCAGAATGAATGGGCAGGTGCTCAGGCTTTTTCTTCATTCGATACCTATCTCGCGCCCTTCGTGAAGATCGACAACCTTTCGCTCAAAGAAGTCAAACAGAACATTCAATCTTTTGTCTTCGGAGTAAATACGCCTTCTAGATGGGGTACACAGGCCCCATTCACTAATATTACCCTCGACTGGGTTGTCCCGGCAAAATTGAAGAATGAGCCGGCAATAGTTGGAGGGGAAGCGATGGACTTCACTTATGGGGAATGTCAGGAAGAAATGAAGATGATAAACCGCGCCTTCCTTGAGATTCTCGACGAGGGAGATGCAAATGGTCGAGGCTTCCAGTATCCAATACCGACCTACAATATCACCAAGGATTTTGACTGGGAGAATCAGGATGCAGAGCTTCTCTTTGAGATAACAAGCAAATATGGCACTCCCTACTTCCAGAACTTCATAAACTCCGACCTAGATCCTGACGATGTGAGGAGTATGTGTTGCAGGTTGCAACTTGACAAACGCGAATTGAAAAGGAGAGGTGGGGGACTCTTCGGTTCAGATGAGTTCACGGGTTCCATAGGCGTCGTTACAATAAACCTTCCTAGAATTGCATACCTCAGCAAGAGTGAAGAAGAGTTTTTCGAAAGGCTTTCGAAAATGATGGATCTGTCGAGCCGAAGTCTTGAAATCAAGAGATCGGTAGTAGAGAAACTGAATAGTGAAGGCCTATATCCATACACAAAGAGATATCTGAAGAACTTCGACAACCATTTTTCTACTATTGGCTTGATAGGAATGAATGAAGCAAGTATGAATGCCCGCTGGATAAAAAAGACCATAGCCGAAGAAGAGGGCTACCAGTTTGCATTGAGAGTGCTGAACTTCATGAGAAACAAGATAATCGGTTATCAGGAGACAACCGACCATCTCTATAACCTAGAGGCGACACCGGCCGAATCAACGGCTTACAGACTCGCCAAGATGGACAGAAGAAAATTCCCTCAAATACTTACTGCGGGAAAAGAGAACCCTTATTACACAAACTCTTCACATCTGCCTGTGGACTACACGAAGGACATTTTCAGTGCTCTAGACCTTCAGGAGGAACTACAGCAGAAATATACCGGAGGCACAGTATTCCACTCCTTCCTTGGAGAGAGAATATCTGACTGGAAAACGACCAGGCAGCTCGTGAGAAAGATCGCCGAGAATTACAGGATTCCTTACTTCACGATTTCACCCACCTACTCGGTCTGTCAGAACCACGGATATATAAGAGGAGAGCAGTTCACTTGTCCCGAATGCGGAAAGCCAACCGAGGTGTATTCAAGGATTACAGGCTACTACAGACCAGTACAGAACTGGAACACTGGAAAACAGGAAGAATTCAAAACGAGAGAGACTTACAGAGTTGGGAGAGAGAAAGTAGATGAATTTCGCAGGAATGGAGAGGGTCAGTCTAGTGGACTATCCGGGCAAAGTAGCCCTGACACTGTTTACCTCAAGCTGTAATTTCGACTGTTCTTATTGCCACAATCCCGAACTAAAAGAAATGGTTGAGGAGAAAGTCGGTGAATCGGAGGTCTTCGAATACCTTGACAAAAGGGCAGCTCTCATAGATGCGGTTGTTATTACCGGGGGAGAGCCGACACTAAGGGCAGACGATCTGATCCCTTTTGTTGAAAGTCTGAAAGCCCAATTTCCGGCTGTACTGGTTAAACTCGACACCAATGGATGGAATTCAGATATTCTCAGGGAGTTCCTAGACATCATCGACTATGTCGCTGTCGATCTCAAGTCTTTGGACTATGAGCAGTTCTCTACTGTAAATCTGAAGCAAATTCAGAAAAGCATTGAGTTGGTAAAAACTTTCTCCACTCATGAGATAAGGATCACAATGTTTCCACCTTACGTTCCTGAAAAGGATTTCGAAGAGCTTGCGAGAATGTGCAGCGGAGCGTCGTTGGTTTCAGTTCAGCAGTATAGACCGGTAGCCGGGTTTTGCGAATCGCCACCTTATTCGGATTCAGTGTTAGGACAATTCGCCGACTTGATCTCTGGATATGTGCAGAACGTTTCCGTTAGAAAGTAGAAAGACTCTAAGGTGGCAAAAGAACCGGCCGTTTCGCGGCCGGTTCTCTCGTTTTGTGCCAGCAAAGAAGAACGATTGATCTTCTTGTCAAGCTACCCAAGAAGTCACCTGAGTTCGAAGTAGAACTTGAACCCGTTTCCCCCGAAAAACACCTGAGGCTCCACTCCAACTCCCAGAGGTGTTCTCCACTCGAAACCTATTCCTATCGACAGACCGAGAGTGGCGTTGTCACCGGCAGCCGCCATCAAGTAAAGCTTGGGAATGAAGGTGCTCATATCATCGGAAGGAGCAACAGCGAAGCTCTCAGTGAGAGGGACTCCTGCCTGAAGTATCTCCAGCGCATAGAATCTGGGATTAAATGCATAGGGGTTCCAGCCCTTGAGATCGGTACTTCCTCCCAGGTAGAAACGCCTGGTCACCGGCGCATCTCCGAAATAAGTCACGCCTCCTCTTGTCTCACTCTCAATGTAAATTCTTCCAATGATCCTGTACCAATAATTAACAGACGCCTTCTGTTGCAGATAATTTATTCCGTCACCAAATCCGTAGGAGAGAGACGTCTTTCCGTATAAGTTCCCTCGACTCTCCTGGTAGTTATCCTCATCTCCAAACGAAAAGGCTCCAGTGAGTATCGAAACCGAGTAGTCATTTGCAGGCGTGGCCTCAAACGACGCATTTTCGTACGTATAGGAAATTCCGGCAACATACTCTCCAAAGGGATGGGTTCCACCCAGCTCTACAGAATTCAGAGAAAGCATAATATCGTCTTGCCACGGAACCTCTTTAAAGAGAGTCACCTCAATGAAGGGATTTATTTCTGTTCCAAAGGCGCTAAAGGTGCTCGCGCCAAATCTCAATCCACCCCAGAAAAACTCGGGTTGGGGAAGAAAGCCAAGTAATTTCTTATCGGTGAACCTCAGAAAGCGGATTCCCCCATAAACGTTCACCCCAGAACCCAGAAGGTTTCGATCTCCCACTCCCAATGTTAGATACTCGCCAAAATACGGGTAGAAAGAAGAACTTTCTTGAACAGAAATCACCAGCTTGTAATCACCACCGACATCCCCAAGCTGAAGATATACATCTGTAAAGAGACCGCACTCTTCCAGATTTCTCTTCGCCCTGTAAACTCTCTCGATACTTAGCTCTTCACCGATCTTGAGCCCGGAAATATTTATCACCACTTGCGGAAGTGTCTTTTCAATACCCGTTACTTCGATTTCAACGATTTTGTTAGCAAAAACCGTCAAAGAAAAGAAAATGAACATTACCGACAGAAGTATTCGCTTCATCTAATCACCTCACTCGAGCAACTCGTCGACTTTCGTCACTGCATCATCGAAAGCCGGTTTTGGCTCTGAAACCCCTTTTCTTACCTGCTCAACAGCGTTGTAAAGAATGTTCCTGATCTCAATGATATTTGTGTGAACCGGTCTGGCTCTGGCAAATTCTATCGAGTCTATAGGAGCCTTTAACTGCGGGAAGCGCTGCCAGATCAGCTGTATCTCAAGAGAACTCATTGCAGACTTCAGAACCGGCATGTATCCCGTTCCCTCGTACCAGAACAATGTGTTCTTCTCTGAAACCATCCATTTGATGAAGGTCCAGGCTGCCTGAAGCTTCTCTTCTGAGAGTCCGGCCATGATGGCAAGAGATCCTCCTCCAAGCGTTGTGGCCTTCTGTCTGCCTTCAGGTAGAGGAGCCACCCCTAGACTCCAGGGTATGTTCTCGAGAGCGTAACGAATTCCTCCACTCGTCATGGGGCCCATCGAGATTCTCCCCATTGTGAAGGACTGTATTCCTTCATCAATAGTTAGATCAGCAGGAGAAAGGCCTTCACTAAACCATCTCCGCCACGTTTCCAGAGCCTCAATTCCCTCAGAAGAATTGATAATACACTCGGTCATTTGCTCATTGAAGATCTCTCCGCAATTCTGCCAGACCAGTGGTTCAAACTGGTAGAACATTGCGTCAACACCCCACAAGAGACCATACTGTGAAGGCCTTGAATCACCAGGCTTTCTGACTGTCAGCTTTCGCGCATATTCCTCCAACTCCTCCCAGTTCCGAGGTGGTCTTTCAGGATCTAGTCCGGCCGCCTTGAAGTGATCTTTGTTGTAATACAGCATCAGTGCACTTATGTTAAATGGAAGAGCGTAAGGGTTGCCGTCACGAATTATCGTCTGCCAGAAACTATCGACAAAGTCCTCTGGACTCAAAGAAGAGTCGCCGCCGATCAGATCAGTAAGATTCTGTAAAGAACCATCTTTGGAAAAGATCTGAATATGCTCTATGTTGACCTGAGCAACATCCGGTCCCTTCCCGGTGAGAAGAGCCGTCTTTAGCTTTGTAACAGTATCATCGTAGGATCCCTGAAACATTGCCCTTACCGTGATGTCTTTGTGAGCCTTGTTGAAATCCGCAACAAGCTTGTCGATGATCGGCTTCTGATAATCCGACATCGAATGCCAGAATGTGAGAGTTACGGACCCGAGGCCAGCAACTGCTAGTATTAACAGCAAAAGCACCGTAGTCATTCTTTTCATTTTTTCCTCCTTCTCTCTATCCTTTTAGTCCCGTAAGGGTTATCCCTTTGACAAACTGTTTCTGGGCAATGAAATAAGCAATCATAATCGGTAAGGTGGCTACTACTGTCGCAGCCATAAACTCTCCCCACTGGATTCCTCCCTCTGACTTGAACATCGCCAACCCCAACTGGACGGTTCTCATTTCCGGTTCACTTATGATAAGCAAAGGCCAGAAGTAGTTATTCCACGACCACATAAAAGAGAAAACGGCTATGGTAGCTATAGCTGGCTTAGTCAAGGGAAGAAATACATTGAACAGAGTCCTGAGGGGGCCGCAACCATCAATCGTGGCAGCATCCTCAAGATCTCTCGGGATAGTCAAGAAGAACTGCCTGAGAAAGAAGATCGAAATTGCGGTAGCCGCGTGAGGCATAATCAACCCAAAATATGAATTGTCCATGTTGAGCCTCATTACTACCAGATACTGAGGAATCATTACAACTTGCTGGGGAATCATCATAGTCACAAGAAAGATATAGAATATCACTTCTCTGCCCCTGAATCTCATCCTGGCAAATGCGAAGGCTGCCAGAGAAGCCGTCACAAGCTGCAAAAAAGTAGTAGCCAGCGCTACAATTGTGCTATTCAAAAGGTATCTGGCAAATGGAACCTTCGTGAATACATTGACATAATTCTTCAGAGTAAACTCCCTGGGAATAAGAGAAAAGGGATCTCTGAGAATCTCTCTCAAATCCTTGAAAGATGTCATGAAAGACCAGAAGAACGGGAAGATCATTACAACTGCACCGGCTATAAGTATCGCGTACTTGAAAACTCTCCCGATCCTTTTAGTCATAATGTACAGTCCTCTCGATAGTTTTCACCTGAAAGGCAGTAAGAGATACCACGAATAAGAATAAAACAAAGGCCATTGCTGCTGCATAACCAAACCTGTAATATGAGAAAGCCTCTCGATAGAGCCTAAAGACAACGACCGAGGTTGTGTTGAGCGGCCCTCCGTCGGGAGTCATGACCATTATTGGACCAAAGACCTGAAAGGAGCTTATGCTGAACATTATCAGTAGAAAGAAAGTGGTGGGCGAAAGAAGCGGTACAGTGATCTTTCTCAACATCTGAAACTTGTTTGCCCCACTCAGGGCCGCAGCTTCATAGTAAGTCGCCGGGATATTCTGAAGGCCTGCAAGATAGACGACCATTGCGTATCCAATATTCTGCCAGATACCCATCAATATTATCACGAACAGCGCCACGCTAGGACCCTGCAAGATCCTCGGAAGCTGAATTCCAGTCCAGTTGAAAAGGATTTGAAAGATCCCATCTGGGTTGGTCAACCAGTTCACATACTCCCCTCCGAAAGACCCGATTATGTGATTAATATACCCTAATTCAGTACTGAAAAGAAAGCTGAAGCCCATACCAGCAGCAATAGGCGATGTTACTACCGGAAGGAAATAGATCATTCTGAAGAACCCTATTCCCTTCATTGTCGAATCGTTCAGAAGATTGGCAAAAAGAAAACCGATAAGTAGTGAAAAAGGGAGAACACCGAGAATGTAATAAGCGGTGTATAACATTGAGTCCCAGAATTCGCTCGATGATAGAATCTGTGCGTAGTTCCCCAAACCCACGAAAGTCATTGTCGGAGAAAGATCCCACTCAAAAAAGCTGATGGCAAATGAGTATATCAATGGATATAACAGAAAGAAACCAATTATTGCACCTGCAGGTGCAATAAATATGTAAGGAATAACTCTCTTCACCTGTAGACCCCCAGAATGCTATTGTTCAAATACCGAAACACCAGCCCTTCCTTGAACGCCTGCTAAATTTTCAGTCCCGAAGACTCAACTAACTCTAAAGTCTAGTCGCACCGACATAGATACCACCCCGTAGTGGATGAAAGCCTAACGTCTCTTACAACGGGAAAATTCTCTTTGAGCTCTTCTAAGGCTTTCGGTACGAAGCTTCTGTAATCGCTTCTCTCGAAGAACTCGACAACATAGACTACGGGATTTCTATTCGGAAAGAAATCGTGAATCAGAATCTCTTTCCTGCATATTCTACGACTCTCTCTATAAAACTTCTCCCTGCCCTCAACCTTATGACCGTGTACGACATAAGACGCGACGAGAAGATCAAAACTATTGTCTTCAAAGGGAAGCTTCTCAAAAAAGTCGCCTTGAACAACTTTGACTCTGCTTTCTTTAAGATTATGCCTCGCTATCGCTACCATGGAAGTCGAAGCATCTACAGCAGTCACTCGGTATCCCAGTTCATCGAATGCTTTGGCAAGAGCACCGGTTCCGCAACCGATATCGAGAACACTCTCGATATCGTCGCCAATTAGAGAACGATGTTCTTTCAAAAGGCTTCGATAATTCTTCAGCTGCGACTTGAAAGCAACGTTATAAAACGGAGCTATTAGTGAAAACAGCAAAACATGCGCTTTGTTTCCCATCTATCCTCCTCATTTAGATACTATCAGAAATTCCCAGAATTCGGTGAAATCAGATCTGTCTTGACATTGACAATCTCAGTCAGTATAATATATATGATTAGTGCATATATAGGAGGTGACTATATGCCATTTGGATCTGGTCCTTTGAGGTTTAGAGACGGTTCCTGCAGATTCTACGGCTACGGCCCCGGATATGGAGCAGGATCCGGAAGAGGAATGGGATATGGTAGGGGATATGGGCCAGGAAGAGGTTTCGGTTATTATGGGCCATACGCCTACGATCAGGAAATTTCCCCCGAAATGGAAAGTCAGGAACTAAAGGAGTATCGAGCAATGCTTAAGAGAGAGCTCGAAATGATCGGCGAAGAGATCAAGGAAATTGAAAAGAGACTGGAAACGCTTGAAAACAAAAACAGTACCGAAGAAGAGGAGTGAGAATATGCCGTGGAGAGATGGAACTGGACCCAACGGTTCTGGACCAATGACTGGCTGGGGCATGGGCAACTGTGCTCCCGATGATCAAGTATCGAGACAAACGCCGGCAAGGAACTACTCCTACCGATTATTTCCGAGGAGAAGACTGTTCCTCGGAAGAAGGATGGGATTTGGGGGAGGATTTGGCGTCGGAAGAGGCATGGGCTTTCGTTTCAGGAGATGGTGGTAGGCCTTGGTTATTGCCGTACTAAGTGGCAAGGGAGGCACAGGAAAGACCACCCTTGCCACAAACCTCGCTAGCGCCATATCTGACGATTTTGATGTTCAACTTCTGGACGCAGACGCTGAAGAACCTGATGTACATCTGTTTTTTGACCCAGAGATTGAGCATGAAGAGGAAATTGAGCTGATGCTTCCAGCAATAGATAAGGAGAAGTGCACTCGTTGTGGCAAATGCGCCGAAGCCTGCCAGTTTGGAGCGCTTTCCGTTTTCGATACTGGTGTAATGGTCTTCGAATCCTTGTGTCATGGCTGCGGTTTGTGCACTTTTGTCTGTCCCGAGAAGGCAATCACCGAGAGACCAAAAGTCATTGGAGAAGTTAAAACAGGCAGAATAAACGACAAGATTGATTTTGGAATGGGGATACTGGAAATTGGAGAACCGTCCCCTGTAAGGGTTATCAGAAAACTTAAAGGGAATATTGATCGAAACAAGGTAGTCATTATCGATTCTCCCCCGGGAACGTCCTGTTCTGTGGTAGAGACACTAAGAAAGGTAGATTTCGCGATACTGGTAACCGAACCCACTCCATTTGGTCTTCATGATTTGAAACTTGCAGTTAAAATTGTGAGAGAGATGGAGATTCCTTTCGGTGTAGTAGTCAACAGAGATACGGGTTCCTACACAATGATAGATGAATATGCCAGTGAAGAAACCATTGTTGTCCTCGAAAGAATACCCTTTGATCGCAGCATAGCCGAAGCCTATTCTGAAGGCAAGCTCTTCACTGAAACTTCGCCATCATGGAAGATACGGTTCAAGGAACTGGCTGAGAAGATCTTCTCTTCATCGGGGGTGTCATGATGTTTCAACTTGCCATTGTAAGCGGAAAGGGCGGAACGGGAAAGACAACACTTGCCGGATCGCTTTCCTCTCTCTTTGACTCAATAGTGATGGCCGATTGCGATGTGGACGCACCAAACCTTCACCTAATTCTCGAGAATAAGCTGATCGAGAAATTCGAATATTATGGTGGTAAAAAGGCAGAAATCTCTGATCAATGCATATCATGCGGACTCTGCGAGAAATTCTGCAGATTCGATGCGATTATCAGGGGAGGTCCTTACTCAATCGATCCTTACGCATGCGAGGGATGCGGCATGTGTGTGGCAGTCTGTCCGGCGAACGCAATTTCGCTCAAAGACAATAAGTCCGGAGATTACTTCTTATCTCAGTCGAATGAAATCCCTCTTGTTCACGCCTTATTGACTCCAGGAGAAGAGACTTCTGGAGGGTTGGTGGCCGAAGTCAGAAAACTGGCAATTAATGTCGCAGAGAGGGAAAGAAAGGAACTAATCGTGATCGATGGTGCTCCGGGAATTGGGTGCCCCGCAACTTCATCAATTACCGGGGCAACTTACGTGCTTGCAGTTGCCGAACCGACTGTATCGGGAAACCACGATCTTGCAAGAATAGTGGAGACTATAAGACATTTCAAGAGAGATTTCGGAATAGTTATAAACAAGTGGGATTTGAATACTTCAAAAAGCGCTTTCATAGAGTCCTGGTGTGGAGCTAACGGAATAGAGCTCCTGGGCAAAATTCCCTTTGACGAGCAGGTGGAGAAAGCGACCATTATGGGAAAACCGGTTGTTGCAATGGAAGACTCAAAGGCGGCGCAAGCAATAAGGCGAATTGCCCTGAGGCTGAAACGGAGAATTTCCGGAGGTGTAGAAGAATAATGAAAATAGCTATCCCAGTTAAAGAAAAGACTATAAACAGTATTCCAGACGATAGATTTGCCAGAGCGAAGTTCTTTCTGATCTATGACCCGGATACGGGAAGTGAACAATATATAGAACCAGACAACAGCGTGGCGCACGGTGCCGGACCCATGGCAGTAAACATGCTCACAAAGCAAGGGATAGACACAATAATAGCTTTCCATCTTGGGGGCAACGCCGTTCAAGCGATAGAAGCTGCGGGCATGGCCTTTTATGAAGCCTTTGTCGGCACAGCCAAGGAGAACATTGAAGCTGTCCTCAGCAGAAGGAAGAAATAAATCTGCAGGACTATCCTCTGATATCCCGATCTCTAGTTCACTCGCAGAGGTTTTTGGTCTGGCCGGATTGTTTTGGACAGATAGACGCATTTCTCTTGGAGCGAGAGAGAATTCATAGTATTTGATTTCTTTGCCGCCTCTCAACGGTGTAAAATACACTGAGAGGTGATACCGGTGAGAAAAGAGGAACTGGCAATGCAGTTTGACTTGCTCTCAAGGCTTCTCAAGGTCATCAGGGACAATCCATTCAAGGCAAGAACCTATGAATTTGCAGCAAGAGTCATCAGATCTAATTTACCTTCGGGTCGGCTTACAAGTGACGATGTTGCTGGCATTTCATCGATCAAGGGCATAGGGAAGGCTGTAAAAGAGAAGGCCCTCGAGTTTTTGGAGAGTGGCGAAATGAAGAAGACTTCGGAATTGAAGAACATGATGCCATCTGCTGTCTATTTGCTTGCTTTTCACGATCTTATCGACCCCGAGGTAATTTCCTTCATATGGAAGGACATGGGTCTTGAAAAGCCATTAGAAATCGTAAACTTCCTGGCAAATAGAAAGGAGAGTCTGAAACTCTCTCAAGACAGACTCTCCAAAATCGAGGCCATTCTTCTGGAAGATCAAACTGGATGACGACTATATCTGGTATATGTTAGAGTACTTCTCCTTGACATATTTCAGGAAATATGAGGGATCCAGCTCTTTTCCGGTGGCTGCTTTCAGAAGTTTCTCGGGCTCGTACCGCCTTCCCATGCTATGAATGTTCTTTCTTAACCAGTCGACAAGAGACAAGACATCTCCCATTTCTATCCTCTTGTCAAGGCCTGGAATCTCCTGCCTTGCTTTCGAATACATCTGTGCAGCATATAGGTTTCCCAACATATACGATGGGAAATACCCGATCATTCCGGATGGCCAGTGGATATCCTGGAGCACTCCGTCGCTGTCAGTATCAGGCACAATTCCGAGATACTCTTTCATCTTTGCATTCCAAGCCTTCGGGAGATCCGAAACTCGAAGGTCTCCTTTGATAAGAGCTTCTTCAAGCTCAAACCTAATCATGATATGAAGGTTGTATGTTACTTCATCGGCCTCTATTCTAATTAGAGACGGCTTTACGTTATTTACTGATCTATAAAATTCATCCAGTGGAACGTTCTTGAAATTCGATGGATAAGCCTTCTGTATCTGTGGATAGAAGAACGACAGAAATTCCCTGCTTCTACCGACCATGTTCTCCATCATTCTCGATTGAGATTCGTGAATACCTAGAGAGCACGCACCGTAAAGAGGTGTCTCTTTGAGTGAAATAGGCAACCCCTGCTCATAGATCGCATGACCCCCCTCATGGATCGATCCAAAAAGAGAAGGGGTGAATTCGCATGATGTGTATTTAGTCGTTACCCTGACATCGTTTACCCCTATACCTATTGTGAAGGGATGGACCGTTTCGTCAAGCCTGCCGGCATCGAAGTCGTAACCTATTAGTTTGAGAACCTTTCTACTCAGTTTCTCCTGAGCTCTTCTGTTGAATCTCCCCTCAAGAAGAGAGGCATCGGCTAATTCGCCCTCCTCCACAATCTTCTTTATAAAAGGTATGAGATCCGATTTCAACGGCTCAATAATTTTCCGCAGTTTTCTGGCTGTCATACCTTCTTCAAAGCCTTCGAGAAGGGCATCGTACGGATTATCCTCAAATCCGTACAATCGGGCCATTTCCCTGGACAGTTCGACGATTTCCTCCAGATATGGCTCCAAACTGTTGAAATCATTTTCTTTCCGAGCTTTTTCCCACACTTTTTCACTATTCGATGTTAGGACTGAGTACTTCTGATGAAGCTCAGGGGGAATTGCCCTTGCTCTCTTATAGGACTTCGATGCCACCCTAACCATTGCCTTCTCGTCTTCAGTCAGTTCCTCCTGGACTTTGTTCTCATTGAGCTGGCCAAGCAAAGCTCCTACTTCTTCAGAAACCGACTTTCTGAATGCGAGAGTCGAAATATATCCAAGAGCCTCCGCCCTCATCTCTGCCCCCTTCAAGGGAATGCATGTTCTCATGTCCCATGCCATGAGGGCTGCAGCGCTATGAAGATAAGAGATCTCGGAGTATTTAGACTTAAGCTGATCTATAAGTTTCAAAGTCACACCTCCAATTCGATGAATTATATCACGCATTTGCTTTCCTAATCCAGAAGCCTTTTCTTGCTGTTTCCACTGTGAGAAAGTGCAAGAATTGCGAAAGAAACGAAGTAAGGTAGCGAAAGTAACAACTTCGGAGAGACTTCCGTAGCAACCTGTAGAAAGATAGATAGCTCGGTGACAAAGCCCAGCATAATTGCCGATAAAAATACTAGCGTCGGCTTCTTCCTTCCCATGATGACTGCCACAAGTGCCAGCCAACCTCTTCCACCAGACATATTCGAAACGAAAGCTCCAAGCGGTAGAGACAGCGCAGAGCCAGCAAGTCCCGCAAAGACCCCGCTCCCAATGTAAGCCACGAATCTAATCTGATTGACCTTCACGCCGCTGTAGAAAGCACTTTCATCATCATACCCACAAGCTCTTAGCTTCACACCGAAAACCGTCTTCTTGAAGATGTAAGCAAAGAGGAATGGAGTAACGATGGCAACTAGATCAAATAGGCCAAGTCCATTCAGCCAACCAAGTGATGTATTATTGAGAGAATCGATTGAAATAACCCCTGGCCTTGGTGAATTGCTGAAGACTACGGTACCTTTGCTCTTGAACCATAAATCTGTCAACGCAACGGTTAGGCCCATCGATAGGAGATTCACAGCTATCCCAACAACGTAAAGATTTGCCTTCAGAAATTTTACGGTTAAAAAGACAATCGTTGAAAGAATCACCGATACAAGAACGGAAGCCAAAGTACCCAGAAGTATGCTCCTCGTTGCCGATGAGACAACAACAGCAAAGAAAGCACCGGAAAGAATACTACCTTCTAAGCCGATGTTCAGCCAGCCAGAAACTTCTGTAAGCAGGCCACCAGTGGCCGCAAGAATAATCGGCGTGGAGTTCTTCACTGTATCTCGAATTATCGCTTCAAACATACCTTTTTCTCCAGAAAGCTCTAGGGATTAGAGCTTCCGCCGTCACCAGAAAAAAGATAACGGCCTGAACGATCTTGGCAACTTCAGGCGTAACATTCGCCTCAAGAGAAGCGATTTGCGCTCCGCTTTCCAGATATGCGAAGAACAGAGCAGCAGGAACCACCATCAGCGGATGATTTCTTGCAATAAGGGCAATCGCAATTCCATTCCAGCCATACCCACTCGAAAAACCCCTCATCACTCTGCCGTGGATACCTATGACATCAATGATTCCTGCAGTAGATGCGAGTCCTCCACTGAGGAAGAGCGACCAGAAAATAACTTTCTTTGTATCGACACCAGAATAATAGGCGAACCTCCGATTTTTTCCAGT
The DNA here is from genome assembly GCF_003664995.1 of Mesotoga sp. BH458_6_3_2_1. NCBI lineage: Bacteria > Thermotogati > Thermotogota > Thermotogae > Kosmotogales > Kosmotogaceae > Mesotoga > Mesotoga sp. BH458_6_3_2_1. The sequence goes on along the minus strand of NZ_JFHL01000002.1, from coordinate 581,876 downwards.
GATTCTCATTTTGAATCCCTCTCTCGTTCTGAATAAGAAAAACCAGAGAATTACAGCTGCAGTGATGGAAAAGATGATTCCTGAATGGAGATACGAAGGCGACATCAATCCTCCGAATCTGAACTCATCGGGCAGAGTAACCGTAGCTGCAAGGCCGGAAGGACGATCATTGAGAGGACCCTCAATGAAGTAATCAACTATAATCACCAGTCCATTACTCAGTAAGAGCGAAGAGATCAGCTCATTCACACCTAACCGGGTCTTTAGCAACGCAGAGATACCTGCAGCTGTCGCGCCGAAAAGAAAGCTGACAATAATCATCGTGAAGATTCCTAAAGCCCCAGATACTTTTCCGGCAAGAAGAATACCTGCTGCCGTTCCGCCTAGAGCTCCAAGATATACCTGCCCTTCCATTCCGAGATTGAAGCATGAGGAGGTGAAGGCTATAGATGCAGCCAGTCCAGTAAGCATTAGCGGGATTGAGTAGGCAAGAAGATTGCCGAAATAGAAGCGATTCGAAAAGGGGGATAGAAAGAACGCTCTAGTTGCATTAAAGGGCTCTTCACTCATAAGAAACACTAATACGAGACCGGCAGCCAAAGCAAGCGCCATGACAAGAAATGATCTTCCATTCATCGCAGATCGTCTAGTCACTGCCTCTCTCCCGTTGCCTTCAGTATGAGTTTACCGATCATATGTTTACTCAATCCTGGTCTATTGACGGCATTAAAGACGATCCTTCCTTCAGACATGACTATGATCCTGTCACCAACTTTCAGGGCTTCTTCAAGATCTGCCGTAAAAACGACAACCGCCATCTCTTCTTTTATCCTTGCCAAAACTGTGCGCAGTATGTGAAGATGCTTAACATCCAGACCTCTAGAGGGTTCTCCCAGCAGGAGGGCCCTGGGTTCAGAACTGATCTCTCTTGAAAGCAGCAGCTTCTGGAGATTACCTCCAGATAGAGAGGAGGCAGGATCGAAGATACTGCCATACAAAACGCCATAATCGCTTAGAAGACTTCTGGCAAAGGCGTCTAGCCCCCTATCATCAACAATCCATCCGCCGTCAGCGACTTTGTGGATGACGAGATTATCCTTTATTGTTGCGTTTTTACAGCTTGCCGCGCCGTCTCTGTCCGAAGGTAAAGCTGCCAACCCCAGCTTTCTGAGATTGCGGGGAGGAACGTTGGTAACATCCTTTCCATCGAGAAGAACCCTTCCCGAAAGAATCTTTCTCATCCCGAATATTCCCTCCAGGAGCTCTTCCTGACCATTTCCGGGTACACCCGAAATCGCGAGAAGCTCGCCTCTTCTCACTTCGAAGGATGTTTCCTTTACAGCTTCTTCCCCCTCTACAGAACCTTCGATACCCAGTTCCTCGACTCGTAAAACTACTTCTCCGGCAGACGACAGTTGAACCCTATCTGGACGAGTCTCTTCTCCAGAAACTAGATCGTGAAGCTCCTCTACCGAAGTCTCATCTCTTTTGTAGCGGCCAATGATTACTCCCGACCGAATAACGTATATTCGATCTGAAACAGAGTAGGCTTCGTACAGCTTGTGAGTGATAAACAAAACTGTCTTTCCTTCGGCCTTAAACCTTCTGAAAGTCTCGAAAAGCTCACCTTTATCGGTTTCAGAGATAAGAGTTGTAGGTTCATCGAAAATGATTATCCCCGGAGAATTCTGGAGTATTCTCAGCACTTCCAGCTTTTGCCGCTGTCCCGTTGATAGCAGTTCAACCTTCATATCTAAGGGGAGCTGAAGGCGATAACGCTGCATAACCTCTTCGATTTTTTCTTTGAAGTGCTTAATTGTCCTTCCTGGCCAATTACTTCTGAACCCCAGCAACAAATTCTCAAATACGGTTAGCTGAGAAATCACTTTCAGGCTCTGAGGGACCATTCCTATACCCTTCTCCAACGCGGAATAGGGGCCCAAAGGGATGTACTTCTCACCTTGTAATAGCATTGAACCACTGTCCGGCTTTTCAATTCCAACAATGGCTTTCATAAGCGTAGTCTTGCCCGCTCCATTTTCTCCAAGAAGAGAGGCGATCTCTCCTGAGTAAAAAGCGAGAGTCGCTCCGTCAAGGGCTCTCGTTCCGCTTATACTGTACGTCTTCTTAAGATCCGTTATTTCCAAAACCGGCTTCGACAACTTTGCCCCCAGATGATAGAGTATCTGTCCCATATAATGTTACCATTCCAAAAGAAAAGCGGAAAGCGCAGCACGCTTTCCGCCATTGCTAACAGTTCCGCGCTTAGATCAGGCTAGCTCCTCTTCCTTAAACTGTGAGGGTATGGCAGCCTCTTCAACTTGCAGATTGGCATACATATCAAGACCAGTTCCTGCGGGTATTAACTGGCCTACGATTACGTTTTCTTTCAGTCCGAGCAGGAAGTCTGACTTCCCTGCAACAGATGCTTCGGTAAGGATCTGTGGCGTCTGCTGGAACGAAGCGGCCGACAACCAGCCTTCACTCTCAAGAGAGGCCTTGGTAATTCGGAGAAGCTTTCGCTTGAACTTTATCGGATCCTTCGGCATTATCTGGATCTTCTTCTCGGGAATTACCGTATCGGGATTGAAGTCATCAACAAGCTTCTGATAATGGTCCTCATCGACGTCATATATCAGTATTTGCTTTATACCGACTTTGAGAATCTTCTCAAGAAGCTCTTCACTTATTGGTTCGCCCTCAGCCGCAATCTTCTGTATCTTTCCATCTTCATCTTCGCCAAGGACTCTCCTTGCCAATCTCTTATCGATTACATACTCTCTGTTCTCTCCAACTCTGCTGTTTGCTTCATCTATTGTCTTGTTTATTTTTCTGATTTCGACAATGTCAAGAAGGTCTCCCGGCAAGAAGTCGGTGTCTCCAGGATCCGTGACTTCAACTTTAGAAAGCATCTGTCTGATTATCAGCTCAAAGTGCTTATCGTGAATCTCAACACCCTGTTCTGCATAGACGCGTTTGATCTCGGTGAGAAGATAAAGTGCTGTTTGAACCAGACCTAGCTTTTCCATCAGTTTCCTTGGCCTTACGGTTCCCGTTGTTATTGCCTGTCCTTCAGTGACCTTGTCACCGATCTCGATCTTGGGTTTGATGCTAGAGGAGAGATCGTATTCACTGATACCTCCGGTCTTAGTTTCAATGTAAACCTTTCTTCTTCCCTTGTCGTCAGAAACGAGATCCTTCACGAAACCACTATCACCTTTCTCAATAAAGAGCGCTTCAGGATCCTTGAGTTTCTTTCGGGCCTCGAACAGTTCTTCTGCCCTTGGAAGACCTCTGGTTATGTCCTGTCCGGTGGCTATACCTCCAGTGTGGAACGTCCTCATCGTCAGCTGTGTGCCTGGTTCACCGATCGATTGGGCGGCGACTACACCAACGGATTCTCCGACGTTGACAATCTCGTGATTTGAAAGATCCATTCCGTAACACATTGCGCAGACTCCGCTATCGGATTCGCAAGTTAGTACAGATCTGACCTTTATTGTCGGTCGAACGTAGACTTTGTCGATTTCGTTTTTCTGCAGCTTCTTCGCCGTAAGCTCGTCTATCTTCTCCTGATACTTCACAAGCATTTCTTTACTGCCATTCTTTACGGGATCGCCTGCAAAGATCTGACCCACGCATGGGAAGGTAATCACCTTCACTTCCTCAACTTCGGAATTCTTTAGCTGGTGAAGAAGATCGCTCCCGATATGGGTGCCTACTTTGTATTCCTTGTCATTGAGAGTGATACTCTCGTCCAGTTCGGTATAGTTTATGAGTCTTGTCACCTTTGGAATACTCAAAATCTCTTCGCGGGCAACTTCAACACTGGCTCTGTAGTTTGAAAGGAATGCGGCGTCTTCATCTCTAATCATCGTATCGCGGAAGTATTCCTTTCCAGTCTTCTCGTTTTTCAAGACCTTCCCTGTCAGAGGGTTGATAACATCGGACGCAAGAACCCTCCCAAAAAGGAACTCCTCGAGCTTCTCAATTGTTACACCGTCAGCCATCAGTTCAACGGCCTCGATACCTTCATGAGTGCCGCAGTTTGGTGTAGTTACGGTTATTGTCTGGGAGACATCGACTAGCCTTCTGGTGAGGTAACCGGCGAACGACGTTCGAAGAGCCGTATCGGCCGAACCCTTTCTTGCACCATGGGTAGATGTGAAGAACTCAAGCTCCGTTAGTCCATCTCTGAAATTTGATTTTATCGGTACTTCGATCGTCTTCCCCGATGGATCGGCCATCAAACCTCGCATACCAGCGAGTTGCTTCAGCTGGTCTATGTTACCTCTAGCTCCGGAATCGACCATCATGTAAATTGGATTGAACGGATACTTTTCGAACTCCGTGTACGTCTTTTCCATTATCTCCTGAGTCGTATCGGACCAGATTCTAATTATCTCCTGTGTTCTACCATCTTCAGTCAAGAATCCCGACTTATACAGGTTCTCGATCTGGTCTACCCTTTCCTGAGCGGCATCGATAACCTTGTCCTTCTGCGGATAAACAACGATATCATTTATCGATATTGTCAGGCCCGAAGCAGTTGCATAGTGGAAACCAAGAGACATCATATCGTCCAGAAGATCTGCCGTCCTATCGATTCCGTATTCATGGAAGCAGTCGTAGATCAACTTTTTTATAGCTTTCTTGTTGAACTTCTTCATGTGGTCTTTGAGCTTTTCTGGGACTATTGTGTTGAATATTATCCTTCCTACCGTTGTCAGTGTGAGCTCGCCGGATGAGGAATCCAGCTGAACAAGAATAGGATCGTGAAGTGATATATATTCCATGTCGTAAGCAAGAAGCGCTTCTCCTGGAGAAGAGAACTTCCAATCGACCCATTCAAGAGCCTTTTCCCTGACCATTCTCCTCGCTTCAACATCGGAAATCTTCTCATCTTTGAGGAGGGTCGAGTAGTAATCCATGACTTCTTTTTCCTTCTTCTCATACTCGTGGTCAACGGTCGTAAGATAGTAAACACCAACGATTATGTCCTTACCGGGCATCGAAATAGGCTTCCCGCTCGCAGGGGAAATCACGTTGTATCTGCTGAGCATGAGGAACTTTGCCTCTGCCTGGGCAGCTGCGGATAAGGGAACGTGTACAGCCATCTGGTCACCGTCAAAGTCTGCGTTGAATGGTGCACAGACAAGCGGATGAAGCTGAATCGCGTTTCCTTCTACCAACCTGGGTATGAAAGCCTGAATGGATATCCTGTGAAGCGTCGGTGCTCTATTGAGGAGAACCGGATGTCCCTTGATCACATCTTCGAGGACTTCCCAGGCCTCGGGCATTTCCTTCTCTATTATCGTTTTCTTGAGCTTTCTCGCTGTCTTGCTCGATTCACTTCCGTGAAGAAGCCTAGAGAGAACAAACGGCTTGAATAGCTCCATAGCTACTCTCTTAGGGATTCCGCATTCATGAATCTTCAGATCGGGTCCAACGACGATAACTGCTCTACCTGAGTAATCTACTCGCTTTCCAAGCAGATTTCTTCTGAATCTCCCCTTCTTGCCCTTTACCAGGTCTGTAAGAGACTTCAAGGGCCTGCCAGATTTGTCTGATACGGCCTTTCCAACTCTCCCGTTGTATATGAGGGAGTCAACAGCCTCCTGAAGCATCCTCTTTTCATTTCTGATTATTATGTCGGGAGCTCCGATCTGAAGGAGTTTCGCGAGCCGATTATTCCTGTTTATTACTCTCCTGTAAAGGTCGTTCAGATCCGTTGTTGCAAATCTTCCACCTTCTATTTGAATCATAGGCCGCAGGTCCGGAGGGATTACCGGCACTACGTCCATAACCATCCATTCCGGCCTGTTGTCAGAGGCAATGAAGTCCTTTACGTACTTCAACCTTCTAAGAAGTTTAAGAGCCCTCGCACTGCTCTTCGGAATAGACTTCAGTTCCAGTTCAATGGCAACCTGTAGTTCTTCCAGATCCATTCCATGCAGCAGCTTCTTAATTGCGGCCGCTCCGTAATCACAGGTTACCTTTCCAGGATAGAGTTCTTTGTAAGCCTCGTACTCATTTTCTATCAAGACTTCTCCGACAATCCTGCCCGTCTCTTCGGATACTTCGGGATCAATTTCCGTTATTATAACTATCGGCCTGTCGCTTTCGGTATCTGTCTCAACTTCGAATTTTCCTGGATAGTATTCGTCAAAGATCTTATACTCTGTAGCGGAAAGAACTTCATCCTCGAAGAGGAATCTGTCGGCAAGGGTGTCACCCTTATGAACCTCGTCTTCGTTCTGAACATATATAAGGGCACCTTCGAAAACCGGGTACTTCTTCTCTATCCCAGTCTCATCCTTGACGATTACCCAGTTAAGTTCTCTCTCGGTACTGCTATCGATTCTCTCGATAGTGACTTTACCGTCAATGTCTGTTGTAACCGGTCCGTGAGGTGCCTTCACCTTGTAGCCCTGCTCCACTTCGAAGCCGAGCTTCTTCGTGTAGATCTCATATTCAGTCTGGTACATCGTCATTCCTGGAAAGAAATCCGTCTCCTTCGGATCGGTAACTACATACAGTCTTTCAATGACTCTCTTCGATCCGTAGTAGATTATGTTCTCGAGATCTTTCGCAGGAATGTTGAGTAGTGATGACAGAACACTTGGCGCGCTCTTCAAATACCAAACGTGTGTGACAGGAGCGGCCAGTTCGATGTGACCCATCCTTCTTCTGCGAGCTTCTTTAGATTCGACACGCACACCACAGCGCTCACATACGGTTCCCTCGTACTTCTTTCCCTTGTACTTGCCGCATGTACACTCGTAATCTTTGGTCGGTCCGAAGATCTTCTCACAGAAAAGTCCGTCTCTTTCCGGTTTGAACGTACGATAATTGATCGTCTCGGGCTTCTTCACTTCCCCGCTTGACCAGCCCTTGATTCTGTCCGGTGAGGCAATATCGATTTCCAGCTTACTGACCTTTCTCTTGTATGTGCTTACTGGCATCTGCTTCCCTCCTTGAGGGGTAGCTCCCTTCTATTGATTCTCATAATTTATCCACATCCAGCTCGACATTATTCTGATCAAAAACCTTAACGTCGAGAGAGAGTCCCTGAAGCTCTTTTATCAGAACCTTGAAACTCTCCGGTATACCTGGTTCTGGTATGTTAATTCCCTTCAGTATTGCCTTATAGACATCGTTCCTTCCTTTGATGTCATCAGATTTTATCGTCAGCATCTCATTCAAAGTGTGCGCCGCTCCATAGGCTTCGAGCGCCCAAACTTCCATCTCTCCAAATCTCTGGCCACCAAAGTGAGCCTTTCCGCCGAGAGGCTGCTGATGAATGAGCGAGTAAGGACCTGTGGATCTTGCATGAATCTTATCCTTTGCTATATGAACGAGTTTAAGCATGTACATTATTCCCACAACAATCGGGAAGTCAAAAGGACCACCGGTGCGTCCATCTCTCAAGGTCACTTTGCCGGTCTTCAGCTCTTGACTATCTCCGTCTTCGAGACCAAACTCTTTCCTGGCCTCATAAAGCTCTGTCATGATTTCTTCTTCCGTGGCTCCATCAAAGATGGGGGTCGCAAAATAGCGATTTGTAAGCTTTCCCAGCCATCCAAGATGTGTCTCAAGTACCTGCCCAACGTTCATTCTCGACGGAACGCCTAGAGGAGAAAGCACAAGTTGGATTGGAGTACCGTCAGGAAGAAAAGGCATGTCTTCCTTCGGTATAATATTCGAAACAACGCCTTTGTTACCGTGCCTTCCAGCAAGCTTGTCACCAACATCCAAAGGCTTTCTGATTCCGACGAATACTTTGACAAGCTTGTTGATGCCAGATCCAAGCTCAGATACTTCTTCCTTTTCGAAGACCTTGACATCGATTACTCTTCCCTCAACGCCATGAGGAAGCTTCAGCGATGAATCCTTCACATCTCTTCCCCTATCTCCGAAAACAGACCTGATTATCTTCTCTTCAGGAGTTGTCTCGGATTCGCCTTTGGGTGTAACCTTTCCAACAAGAATGTCTTGTGAAGTAACATAAGCACCTACTCTGACTATTCCGCTCTCGTCAAGATTTTTGAGCGATTCCTTCGACACGTTAGGAATATCGGCCGTGATCTCTTCCGGACCTAGCTGAGTATCCCTAGCGATCGTCTCATACATCTCAACGTGGATAGTCGTGAAAGTGTCATCTTCTAGAAGTTCCTGGTTGACTAATATTGCATCTTCGAAGTTGTACCCTTCCCAGGGCATGAAAGCTACCAGCACGTTCTTCCCAAGGGCAAGCTCTCCCATTTCCGTTGAGGGACCGTCCGCGATCGGAGCTCCTTTTTCTACTTCCTCACCAACTGATACTATCGGTCTCTGGTTTACCGCGGTGTCCTGGTTTGTCCTCACGAACTTGAACAGAGTATAAACATCTTCGACTGACTTTCCTTTTTCATCAAGTTCAGGCTTACCTTTATCATCAAGCCTCTGCACGATTATTCTTCGGCCGTCAACACTGATTACCTTGCCCCTGTGCTTTGCAAGCACAACATATCCTGAATCTCTGGCAGCAACACCTTCGACACCGGTTCCAACAATTGGAGCTTCGGATTTTATAACGGGTACGGCCTGTCTTTGCATGTTTGATCCCATTAATGCTCTGTTGGCATCGTCGTTTTCCAGAAATGGTATCAAAGAGGTCGAGATTGATACTATCTGTTTGGGAGAAACCGACATGTAGTCAACGTCTTCCCTATTGACATACCTTACCTCACCTGCATAACGGATTTCGACGTTTTCATCAAGAATACGACCGTTTCCGTCCATAGCGATAGTAGAGTGAGCTATGTTGTAACGCTCTTCTTCATCTGCGGCAAGATATACTATATCGTCACTAGCTACTCCCTTCTGAACCTTTCTGTAAGGAGTCAGTAGAAACCCGAACTTGTCTATCTTCGCAAAGGTAGCCATTGAAGTCATCAGTCCAATATTGGCGCCTTCAGGGGTCTCTATGGGACACATTCTACCGTAGTGAGAATGGTGAACGTCACGAACCTCGAATCTTGCGTGTTCTCTCTTCAAACCACCCGGTCCAATGGCAGACAGTCTCCTTTTGTTCGTTAACTCTGCAAGCGGATTTACCTGGTCCATGAACTGAGAAAGCTGACTAGTCGCAAAGAATTGATGCAGCGTGGTCATCAGTGTTCTTACATTTACTAGACTCTGCACTGCAATTTTGTCAAAGGAAGTATAGATGGTTAGTTTCTCTTCGAGGAGCTTATGTATTTTGATGAATGCCTTCTCAAATTCAGTTTCCATGAGTTCGCCTACCGTTCTTACTCGTTTGTTTCCAAGGTGATCCTTCGTATCTAGAAGTTCCGGACGGCTTTCAATTTCTGTTAGATGTCTTGCCGCAAGGACCACATCAAGAACCGTAAGAACACTGGACTCTTCCGCATAATCAGTGTCCTTTGAGACTTTCCTTCCTTCAAACTCCTTCAGATAGTCTTGATAGACCTTCTTAAGCCGGCTGTTTACCTTGTATCTCCCGACATCGGAAAAGTCAAAACGGTCGGGACTGAAGTATAGATTGGTTATGTAGCTCTTCGCAGCATTTATTCGAGGAATCTCACCGGGTCTGAGCTTTCTGAAAAGTTCAATATAAGCATCATCTTCGGTCATTCCTTCTCCATATGTCTTCTGCAAGGCAATAAAAGTCTTCATTGCAATGGGAAGCGGCAGCTTTATGGTCTTCACGTCTGCCTCGATCACTCTTGCGATAATATCTTCAGTCAGTAACGTTCCCTTTTCTGCTATAAGATCTCCGCCCGGAGTCTTGATATCTTCAAGAATAATGCTTCCAACATTTGCGAGCAATTCATCTTCGTCTGACCCATCGTATCCACTTTCGAAAAGTCTGAGCAAATCGAGATCGTTCTCGTAGCCCAGAGCCTTAAGAAAGACAAAGAAATTGAGTTTTCTTCTTCTGTCGATTCTAGCCTGCATTATCTGCTTGTTTGGATTAAGGAGAATCTCGAACCAGGCTCCTTTTACAGGCAGAAAATGCGCAACATAAATGGGAAGAGAACCCGATACCGCCTTCGTAGGTTCATCAACAAAATAGACACCTGGAGATCTAACGAGCTGATTGACTATTACTCTTTCCGCTCCGTTGATTATGAAGGAGGCGTTATCAGTCATGTAAGGCAAGTATCCAAAAAAGGCCTCTTCCTCCTTGATCTCTCCGGTATAAAGGTCGGTGATTCTTACAGTCACATAAAGCGGAACCGAATACGTGAGGCCTTTGTCTTTGCACTCCTGAATGGAGTGTTTCGCCTCGCCTATTCTGGTCGATACAAAATCCAGAGAGAAGCCTTTCTCGCCCTTCTTGAGATCCGAACGCTGGATCTGCGACTTGATGGGGGAATACTTCTTCAGAACACTCAGAAGACCTTCATCTATGAACCACTCGAAGGAACGAGTCTGGATCTCAATGAGATTCGGGATTTCAAGAGGTTCATACACTCTTCCAAATACCCACCGCTCTCGTTTGCCAAAATTGGCCTTTCTCATCAGATCACCTCTCGTATGTTTTAGCACACCAAACCCACATCAGAGGATTTCCCTGATGTGGGTGTCTTTATTATACAGAAAATATGTAACCAGACAATTGCCCAATTACTTCAGTTCGACTTCGGCGCCAGCTTCTTCAAGCTGCTTCTTCAGTTCTTCTGCCTCCGCTTTCGGAAGGGTCTCTTTGACGACGCCCTCCGGTGTGCCAGCCTTTTCAACTAGATCCTTGGCTTCCTTTAGTCCGAGTCCGGTTATAGTTCTTACGACCTTAATGACATCGATCTTCTTCGCTCCGAAAGACTTCAAAACAACCTTGAATTCAGACTGCTCTTCTTCTTCCTCGGCTGCTGCACCGCCTGCTGCAGGCGCCGCTGCTACAGCCATAGGAGCTGCCGCGCTGACACCGAATTCCTCTTCTAAGGCCTTCACAAGTTCAGAAAGCTCTGCTACTGTCATTTCTTTTATTGCACCTATTAGTTCTTCCTTAGTCATCTTACCACACCTCCACATGAATCATTCAGCTTTTTTATCCTTAATTGCATTTAGAGCATACAGGAACTTCGTTAGCACTCCGTTCAGAGTATAGACAAGACCGGTTATCGGAGCAGCAAATCCGCCGACAACCATAGCAATCAATTGATCTCTCGAAGGCAGTTTTGCAAGTTCTGCGGACTGGTCCCCGGTAAAGTATTTCCCTTCAAGAAATCCGGCTTTTATAACTGGCAATGTCCTGTTGTTCTTGTTGAAATCAGTGATTATCTTCAGCGCTGAGATCGGATCCTCATCATCCACAGTCAGCACTGCCGTCGTACCGGTAATTGAGTCTTTCCATTCGCTTTCGTCAAAACCGGCATTGTTTAGAGCAAGCCTGACCAGCGTGTTCTTCTTTATCGTGAACTGGGCCCTGTCTTCGTACTTTTCATAAAGTCTGTCTCTGAAAGTAGTTATTCCAGCGACCTTCATACCCTTATAGTCCGCGAAGAGTATTAGTGAAGACTTCTTGTAGGCCTCTGATAGACTCTCAACGATTTCTTCTTTTCTTTCTCTGGTTAGCACTTCTCGCACCTCCTTTCAGAAAAGCGGCCCCATAATCGAGGCCGCAGAAGGCTAGATCTTCTACATACCTCGGTAGGCGGCTTACGCTCTTAATTACCTACTGTCTCTGGCAACGAATCTATATCTTATTCTTACTTGACTACTTCTCTGTCTCTTTAACGAAATCTACCTTTATTCCAGCACCCATCGTCGTTGTAAGGAAGACTCTCTGAACGAATCTACCTTTTGAACCAGATGGCTTCATTCTCGTAATCTGATTGAGAGCCGAGACGAAGTTCTCACGCAGATTCTCACTTTCAAACGACTTCTTTCCGACAGGCAGATGAAGATTCCCTGTCTTATCGTTCTTGACTTCGATTCTTCCAGCTTTGAATCCCTTAACTGCATCTTCGACATCGGTAGTCACAGTTCCGGCCTTAGGAGACGGCATCAGGCCGCGCGGCCCAAGAACCTTACCGAGTCTACCTATATCTCTCATCATATCAGGAGTAGCGATTGCGACATCAAAACCTGTCCAGCCGCCTTGAATCTGCTGAACAAGATCGTCCGAGCCCACAAAGTCCGCTCCTGCCTGTCTGGCAACATCTGCCTGCTCTCCTTTGGCAAACACCAGAACCCGTACATCCTTTCCAGTTCCATGAGGAAGGGAAATTGTTCCTCTAACCTGCTGATCAGACTTTGAAGGATCGATGCCCAGTTTTATGTGCATCTCAACCGTCTCATCAAACTTGGTTGGTGGAAAACTCTTTAGCAGGTCTATAGACTCTTCTACAGAGTAGACCCTGACTCTGTCGACGGACTTCCTAGCTTGAATGTATCTCTTTGATCTAACTGGCATTCAGACCCCTCCTCAACCTACGATTTCGATGCCCATGTTGCGAGCAGTTCCAGCAATGATCTTCGCAGCGGCATCGACTGTTCTGGCATTGAGATCGGGCATTTTGACTTTCGCGATTTCCTCTAGTTGTGCCCTGGTAACCTTGCCAACCTTGTCACGATTAGGAACTCCGGAGCCCTTCTGGATTCCGGCAGCTTTAAGCAACAGGAAGCTGGCGGGCGGAGTTTTGAGGATGAAGCTGAAGGATCTGTCTGCATATACCGAAATAACTACCGGCAACACCATACCGGCTTTGTCAGAAGTCTCTGCATTGAACTGCTTGCAGAACCCCATGATATTCACTCCGTGCTGACCGAGAGCCGGTCCTACTGGAGGCGCTGGCGTTGCCTTTCCCGCTTCAAGCTGTAGCTTGATTTGGGCAATGACCTTCTTAGACATATTTTCTTACCTCCTTGTGGTTAACGGGCTTAGCCCTCCCACTTTTCCGTAGATCAGACTATTTTCTCAACCTCAGACAAACTGAGGATAACTGGTGTCTCTCTTCCAAAGATACTAACTACGACTTTCAATTCCTGTCTTTCAGGATCTAGACCTGTCACCTTTCCAATAAAGTCTTCAAATGGACCTGTATTAATTCTTACGACCTCGCCGATCTCAAAGTCAACTTCTATCTTGACTGGACCGCCTGAATGTTCTTCATACTCTTCAATTCCTACCAACCTCAACAAGGCCTTTATCTCTTTCTCCTTGAGCTGTACAGGCTGACCACCTACCGAAACGAAGTTGACAACATTCGGAGTATTCTTGACAACATTCCACGTCTCTTCGTTCATTATCATTTCGATGAAGACATAACCGGGATACAGCCTGGTTCTGATGATCTTGAAAATCTTTATCTCTTTCCTTCCCGGAAGATCTGAGATTTCCACTCTTCCTTCGGTTTTAGAGAAAATCTTTCTTGTCTCACCAAACAGCTGTCCGCGCTTTACGAGATTCCCTTTCTTCGCAGTCCTTGAATCATAACTATCCGGATGTACCAGATATACGTCTTCATCGCCGTTTTCCTTTTCAACAACGATTCGCTTCATCTTCTGTGTATAGACAATCTTTCCGTCCAGTTCACAGAAATATTCCCCCTGCTTTGCAAGAGGCATTCCCTGCCTAATCCTGGCTCCAGTCTTAATGCCTGTCTCAATCTTTGCACTTTCGGGAATGTAATAGGTTTTGGTATAGCGTCTGTCAGCAGTCTCAATGAAGATTACTCTGTAGTTCTTGATTTCTGCGACTGTACCATCATTCTTAACCTTGATTTCTACTTCTTCAGCTACAGGATCTCCTTTGGCTACGTCTTGATTGTCCTTAACTAGAAGCTTTGCGTTGGCAGGAACGATATACTTTTCCGCGGCAACGTTAGTTCTGTCTAGCTTAGTTTCCTCTGGAACAAGAATCTTTCCAAACATGTGCGAAAAACCGAAAGACTCTATCTTGATCTGAATTGCCTCTTTGATAGAGTTTTCCAGGCCTGAATAAGTTTGAATTATGAACCATCTTTTCCGCACAACTAATCACCAACGCATAACAGCATTAAACAGCGCCTGTCAAGAAATTCAAAAGCGACCCAATTGCATTCGTAAAGATAACATCGAGAAGCGCAAGAAACGCTCCCGCTGCAATTAGAATGACGAGTACTGCTCCAGTAGACGAGATCATCTGCTCCCTGTTAGGCCACGTCACCTTCTTAACTTCACTCTTTACTTCGGAAAGAAACTTCCAAAACTTTGCCTTGGCCATGGGATTCCTCCTGACTCAGTTGAGACGACTCAACCTTACTTGGATTCTTTGTGCTCGGTATGCTTTCTGCACTTCGGGCAGTACTTACTCGAGTCAAGCTTATACTTCTTCTGGCGGTTCTTGAATCTGTAATAGTTTCTCGTACCGCATTCCGAACACTTCAAAGTTACAAGAACCTTATTTCCCTTTGTTTTCTTTGCCATTGCATGCACCTCAACAGTAGCAAAATTAATGGTGGTAAGGGGTGGGTTTGAACCACCGAAGGCGTTCCGCCAGCGGATTTACAGTCCGCCCCCTTTGACCACTCGGGCACCTTACCACCGATAGTTAACCTTGGAGCCAACGAAGGGACTTGAACCCCCAACCTGCTGATTACAAATCAGCCGCTCTTCCGATTGAGCTACGTTGGCCCGACGCACGATACTTATTATATCTAATGACCTTATCCCTGTCAACAAGGCAAATTAAGAAATTTCCTCATCTGAGTTCAGGGAAGCAAAAACCGTTACTTCACTTTCGGGACCAGAATCATCAGCATCTCTTCATTTCTAATCCTGATGTAACCCTCTTCCAACTCCTTCAAAGCAACCGTGATCTTATCGCCGGCCGCCTTAACTGTCGCTGGATCCAGTTTCGGACGTCCAAAATCCTCTAGATCTTCGGCTCTCTTGGCGGCAGCCACCGGAATTGCATACTTGTGTCTAATTCTCTTCAAAAGCAAATCATAATTGATAATCATCTAGTATTCTCCTCAAACAGGAATCTTTCTCCCTTTTCATTCACAATTCTATCAACTCGCAGCCTTTCGGCGGTAATGATCGCCTCAAATTGACTTACCGAGTGGTTTAAGTTATCGTTAACAACAAGATACTGAAAGTGCTTTACCTGTTCCAATTCCCACTTCGCATCTTCCAACCTCATTCTCAGCGATTCAATATTTTCCGTTCCCCTGGACTCGAGGCGTCGAATCAGCTCTCCGTAAGATGGTGGAGCAACAAAGATATAAACTGCGTCCTTCAATGCTTTCATTACTGACATCGCTCCCTGAATATCCACGTCTAGCAGTATGTCTGTACCGGAGTCCACGCTCTTTTTCACTTGATTTTTCGATGTTCCATAATAGTTCCCATGAACCTTTGCCCATTCAAGAAATTCATTCTCTTCCAAGAGTTTGCCGAATTCAGCTTCGGTAACGAATATGTAGTCTTTACCATCAATCTCAGCCGGACGTCTCTCTCTTGTGGCATAGGACACGGAGAAATCAAGATTCTTATTGCACTTAAGTACTTCTTTGAGTATCGAGGTCTTTCCGGCCCCCGAAGGACCACTCATCACAAAGACTATACCTTTCATTCTTCAAAATTCTGTCCAGATACCCTGATATCTTCCAGGAGCTTCTCAATGTCGCTGAATGTCTGCATGAATCTAGAGGCGATAGTCTCAGGCTGAATTGCAGATAGGATAATATGGTTACTGTCAGTGATAACTATTGCTCTCGTCTTTCTGCCATAAGTGGCATCGATTAGCTTTCCTTCGTCCTTGGCCACTTCCTTCAACCTTTTCAGCGGAGCGGATTCGGGATTAACAATTGCAATAACTCGATCACCGATAATAACATTTCCGAACCCGACGTTAATGAGTCCGTACAAATGAAACACCTCCTACTCTATGTTCTGAACTTGTTCCCTGAGTTTATTTACCAGCGTTCTTCCCTCGACAGAGAGGTTAGTAATCACCAGTTTTTTCGATTTCGATGCAATTGTTGACAGTTCGCGGTGCAACTCCTGACAAATGAAATCAAGCTGTACACCACTCTCTCTGTCAGATTGCATAACACCTCTAAAGGATTCGATGTGCGAAACCAGTCTGACTATTTCCTCCGAAATATCTGCCTTTTCCGCTAGAAGCGCTACTTCCTGTTCCAGTCTATTTTCATCGAGCTGGCTGTCGGTAATCTGCTCTAGTTTCTTCTTCAGGAAATCTCGATAGTACAGAACCATTTCCTCAGAATTGATCTGGAGCTCTTCCGCAATGGTCTCGAGTCTATCGAGATACTCGTTCAAAGCGAGAGACATGTTCTGTCCTTCCCTTTCCCTGTCAATGTTCAGTCGATGCACAGCTTCAATCAGCAGCCCTTCCACTACATTCCATATCTTCTCCCCAAGGTCCTCAGATGGTCTGCTCTTGAATATCTCCTTGAATCTGGCCATTGAATCTACTGAGACTTCTCCGGCAAGTCCGTAACGATCTCTTATCG
Organism: Mesotoga sp. BH458_6_3_2_1; assembly: GCF_003664995.1. Classification (NCBI taxonomy): domain Bacteria; kingdom Thermotogati; phylum Thermotogota; class Thermotogae; order Kosmotogales; family Kosmotogaceae; genus Mesotoga; species Mesotoga sp. BH458_6_3_2_1. The sequence continues at coordinate 565,404 of NZ_JFHL01000002.1, read as the reverse complement.
ATCTGAGAGAATTGTAGATTGAGGAGGCTATACCAAAATCAGGTTGAAGAAGGTCATCACTGTCCACCAGAGAAATATCAATCCTGGCCTTTACAGTTCCACGCTTGAGATTTTCCTTTAATAACCTGTTGACATTCATTTCAAGCTCAGAGAAAGCATCCCCGATATTGACATCAACGTTCAAGTACTTCGAATTCACCGTTTTCAACTCTACAAAAGCATTTACTCCACGAAGCGTCCTTTCGGCCCTCGCATATCCGGTCATACTTCTGAGCAACTATTATCACCTCAAAGGCGGTTAAATCTAATTACAGTCAATTATAACCGTTTGTGGCTAAAATTTCAAAAGAGGAACTGTTTTCTTCAGTTTTTCTATTAGAATCGCCACATCTTCCTCCGTGGTGAATCTTGACATGCTTATTCTGATAGAGCAAGAGGCAAGTGAAGGATCAACTCCCATTTCATCAAGAACGTACTGACCTCCATCGCTTCTGGAAGAACACGCCGAAGAAGTCCCCAAATATACACCTTCTTCAGAGAGAGCGTTAACCAGAACCTCCGACCTAATACCTGCAAAAGATGCATTAACTGTGTTAGAGATTGAATCCTCTGGAGTATTCACAGCTCCGCCAAGAGCCTTAACGCTCTCAACAATCTCTTTCTGGAGATATCTAAGTCTCCTGGATGAAGTCTCCATATCTTCGATCGCTCTCTGCATTGCTATCGAAGTCACCAGAGCACCCGGTACGTTCTGAGTTCCCGCACGCATACCCCTCTCCTGTCCTCCACCAGTAATCAAGGGCCTAATTGGCGATCTTCGTTTTACGAATGCTATTCCGACTCCCTTCGGACCATGAAACTTATGGGCAGAGAATGAAGCATAGTCACAGAAGCCCTTCTGTAGATCGAAGGGAATTTTGCCTATCGTCTGGACTGCATCTATATGGTAGAGAACTCCTCTTTCTCTCAATGTCCTACCAATCTCCTCATAGGGCTGAATTGCACCAGTTACGTTGTTTGCAGCCATAACGGAGACAAGAAAGGTCTCATCATCAACCTCATTGAGGAGCTTATCGACGCTCACAATGCCATCGTTTTCCGGTGAAACCGCGCGATACTCAATGTTCGAGACCGTCTTCAGATCTCTAAGCGTATTCAAAACTGCCTTATGTTCAATTGAAGTTGTAACAATCTTCTTCCTCTTGCCCCTGAAGAAAATGCCGGACCTGAGAATCCAGTTTATCGCCTCAGTCGCACATGAAGTAAAGAATATCTCTCTGGGATCGACCGAGAGACAGCGGGCCACTCTCTCCCTGGCTTCTTCAAGGCGACGAGCTTGCTTCACGCCAAAAGAATGCATGGAGTTAGGATTTGCATATTCTTCCTCGCACAAACTTGCCATCAGTGCGGCAAGTTCTCCTTCCATCTGGGTAGTGGCATTGTTGTCGAAATAGCGGATCAAGACTTAACCATCTCCTCGAACTCCCTTTCACCAATTATCTTTATTCCGAGCGAACGGGCCTTTCCCTCTTTTGAACCGGGATTCTCTCCCACAAGAATGTAATCGGTATTCTTCGAAACACTCGAAACAAGCTCTCCCCCAAGTTCCATTATCTTTTCCTGTATTTCCTTTCTGGAATAGCTGGGAAGTGTTCCGGTGACCACAAACTTCAATCCTCTTAGAGGTTTGACTCCGCCCACGCTTTCCTCTTGTGTATTCACATAATTCATGAGTTCCTCAATCTCTTCCCTTACACCTGATGCATTCAAGTAGTTTCTTATGTCTGAAGCCAGCTGTTCACCGATACCGGAGACTTCCTTCAATTCCTTCTCACTTGCAGAGATTACTGCCTGAAGACTCCCGAAGTAGTTTGAAAGGTCTCTTGCAAGCTTCGAACCCACGCCTGGAATTCCGAGTCCAGTGATGAGCTTGAAAAGAGGATTCTTCCTGCTCTTCTCGATAGCTTCGATAAGTTTAGCTGCCGTCTTTTCACCAATTCCCTCTCCCAGTTCGAGAAGATCACCTTCACTTAGCTTGTAGAGATCGGAAGGCCTCTTCACAAGACCGGCTTCAACGATCCGCCCCACAAGTTTTTCTCCCAGTCCCTCAATGTCCATTCCATCTCTGGAACAGAAAAACTGTATCCTTCTGCTAAGCTTCGCGGGGCAGGCGGGATTCAGACATTTCAGCGCCACGTCTTCCTCTCTCTCTTTCCCAACCTGTCCGCCGCAAACCGGGCATTGCGAAGGAGGATCGATTCGTTGCTCCTCGCCAGTTCTCTTATCGGAGATACTTCTCACTATCTGCGGAATGATTTCGCCCGCCTTTTCTACAACGACTGTATCAAAGATTCTTATATCCTTTTCACGGACGAAGTCGAAATTATGCATACTTGCTCTTTTAACGGTGGTCCCGGCCAGCTGAACCGGGTCGAGTTCGGCTACAGGCGTTATTGTGCCTAGCCTTCCTACTCCCAGAGTCACACCCGTAAGCTTCGTCGTAGCCTGCTCGGCCGGGAACTTAAAGGCTATGGCCCATCTAGGTGCCTTCGTAGTGTAACCCAGCTCTTGCTGCGAGTGAAAGTCTTCTACTTTCACGACCGTTCCGTCAACCGCATAATTCAAACTGGTTTTCAATCCGGACCACTTTTTCCAGAATTTGATCACGTCTTCTTTACCGTCTGCTACCTCGTAATTTGGCTCAACTTTCAGCCCGATTGTCTTTAGAAAACCAAGCTGTTCGCTTTGGCTTTTAAGTCCATACCTTTCAGGTTCAACAATCTGGTAGAAAAACGCACTCAGCTTTCGTTTGGATACTTCCCTGGGGTCGAGCTGCCTGAGTGTTCCTGCGGCAGCGTTTCGAGGATTTGCAAACAACTGAAGATCACTCTCTGCACGAATCTTGTTGAGCTCGTTGAAGACATCCTTTGGTAAATACACCTCACCCCTCACTTCTATCGAAAGGTTTTCTCTCAGTCTGAGGGGAATAGATTTGATAGCTTTGATATTCTCGGTAACGTCTTCTCCGACGAAACCGTTTCCTCTCGTTGCTCCTCTCAGAAACAAACCATCTTCGTACTTCAAAGAGATAGAAAGTCCATCGATTTTGAGTTCACAGACATACTGTACCAAATTGATGTTTAGTGTCTCTCTGATCCTTTTGTCGAACTGCGTTACCTCCTCCGCCGAGTAAGTGTTGTCCAGGGAGAACAGTCTGTACTCATGAACTACCTCTTTGAAGGAATCAATTGGCCTCAAACCAACTCGTACTGTTGGTGAATCGGGAGTCTTCAGCTCAGGGTATTTATCTTCTAGTTCAGTAAGCTCCTCCATTAGACGATCGTATTCAACATCAGATATCTCCGGATCATCGAGAACGTAGTATTTATGAGCATGGTGATCAATCTCTTTTCTCAGCTCTTTGATTCTCTTCTTTGCCTCTTCAAATGGAATCACATTAACCCCTCCCGAAGAGGATCACGACTGCTACGGCATATTCTCGCTCGTGAGAAATGCTGACCGTCAGATCGACGTTATTCAATAACCGATTCAGTTCTTCAGAGGGAATCGGCCTTCCCTCGTCGTCGGCCAAAAACTGAATCTTCGAATACTCAATGTCCTTACGCCCCGATGCCTTTACAAATGCCTCTTTGGCTGCGAAACGGCCGGCAGCAAACTCCATCCTTCTGTGTTCATTCCCTAAACCGTTAAAGATCTCCCTTTCTTCCTTCCCGAGAATTCTCTTTGCAACGGATTCCGTCATACGCGAAATATCGATAATGTCTATCCCAGTACGCATAATCCTCTCAGACCTCCACAACGGTGACGCCGCTTCCGCCTTCCGAAGGCGTTCCTATTCTGAAGCTCTTAACACCTCTTGTACGCCTCAAGTAGCTCCATACCCCTTCAGCAAGCTTACCAGTACCCTTTCCATGAATAATGTAACCCTGCTTCTTGCCATTTGTCTTCAGCATTTGAAGGAAGTCGTCGATAATTATCGGAACATCCTCGGTGATACTTCCTCTAATATCTATTTCCTGACTTGTACTCTGGTTCTCTAATTCGAGAGATGACATACCGGATTCAGCAACGACTTTTCCAATAACCTGGACCCGCGATAACGGAACCTTCAATGTGATTTTCCCCGAGTCAATAATCACCCTGGTGCCATCAAATTCACGAACCGTACCTTCTGCACCGCTGTCTATTAGCTTTACCGAGTCACCAATAGCTGGAATTGCCGAATCTCCCTTATCGGGAGCAACACTTCCGAAGAGTTCGACTTCCCTCTTCAATTCGTTCAGACGCTTGACTGCAGCAACTTTGTCTCTTTCACTTGATGACCTCGACAGGCTTATCGCTCTTTCTATATCTTTGATAATGGAACCCAGTCTTTCCTCAAGTTCATCGATTTCTCTGCTGACCTCGCGGTATCGTTTCTCTTTGATCATTGAAAGCTTTTCGTCAAACGCCTGAGCCTTCTCTTCAAGCCCCTTTCTCGTCTTGAGAAGACCCCTTCTTTCTTCTTCCAGTGACGATCTTTCTCTGTGAAGTTTGCCAATTACGGCCTCCAGGTCTCTGGCTTCACTATCCATGTATGAACGGGCTCTCTCTATTATTTCCAGCGGCAGTCCCAGCCTTTTCGAAACTTCGATGGCATTTGACGAGCCGGGAATACCCATTAGCAGCCTGTAAGTTGGCCTGAGACTCGCAACGTCAAACTCGACACTTGCATTCTCTACGTCTGAGCGCTCCATAGCATAGAGCTTAATTGGAGTCAAGTGAGTCGTAAGAATCAGTCTGGACTTCTCCAGCAGCCTTTCTATTATCGCAACCGACAGCGCAGATCCCTCAACAGGATCGGTTCCTGCGCCCAATTCATCAAGCAATACAAGAGAGTCACCTTCAACGCTTCCGATTATTCTTATTATCCTGGATATGTGAGACGAGAAAGTGCTTAGACTCTGCTCGATTGACTGCTCGTCCCCAATGTCCGCAAACAGCCTTCTGAAGAAGGGGATCTCCGATGATTGGTCCGCAAGTATGGGAAGACCGCAAAGCATGAGAAGCACCGCTAGGCCTATCGTCTTCATTGCAACCGTCTTTCCACCTGTATTGGGACCTGTAATGAATACGCCTCTTATCCCTTCTTCCATTGTGAACGTGATCGGGACCACCTTTTCATCATTGATAAGAGGGTGCCTGGCATCTTTGAGATAAAAACGGCTTGAAGGTGACGGTCCAATGAAGACACCATTTCTCTTCTTTGCATATCTACAGGCAGCGTAAAGCGCATCCAGAATCCCGAGGGCCTCCAGTGATGGCTCAAGTCTTTCAAATGTGCTAAAGAAAAGGGTTGTAAGTTCTCTCAATATTCTTCTGACTTCCTCTTCTTCTCTAGATTGAAGAATTCTCATCGAGTCGTTTAGAGCAATAAGCTCCTGAGGCTCAAAATAGACTGTCGCACCGCTGCCCGAAGAACCGTGAATGACACCCTGATACTCATTCTTCTTGCCTGCCGAGAGTGGTAAAACGTATCTTCCTTCCCTGCTGAGTATCAGACTATCTGTCAGACTGTCCTTATACCTATTCATTATCGAGTCAAGCCTTCCCCTGAGGTTCCTGGCAAGACTCTTGAGTTCATTTCTAATCTCCTTCAATACAGGAGAAGCATTGTCCTTAATCTGCCCGTCCTCTGAGATCTTCTTTCTGACATCGCCTATAAATCCGCGTTCGCAGCCAAGAAGCGCTACTATCTCGGTCACTGCCGGAAAGTCCTGAGAAACACGATCGAAGAACTCCTTCAAACGGCAAATATTTTCCATCGTCATGGCGCTCCTGAAAAGCTCTTCCCCGCCGAGACTGAATCCCCTCTTAACCTTGCCTATATAATCGTTGAGATCATGAAAGACCGTAAAGGGTGGCTCTCCTTCCCTCATCACAATCATGTTGAACTCGCTAACTCTTCTGTAGAGAATAGAGCTATCCTCAGCCAGAGGTTTAAGAGTCTTTATTCTCTCTTTTCCGTAACTGGAAATTGCCTTCTGAGAAATATCGCCTAGGACTGTGTCAAATTCCAGCAATCGAAGAGCATCTTCATCGAACAATGAATCCATCCGGCAGCTCCACCTTCCTGATAATCTTCGGCATGAGTTTCTCTCTGTTCTTTCTGTCATAGACTGCAATTAGAGTATAGACCACCACTATGGAAGCAAAGGCAACTCCGAGGGCAAGTCCCTCGGATCTCAAAATCGTATTCATCACTATGAGTGTAACAAGGAAAACGGCAAGGGGAATCCCGTATACAATCATTGATACTCTGGTTGCACTCAGGTTTCCAGTCTCGATTTCAACTGTATCTCCCGAATGAACCTCCACTCCATTTTTCATCGCTTTTATAGTAACCTTCTTCTCACTTAACGAGACACTGCAACTGTTCTTCGAGCCACAAGTTGAACAGGCCTCGGTACGAGCTTTTTCGAGGAGCACAATATCTCCTTCAAGCTCCTTCACAACAGCCAACTCTCTCATATTCACCTCCGCTAGAAACGGTAAGTAATCTCACCGCCCGCATGAAAAACTGGAAGAGTTTCCATTCCGAAGAACTGCTCAAGTTCAACTCCCAGCGAAACTCCGAAGGAAAGAAAACCTACCCGAATGTAGATAACCGGGGTAATCGAGAAGAAGATCCCAAACTTGTCAAAGTTCGCCGTCACTAGGCCGACTCTGGAAACAACTCTTAGTCCCGCCGCCGATTTTTCGGTCAAATCGTATGCCTGCCCTGCAAATACTTTCAATATCGTGTTGAAATTACCACTCTTGTAGAACTCTTCAGAAGAAGATGGAGATAGAAAGGAGAAGTTTCCTCCAAGTTCGAATGAGTTCTTTCCAATTTGGCTAATGACATATGCCGCATTAATTCCATCGTAAACAAGCTCTCCACTTGCCGAAGCTATGCCGGAATAGTGCATACCATCTATAATCAACGAACTAAAACCAAGAGATCCCGTGATTACTACCATCAGGAACACGACTAAGGTCTTCACATAACACCTCCAGTTCATCGAAATTATAGCATGGGTTTTAGTGACACACCGAAGGCAAAGCGAGTTATGCGCTCCCTTTCCAGATGATGTTATTGCAGCAGAGCTGCGAAGTAACCAACCGTCCTGTACCTGTCTCCTATTACCTCACCGCTCGTCGTATTGCTGAGCACATCCATAGACTCAAAGGACTCCCTAACTGCCACTATAGGACCTAAACCACAGGCAGTTATTCTTCTTTCCCTCGAGACATCGAAGGCCTCTCTATACTTCCTTTCTATCAGAAGACCGACAAGTTCGCTATCTTTTTCCATGGTAATCTCATGGGACTCGTAATGATTCAAATCCGATGACGCAATTATCAGAAGATCCTTCCGTTCACTCGACACTTTCTCCAGAATTTCTGACACCATCAAAGCCGTTTCCAGCCTCTGATCCGTCATGATAATCGGGACGATTTTGAAATCATCGTAAAGGAATTGCAGAAAGGGAAGCTGAACTTCTATGGAGTGTTCATATAGGTGCCCAGCAGTATCGGAGACTATCATCCCATTTGACATGGCTATGATTCTCTCTCCTAGTTCATGGTCTATCTCCACACTACCCAGGGGCGTTTCCCAGGCTTCGTCAAGCCACAATGAGAGTCGTGTTCCCAGGCCGGTATGGTTTGGTCCTACTATCACCACAGTCGCGGGCCTCATAAGCGAAGAGGCCTTCCAGTAGGCCCATGCAGCGACTGGACCGCTCGCCATATAACCGGCATGAGGGACAATCAGGCCGATCGTCCCTTCACGCCTCTCAGAAGTTACAGGAAGGCTTCCAGGTCCCACTGGGTGTAAGAAGCAATTCTTTATCTGGCTTTTAAGATCCTCTCCGTCATCTGCGTAAAATTTCCCGCTGACAACGGGTCTCCTTATCACGGCTCAACCACCTCCGCGGTGATGAAGATAACCAATTCTCTCTTGTCGGATGTTCTGTTCTCCGTAGTGAACAACTTGCCAATGAAGGGTAGATCGCTTAAGAAAGGCATCTTATTGACTGTCACCGTATCCTTATTTGCTACTAGTCCTCCAATTGTCAAAGTGTTCCCATTTGAGATTATTAACCTGCTATTTGCTTCCCGGGTCTTCTCACCATAAAGAGTTCTTGTTCCATCGACATATTTCTCGGGCTCACTAACCTTTATGTAGAGGTCAAGCAGGATCTTTCCGTCATCGTTGACGGTAGGAGTTATTCTCAACTCCACTCCGGTATTAAGGTACTCGATAGTCTCTATCTCCACCGGGTTACCCTCGATGTACTCAATTGTTCGAACGAGATATGGAATTGTATCTCCAATGTGAATCTTTGCCTCTTCGCCACTCATGGAGACAATGGAAGGGCTGGATATGAGATCGGAATCACTGTCTCTATTGCTAAGATCAGCTTCTATCCTTGCTGTCGCAGTATTGACAATATCGTCGATGAGCTGTGTTATATCCAGATAGTCAATGATTCTGAAGTCTAGATCGATCGAGCCGTTTTCTAGCAGAATCTCAGGACTGTTAACGCCTATCGCAGTCTTGAATTCTCTCTGAAGCTCATCCACAAGGGATTTATCGACAAGTCTTGTCTCTATTCTTACCTGCTTCTTCGGCTGCGAGAGAGAAGATCCGATCTCATCGAAGATGTTGTCTACCCTGGACTTCGCAAGCCCTCTCACAACAATGTAGCCGTTCACTGGATCGGAAAGAACCTCGCCTCCGTAGAACTCAATCAATCTTGTTACCTCTTCGACATTGTGATAGACACGGTAAACAAGCTCAACATCGGTAGGCTCTTCTCCGGCCTTCTGTTCCTTCTTCGTGACTGCGTAGATGTCATCGATTTTGCTTATCTCGACAGGCTTTGTAGCATTGATAACCTTCACCAGCCCGTCCCAGGTAAGGCCTTCAACAGACATGGTCACGTTCTCGACAATCTTGTCCACAAAAAGGAGTGAAATACCGAGTTTATCAGCAACTATCCTGAGAAGAGACTCTAGATCCTGGTCGGCCACGTTTATTCTGACCGTGGAACCCGTTACTAAGACTCCTTTCTCCAGGGGATCGACGGCCTTTCTCGAATCCTGAACGTCCTTGACCATCTTCTCCGCCGCATCGAGCAGAGCTGAGCTCTTTGACTTGATCAACAGCATCTGAAGGTCGTCGAAGGTCTGAACAGTTATTCCCTCGATTGATTCTCTAAGAAGATCGGCAAGTTCTTGAGGATTGACAGTCAGATCGGTGATGTATCTTGAGATCTCCTTGTCGGCGGCCGCCTCTTCAACTGTCCTAATGACAATCATAAGTGACTCTGGTTCACCGATTAGCAGCCACTGGCGTTCGAGGTCCACAAACTCAACTTTGAGGTCTAGCTTGGAGATAATCTCTCTGAGTTGCATCTCGGTAACTAGAGTTTTCTCGATTCTTACCGATTCGCGCTTCGAATCTACTGCGAGGATACTGAGCGCGGCTCTCGCGTTTTCAAGTCCGACTTGAGTTCCAATTCCGATGAGTCTGCCCGAGTACTCTATAATCGATCTTAGCTGAATCTCCGCCGCCTCCAGGAACTGTGTTATTTGCTCTATGCTCCAGCCACTGACGGGTGGAAGATCTTCAATCTTTATCTTCTCTTCTATCCCAGAAAGCGACGCCGCTTTATCAAGCTCACTAATCAGCTTCTTAGCTACATCTACATGTGTTTTCTCGCCCACTATCAGAAGTCGGTCATCAAACTTGCCTATGTAAGTAGATACACCAATGCTATCCAAAGAACTATCCAAATCCTCTCTGATTCTTTCATCAACAAGAAAATCGTTGAACTCTTGACTAACAACAACTATCTCGTAATCTAGAAACACTGATTCTCCGACTACAGCATCTGACAGAATACTCTTCATGCTATCAATGTCGTTTAGCTGACCTATCAACAAATACCTTGACTGAGTGATTTGAGTAAACGTTACTTCAAGCATCAGTTCATTAACCATTGCCTGGAGTACTTCAGACGTCAATGTCGAAGGCAAATCTACATATGCGAAGTAAACCTGCTGATTGTCTGCAAGGTAATCAATTACTGCCTGGGCTTCGTCAATGGACTCTCTGGTGCCAATTATAAGGTACCCACCGCTCACATCGAACACTCCGGAAAGCGAAATCTCTTTCGCGAGCAGATAAGTTTCGAGCGTATCTGCATCGATTCCGGAAAGCTTCTTTGCGAATCTGAATTCATTTACTATTCCGGCCTTCTCGCTCACAAGCCCGTTGAGAACCTGCTCGAATTCGCCTATATCCTCCCCCGTACCTATCATGAAGACCCTGTCTCCGACCGGCTCGAATTTCAGTTTAAGCTCCATTAGTCCTGCAATTGTCTCGAACTGGTCAATTTCTGTCCCTTCCGGCTTGCCAAATGTCACGTACGATATCGAACCGTCGGCCGACGTTCCGCTCGCGTCAATTCCAATCCTCAGGGAGGAAACGAGCTCCTGTGCTCTAGCAAGGGAGGACTTTGTTCCGACAATTATCGCGTAATCACCGGCTTCAATTACGCCGACCGGTATCTGAATCGAATCGAAAGCTGTCTCAAGCTGGCCTGGCGTGAGGTTCTTCGGAAGAATCGTTATTGTGTACGACAGAGGTCCTTCATCAACTTGTGCCGTTTTCCCGAGAGAATCGTAGACCTCGAGTGCCATCTCAACATCGGTCTGGCTTCCCACAAATACAAGCGCAGTATCGCCTTCGAGTATCTCTACATCAATTCCAATAAGCCTGAAAAGCTGATTCAGCAACTCGGCAGATACGCCTTCCTTAGGCTCAAGAATCTCAAAGACGTTCTTTTCGCCCGATTCTCCTGTGGAAACCTGCACAAGCTTCTCAACAAGCGCCTGGGCATTTTCGATAGAATCTTTCCTTCCGATCAAGAGTAAGACATTGCCGACGGAATTTAGATCGACTTTGAAGTCAAGTTTATCGAATATTGTCGAGAGAGAATTGAGATCAAATCCCTCTGGCAACGACAGAGTGATAAACTCAATTTCCTCCACTACGGGCTCTTTGTCTTCCGTCTCGAATCTTGAAAAGAGATCGACTGCCTTGCCGTTATTCTCACTAGAACCAATAAAGACCAGGTAATCGGAAACCTCTACGATCTTCACAGGTATGTTGAGAGATGCGAGCAGCTCTCTGAACTGGTCGATCGAGATCTCTTCCACCTTCTCAACGATGGAGTATTCAGGACTCTCAACACTTTCAATTCCAAGAGTTGCTGAGATAGAGCTTACAAGTTCTCTAAAACGATCCACATTGCTTTCAGTACCTATTACTACGATATCTCCTCCCACAGGAAGGATCTCAACACTTAGGGAGAGACTTTCAACGAGGGCGGAGATCTCCGCGAGCGCCAGTCCCTCACCAAGCGGAATTACCGAGTAGATTCTTTGCTCGTCAACGGAAGGATCTTCAGGCGTGAGATATTCAACTATCTCCTTCGCAGTCCTCAGATCGCTGTCGGGACCTATTAGCATAACTTCCCCGTCAACTTGCACCGAGGAGATGTCAAGGGCCATGTCGCTCATGATCTTTTCAAGCTTCTCAAGAGTCAGGTCGACAGGTAATTCTATAAGCCTGTAAGAGACTCCCTTTCCCAATCCGCTTCTGATCACTTCGTCGAGGAGGGCAACAGCCATATTTACATCATCTTCAAGCCCGGAAATCGACATACTCTGTCCCAGTCTCGTATATGAGAAACTGAATCCCGCCGACACCAGAATCTCCCTGAGTTCTTCGAAAGTCATTCCCGATGGAACAGGATACAGAGTAGTCAGTCTCCTTGTTTTAAGTTCAAGACCGTCCATAATATCTGGAACTCTATTAAGCTCATCGGCTGGACCTATCAACAGGTATCCCTGACTGCTCTCATGGAAGACCTCTACTGCGAAGTTCATAGCCCGGAAGAACTCGGCAAGAGTCTCTCCAGTCCAGCCTTCAAGCCTAGGATAGAACTTCGCTGTCAATTCCACTGCTGACGGTTCAGAACCGATCTCCTGCATAAGACTCTCAAACATTTCTATATCGTCCGCACTACCAACCGCCACAATTCTGTCGCCCTCTCCGTAGATCTTCAAAGAAGAGCCCATACTGGAGAGAAGCTGATTTAGAAAATCAGTGCTCTGGTAAATCCCCGTGAAAATCCGCATCTCCTGAGTCTTATCGGAAGGCTCATCGGACGTAAGCCGGGAAAGGATGTCCTTAACCTGTTCGATCTCTCCCTCCTTACCGTACACGACGAAGCTGCCTCGGATTTCGAGAACCGACATTTCTAGTCCCAGCGTACTGATTATCCCGTTGAGTTCTTCTATAGTGACTTCACGAGGCACGATAACGGTCACTTTGTGCTCGCTTATGATGTCGTTTCTTAGCTGTACGAATCTTGCAATTTCCTTTTCGGCACCTATGATCACAAGCTTTCCCGCCACAGAAAGAGGATATGAGTCTATACTGAAAGCCGAGATAACCGACTGTGCTGAGGCGAGATCGAAGCCTTCACGGATCTCCACAACCACATAGCTTTGCTCGCCGTCAGCAACCTGCACCTCTCTGCGAGAGAGAATTGAGGTCATGGTCTCAAGGGCCTTTGAAATACTGTCTTTTTGGCCAACGACTATGACTCCCGTAGGTGTGCTGAGCAGATCGACTCGGATTCCAAGCCTTGCGAAGATTGTTCTGAAGCTTTCCACTTCTTCAGACGGAATTTCTACAAAGTCAAAGACATCGGGTTCGTCGCCCCTGGGAAGGACAATCCCTTCGGCAAGTTCACCAAATACCTTGACAGTCTGAAGGACATCACTTTCCGGTCCGATTACCATCGATCTCCCGTCCACGGTGACAACCGTGACGGCAAGACCCATCTTCTCCAGCATAGCTTGAAGATTCTGGATAGAAGGAACCGTCTCGACTATCTCGTAGTAAGGCTTTTCAAGGCCCGCTAACCTCACCGTCTCTGAATGTATCCTGTTCAGAATTTCTGATGGGCCCACCAATAGATATCCTGACTGGACAGGAGTTGCACTAACCTTCGACCAGTCCTTCTCTCCCAGGAAGCCTCTCAAATACGCAACAAGCTTTCCCTCTTCCCATCCAGCCGGGTTGTTGAAAAATCTCGACTCGACAGTTTCGTCCTGTTCGGCCTTTGAAAGTACTGAACGAATCACTTCATTCGCCTTTGCCGCCTCTTCCTCGGTTCCAACAAGGACGACCCCCGAAGGAGAAGAGAGAAGTTCAACATCAAGTTTAAGGCTGTCAAGTATGGCAGTAAACTCATCAATTCTGTCGTTCGGGATCTCTGTGAACGAGTATTTCAGCTCCTTGTCAGTCGCTAGAATTACCGTTCTTTCATTTATTGAGTTTACGACACTTGCTGCATCTTCAAGATCCTCGCCGTAACCGACAAGTATTACGTTACTCCCGAAACTCAAAGCCGTGGCATCGATCTTCAATTCAGAGAGCACCTGTCGTATTGTCTCGAAACTGCCTTCATTTGCGGGCATTATCAAATAGTCGTATTTTCTCGAGCTTACGGGAGCCTCCACATCACTTCTGAACATCTTAATGAGCTCGACCGTCTTCTCAACACTTTCCTTGATGCCCACTATGAGATACTTGTTCTCTACAGGCAATATCGTGACCCTAAGGCCTAATCTGTCAAGCAGAGTGTCGAGTTGATCGATAGCGGGAAGGGAATCCTCAATAACGAAGAATGGATCCTCTATTTCGGCTAACCTGGAAGCCTCGGCAACCAATCTCGACACTACTTCTTCGGGACCGATCACAATATATCCACTGGTAGAAGGAGTGATAGAGATTCTCGAGAAATCGTCGATACCGAGAAAGTCAGTAAAATAACTGGCATACTTGTCATCGTTCCATCCGGGGACGAGGGCCGCAACGTTTGAGACCCTGTCTGGCTGACCTTCTGATTCGTCAAACAACGCTTCTCTCTCAAGAATAGCATTGACTGTCTTGAGCGCTTCCTGCACCTTGTCTCCGTCGCCGATCATAAGAACTCCAGTGGCCGATTGCAAAAGCTCGACTCCCGAGTTCAGCTTATCAAGAATAGTCTGGTAGCTACTCATGTCTGCACTTGGTATTCCCGTGAAGGCATAAATCGGCTCATACACCTGCTGGGTGGTCCTCCTGCTAAGAATGTCTTCAACCACTGTCGCCGTTCTTGCGACTGCCTGCTGCGACCCGATGGCTATGACCCCGGAGGGGGAGGAAATAAGAGACACATCGATTGCAAGTCGCTCGAAAATTGCGTTGAAGCTACTCATATCGTCAGCAGATATGTCCAGAACGCTGTATTCAATCGCTTCGGGTGCGGTAACATCATAGGTCACCGAATCCAAGAGCTGATCTATTATCCTGCCTGTGCGCTGAACATCATCACCGGAACCAATTACTATTGTGGAACTTCCCATGCTTACCAGATCAACAAGGACTCCAAGTCTGGAAAGCAGCCCTTCAAGATCTTCAACGGGAGGTATTCTCTCAAGCACTGTGAAGGCCGGATCTTCAAACTCTCTGAGCCTTGATATTTCAGTTTCTACCGTGTCCATGAGAGCTCTTGGTATTAAAGCAACGAATCCCGTGGAAGAAGGGACTATAGAAATCCTGTCAAAGTCATCGACTCCAAGAAATAGTCTCAGATACTCGCTTACCCTAACAATGTCCCATCCAGGAATTGCCTTGATATCGAGAGAGATCCTTTCTTCTCTGTCTACTTCCACTGCCTGAAGCTGCATGTATAGAGCCTTGAACTTAAGAAGATCCTCTTCACCGCCGATCGCGATAATTTTATCAGCAACGCTTACTGCAAAGACTCGATAATCTAGCAGTTCAAGCGCCGGTTCCAGAGACTGAACAGTAATTCCCGCAGAAATGGGAAGAAGGAGATAACTCTCGTACTTGTCCTGAAGCGGAACATCTTCAGTCGCTCTCGCGTTAATCGCCTCTATCAACTCTTCTGCTCGATCCAGTTCAGGATCTGAACCTATTGCGACTACACCGGTGGGAGTGTCAAGCAGTTCGATTCCGATGTTCAACCGCTCGATTATGGGCAGAAGTTGCTCTATTGAATCTGATCGAACATCAACAAATCTGTAATTCAGTTCCAGTTCGGCCGTGACACTTTCGGAATGAGCCATTACCGACTCAACCACGTCAAGTGTTTTCAGAAGCTCCTTCTCAGAACCGACTGCAATGACTCCCGTCGAGATCTGAACTAGTTCGGATGTGATTCCGAGCCTCTCCATAACTGTTTCCAGAGGAGCTGCATCTTCGGGTCTTACCGGCAAAAAGATGAACGTTTTCGACACCACTGCATCTTCGACGGGCTTTCCTTCTGGGTATATTGCCTCTATCAATTGGTCGATGATTTGATCTGTCTGAACCACACTTTCTCGATTACCAACAATCAGATACTTATCCTCAACCGGGATTATCTCAACTTTGATGCCCAGTGCTTCGATTAGTGTCTCAAGCTGATCAAGAGGTGGAAGTCCTCTTTGAACAACGAAGTGAGGATCTTGAATCTCTTGAAGACGACTGACCTCGGCCTCAATTGATTGAAGAAGTTCAACGGGACCCGCTACAATGTAGCCGCTTACCGATGGAGATATTGATACTCGGGAATACTGATCCTCATTCAGAAAGTCTCTCAGATAGCTGGAGAACACTTCATCGCTCCATCCCGCGACTCTTCTGACAAAGGTCGAGTCGTTTCTCTTCTCTTCAGTCGTATCGAACTGCTGTTTCTGTTCGGCAATCAACTGCACTACCGATTTTGCTTCTGCTACTTCTTCAGAAGATCCAATCACAATTACACCAGATGGAGAAGATAGCAATTCAGCATTCAGTCCCATCTTTTCAAAAATCAAGGAATAGTCTTGAATTTCATCGGAAGAAACAGGCACAAAATCGAATACGATTTCCGAATCAACGGTTGAAGCGCGCTTCTCAAGAATTGAATCTGCAACTTCAATCGCTCTTGAGACTTCATCGCCGTTTCCAATAATTAGAATACCTGAAGGGGATTCAAGTAATTTCACTTGCATCCCGATACTCGAGAAGATTTCATTAAAAGCAGACATATCTTCACTTGAGATCCTGGAGACCTGAAATGCAGTTTGTTTACTTTCAGATTCGTCACCGATAACCTCTAGAAGCCTTGAAACAAGCTCCTTCGCCTGTTCAACACTTGCGGAAGATCCAACGATTACAAAATAATCATCCACTTTCAGAATGTCTACAATGATTCCCAGTCTCAACAGAAGAGAGTTCATCTCATCGAGTGTGGGCATTCTTCTCTCAATCGAATAAGAAGGGCTCTCAATACTTCGCAGTCTCTCAAATTCGCTTTCAATGCTCTCCAGTATTGACTGAGGGCAGTTGATTATATATCCGCTTGCGGTTTGAACTAGTGAAACACTGGCCGTTTTCTCAACTCCAAGAACGACTCCAAGATAGGAAAGTAGTCGGTCAGAATCCCAACCGGGAACTCCGGAAAGCTCTTTGCTGACAAAGGCCCCTTCGACACTTTCAGAGGTAAGAATCTCGTTGTACAATCCTCTGAAGAGCTGAAGATCATAGCTGTCTCCAACGACGACTATTTTGTCGTAGACAGCAGTTATTACGAGATCGAAACTGAAGACACTGATTACGGAGTTGAGCGAGGCGATCTCTATTTCAGGCTTTGAAGAAATGATCAAGTATGATCGATCCCCATCTCCCTGTTGGGGAAGTGATGATGTCTCCTTCTTCAAGATCTCTTCAACTATGCTCTTGGCTCTAGCTAACTGCGCCTCAACACCGATTCCGATTATTCCTGCCGGGGTCTCCACCAGATCTATTTCGTAGCCCAACCGGGACAGTATTTCACTTAAACTACTTACCATGGCCGGTTCAATATCTATCAGACTGTAACTTCTCGGACCGGTCTCGATTGTCTCGATTCTTGACAGGACAGAGTTTATGACCTCCATTGCCTTCTCAAGTCTCTCTTTCGTAGCTACAACTGCCACACCTGTAGGAGTGTTGACAAATTCAACAGATAAACTGAGCTTGTTTAGAAGTTCACTTATCCCCTCGACTTCTCCATAGGGGAGGTTAATAAATGTGAACTCGTAATCCACCGCAGTGTCCGAAACATCACCCTGAACAGGAAGGCCGCTGCTAAGCTGTCGGACGAGCTTAGAGGCCTCCTCAACATTCTCCTTTGAACCAACTATCATGAACTGGTTCTCCACAGGAACAATTGTCACGGCGATACCCAGTTTTTCCAGAAGAAGCTCGAACTGAGCGAGGGATGGAATTGATGACTCCAGTCTATAAGAGGGATTCTCAAATCCTCTCAGTTTTTCTGCTTCTGTAGAAATCGCTTCCAGTACTGGCTGTGACGCAATTACTATATAGCCGCTGCCAGATGTTGTAAGTGTAATTTCCGAATAAAGATCGGATCCAAGGAAATCGTTCAGATAAGCCCTGAACTTCTCGATATCCCAGCCAGGGATCGCCATTATCTGTAGAGACAACCGGGTTTCCTGACTTGAGATGCGGTTCTCAACCATTTCAGTTATTCTTGGGATTCTCTCTTCGATAACGCTCTCTATCTCCGCAAGTCTGTCCGGGTAAGCTCTAATCACGAGAAGACCTGCTGACTCAATGAAGCTGACCGTCTCGTTTTCGACAAGGATCGTCTGGAGCAACTCACCCAAACCCGAAGAATAGACTTCGGGTGAGATTTCAAGGATAGACTGCCTTGTAATTCTGTATATCTGCTTTTCGTGCTGCTCAAGTTCAATAACCGCTTTCTCCATAATCTCAGAAGGAGCGTACATGAAGACCAATCTGTC
Organism: Mesotoga sp. BH458_6_3_2_1; assembly: GCF_003664995.1. NCBI lineage: Bacteria > Thermotogati > Thermotogota > Thermotogae > Kosmotogales > Kosmotogaceae > Mesotoga > Mesotoga sp. BH458_6_3_2_1. The sequence continues at coordinate 547,434 of NZ_JFHL01000002.1, read as the reverse complement.
TGCGATCTGCTCAACTGTATACTCGTCTTCAACAAGACCCTGAGCAGCGTAGAAAGTTCTAAGGAAAGCGGATACTTCCTCAAAGGAATCATTAGCCTTCAACTCGAGGTATGTACTTGCATAGTTTTCAAAAGCAATCCCTGTGAAAAGCGAAAGGAGATACTCAGCCGTTCCGATTGAGCTCTTAGAACCCTTGATGATGTATCCCTTTCTTTCTCCCAGTGACTCTATTGCTGCCCCGGTAATACGTTGAACCTGCGAAAGTATTGATTCTTCTATAGTTAGGTGATAATTTACAATAGTGTAAGACACATCTGTCGAGATCTCAGAGAACGAATCTGTGACCTTCTGAAGAACCGGAACGAGGTAATTTGGTAATTCGAAAGTTACCTTTCCGATGGGTTCAAAGGTTCTGTCGACTGAGAGATCCTCGTATACCGCATAGCTCTGAAGAATACTGAAAATCGTCCCTACCAGAGTCTTGTCTTCTGTCAAACCAGATCCTGATACGCTACCCAGTTTCAATATATCTTCAATCAGAAAGAAGTTGTCAGGTAGAGTTATCGTCTTTCTCGTCTTACTGGAGTCGAGGTCTTGTGATGTAACGTACTCCTTGTAAAGATCTATATACTCATACAGAGCATCAACTTGAGCAGCATTTCCAGAAAAAATGAGTTTGTTGAACTCTGGAATGCCAGTTACTGTAAGGCTATCAGAGAACAGCGTTGAATTTAGTTTTATAGCCAGTTCATAGTATGCAGTGAGAGGTTCGATGTCAATGTTGGTGATCTCCCATGGAACCGTGTATTCCCTAGTGACTGTGTTTGTCGTGAGAGCGGCAGAAAGTGTCATATGAGTCTGAAGATCTCCAAAAACCATTAGTGAAGCCTCGTTTGGCAGATACTCTATGAAACTGTTAACAGGAAGTGCCTTTCTTAACCTTTCGATCTGTTCAGAAACAGATTCTCCTTCGGCGTTGAACTCCACACCTATGTAAGTCTTCCAGAAGGCGTTTACCAGATCCTGTACTTCTTCAGGGGTCCCCAGATAGAATGTTCCATCGGTGAAATAGGAGTATGCTATCCTATCTCCGAGTGATGTAAGAATGTTTCGAAGAATGTCCTCGGGCATCGCAAGAGAAAAACCGACAATGACCTCCTCGTTTCTGACACTAGGAGATATGACATAAGAAAGATCAAGCATCTCTTCTGAGAAAAGGTACGTCATCGCAGTGGAAACAGTCATACCATATGTTGTGAACTTTTCGATATCCACGTTGATCTTCGATCTGAAGAATCTCAAAGTGACTACATTCCCCATTATCTTGACTTCGGGCTCATCAATTGCTGGAATCAACAACGCAACATTGACAGAAAGTCTCTTCGGATCCTGTCTGGTCCACAGCCCCTCCACGGGACCCATTCGGAGCGGGAGATTCATATCTCTTCCACTAACTCCGTTGAGCGCCAGGGAGTATATAGTCTTGGAAGGATTTGACTGAATGTTGTAATCGGTGACTGTGTCGTTGAAGATCATCGTCACTGTTACAGATTCAGCATCCATAGATGGTATAACAGAATTCAACTGATTAGAGACTCCAATACAGAAGAAACCCAGAACTAAAAATATGACCGCTATTCTTCTCACACGAATCACCCCATATTCACCCTCGAGTTTACGATCTAAAGTACTTCACAACAACAAAGCTGTTCGTGCTCGTGTCGTTAAGCAACACAGCAAATTCCGTAATTCCGTATACGATGTAAGAGGGAGCCACCTGTTCTCCAACTCTTACTGTAATCTGTGACTGTCCTGCTTCAAGAACCGCATAATCAACTTTGTTCAATCTATAGTAAGCTACATATTTGACATCGGCAGCCTCTTCGCCCACTTCCAGCATGGACCTTATAACTTCCAAAGGACTTGCATAAAGAGGAAGAAAGTGATTGCCCAAAGTAACGCTGCTTACCACTCTGGTAGTATCGATAGGATCGATTCTAATTCTGCTCGCCGCAACATCGGCAATTTCCACCGGTTCCAGAAGAAATGTCAGCAGAACCCCACCCGTAACTAACAAAGTTATAGAAACAACGATAATTAGAACAACCTTCTCCATATAATCAACTCCACCTAGAAGTTACTCGTTACCGTGAGATCCGTCTTCAGCTCAAGTGAGAGATTCGACGGAATATTTGATTCCGGAAGAATCGGAAAGCCAAGATTTGATCTAAGTTCAAGCTTTCTGACGAGAATCTTTGGCTCATTAACGATCATCTCCACAAGATCAAGAATATCCCTCGAACCTCCAGTGACGGTTATCCCTTTGTAGTCACCCGGTTTGGTCTCTATCGGAATTTTTTCTTTGAGTTCTTCCAGATAGCTTCTTGTGCTCATCGAGCCAATCGCTTCGTTTCTGACCCTTGAGAGCAACTGCACCTCGAGATAGGCGCTTTCCAGTCCATTCACTTCGTCTATTAGCAGAGATGTGTTCTCAAAAGTATTGTAGGAGTACAAAACCACAAGAAAGAGAAAGCCAATGACAGTCAAGGCTATCAAAGACCAAAACGCAAATTTCGAATTCAAACCCTTTCTATCGAGGAAGCTGAGCTTTCTGTTCAGCCTATTAGCATAGTCTCTGTGAATGAAGCAGCCATCATTACCGTCAAACGACTCTCGAGTGGCAGAGATGTCCATGCTTTCAAAATTGAACTCGTCTTTTTCACTCATGATGACCACCCACCTCAAGATCGACGAGTTGAAGAGAGTAGAGCTCAGCAAAATCCAGATTTCCCCTCACACTCGGATTGGCAAGAAGAGTCGGTGTGCTTTTTGGTGTGGGGAAAGAAACATCCTCGCCTTCAAAAATCAGATAATAGAAGGAATTGCCGACTCCATTCTCAAATTGAATTCTAGAAGCAATTGTCTTCATAGCATTTTCATCTTCGAGATATGTCTCTACAGTTCTGAAAACGTCCATTTCGACTGATTTTGAGCTAACATGCACGCGAAGATCATTTACCTGCTTGCTTAATTTATTTCTCATTACCGTATACTCTTGCTTTTTGTTGTAGATCATTTCGATGTCTGCTTTCAGATTCCCAGTCAGATACGTCCCGGTATTGTCGAAGAGGTAGCCTTTCATCCTTGAAACCTGCCTCAACCTTGTCTCAAATGCCTGGGTAACGAAGAAACGGGACCCCAGAACCAGAAGAACAATTATCAGCAGAACTATTAGAGAATACTTAAGCCTTGAGACCCGCTTCTTCCTTGAATACAAGTTTACGTCGACCAAGCATCTCACCACCTCTCATAAGCAGTCCAACCGAAATATAAGTTATCCCGCTCGTTTCCTTCATTTTCAGAGGCATGCTAACTACCTCTGTTTCGTCTCCGAGAATTCTCTGGAAAGCTCTTGAATAAACGGCTGTAGAAAGGCTTGACTGTCCTGCAACAAAAAACCTGGTGAAGAGAGCCTCATCAGCCGCAGAAGTGTTTGGCGAGTTTGACAACGTGTTGGTAAGATACATCCTTAACTGATAGGAGATCAGTCCCTCGAGTCTTTCCGAAGCTTCTTCAATTAGTGAATCATAATAAGCCTTAGAACCAATCAGAAACTCTCTTTGAATATTCGTGTTTGGAGAGAGCGAATTGTCCTCCTTGAAACCGCTTGCCACCTGATCAAAACCATCGCTTATGTAATTAAGGCCCACAATTTCTTCTCCCCTTAATGTCAGGAGAAGCGAATAGCTTCTATCAACTATGAAAACAATATTGCTGCCTTCAAAGACGCTTGTTTGAGCCATCTTGAAAATAGAGAAGGGCTTAACATCAACGATGTTCGGTTCAGGAAAGCTCTTCGCCGTCAATCTTCCAATGAATTCAAACAAGGCCTTTCTCTTGGTTATAACAAAGGCTGGAACAAGTCCACTTTTTAGTGAGGCTATTGAGTTCAGGCAGGCTACATTTACTTCGTCCGGAGGTAATGAAAACTGAGAAGCAGCCTTGAAGCTCGCGACATTGAGCAAATTCTTCGTCGACTTTACACGGGGAACCTCAAGATGCTGAAAGACAACATCTCTTGGATGAAAGGCAGTAACAAAAATCTCGTCGGCAGGTATTGTATTGTTCTCCCTGAAGACTTTGGTTGATTCTTCAAGTGAGTTTACCCCCATTCTGAGCACAGAAAAGACGGGCTTAAGATACCGACCTTCAACAACAGCTCTCACGATCTCAGTGTAACCCTCGTCTGAATTTACGGCAGTTATCATACTCTGAAACATGTCTACCCCCAAGTCTCAATAAGTGACTTTCCCCGTTACCGGCTGGATAGTCAACACACTGCCATCAGCAAAGCTCAATGTCGTTGACCCGCTGAGAATGGCAATAGATCCATCCCCATTGAAACGAATCCTAAAGTTCTCTCTGTTCCCCCAAAGACAGTCTTCAAAAACTGCCCCTGTTGTCGAAGACACCCTCTTCGACCAATAATCATAGAAAACCTCTACAGGCCTGGAACGAGCAACAGCCTCAAGACGCTGTCTTTCAATGAACGAATCGAAAGCAGTTTTGCTGAGGCGAATTTTCAAGCTACTTATGATTTCAGATGAAAAGAGTACAACTCCGCTAATGCAAAGAGAGACCAAAACCAGACAGCACAAAAGCTCGGTTAAACTCATCCAATACTTTGCTCCATCGCAAAAACAGCACCGTATATGGTTATTGCCAGAAAACCAATGAACCCACCAATAAATAATATCATTATTGGCTCAACAAGCGAAACAAGTTTCTTGAGTGCGTTTTGAACCTGCATGTGATAGAAGTCGGCAACTTTGAACATGACTTCGTCCAGTTTGCCGGTCTCCTCTCCCGTGGCCACCATACTAACGACTATCGGTGGGAAGACCTTCTGATGCTCAAGAGAAGCACTGATGCTCTCTCCTCCCTTTATGCTGACTATTGCATTCGTTACAGCCTTCATAACCCGAGGACTTTGCGAGACTTCGCCCGCAAGCTCCAGAACTGTTGGAAGATCAACTCCACTTGCTACTAGAACGGCCGTTGTTCTAGTGAATCTCTCCATAGCCGTCATGTTTCTCAGGGTTCTTATTGGAGGAATTAGCTTTCCAATACTTTCCTTAACGATGTTACCGTATTTGCTCTTGAAGAAGAAGAACCCTCCAATCAGCAATCCGAAAAGCAAAACCAGAAGCAGGGGCCACTGGTTTTTCAAAATATCATTCATCTTTAGAAGAATGGCCATTGTTCCCTCAGGTTTAAAGTTTCCTCCAAAAGCGCTGATCAAATTTGGAAGAATGAAGAAGGAAATCATCCCCACTATTCCAACTGCAAAAACCATCATGAAAAGAGGATAGGCCATAGCCGATTTAACCTGGTTCTGAAGCTCAACCATTCCCTCATAGAAGTCCGCAACTCTTTCAAGCGATTCATCAAGCACCCCGCCTGCCTCACCGGCCTTAACAAGATTGGTAAACAGCGGTTCAAAAACACCTGATCTCTCAAGAGATTCGCTGAAACTCATTCCACCCTCAATATCTAAAACAACTCGGGCTATGATCTTTCTGAATCTTCTAGAAAACAGGACCTGAGTCGAAAGAACCTGAAGTGCCTCTCTTATCCTGACGCCGGATGAAACCATCGTGGCCAACTGTCTCGAAAAGATGCTGACTTCCTTCTGTGAGGCGGGAAACAAAGAGGCCTTAGTCGAGCTGCGCGAATATGACGACTGCTTAATTGAACTGACAATATAGCCTCTGCTCGAGAGGATCTGGAGTGCCTCCAGTTTGGAATTCGCAGCAAGCTTGCCTTTCTCGGGCTTTCCTTTGATGTTGATTACTTCATAGCGAAAATCGGGCATCTCTTACTCCACCTCTCTCAAAAGACAGACTGCATGAGCGTGAACAAAATCTGGGCTGCTGCCGTTCCCCGACTTTGGTTTGATGTTCACGAGCTCGCTTCCTACCCCAAGAGCTTCAGCGACATTTTCGGTCATTGATCTAACAAAGCCAGCCAACCTGACGCTTTCTATGACTATGACCGTATCGACATTCAGCAGTTGCCAACGTCCCTTTATTGCTTCTGATATCTCAGATAAAAACTCCAAACTTCTTCTATCTCTATTCAAGTGATCTTCTGGAAACTCATTACCAATATTACCTAAAGATGCTGCACCTAGAATTGCGTCCACAATCGCGTGACAAAGCGCATCTCCGTCAGAGTGACCAGAAAGATAGAGAGAATCAGATACTTTCACACCTCCAAGGAATAGTCCTTTGCTCCCAACGAAAACTGGATGAACATCGTAACCGATTCCTACCCTGATATTCATATAAGCCTTATCGGCATTATGATATAGGTGTATCCCTGCACATCTACGGGATTCATCTGCAGCGGGCTGTTCGAGTCGACAAAGTTCAGCTCCAAAGAGTCGGAATCAATCTTCTTAGCAGATTCGGAAAGGAATCTGGGATTGAATGCGATTACGATGTTGTCGCCTTCTTTGTTAGCTCCAATAACTTCAACCGACTCTCCGTGATCAGGACTTCTTGCAATAATCTTGAACTGCTCATCGTCTATCTCAAACTTGACCGAGTCGGATCCAAGTCTTGCGGCAATCGATGCTCTTCTGACAGCATCGGAAAAAGTCTCTGTCGGAATCACCACTCTTGCTTTGAATGATTTCGGAAGAACTTTTCTATAGTCAGGAAACTCCGCATCAACTACTTTCGTCACGATTTCTGTTCCGTCAAAGGAGAACTGAACGCGCGAACCATCGTAAGTTATTTTCAGAACATCAGACATTGCTGCTTTCAGGCTGTTTTGAAGATCCCTCATACTCTTCAGCGTGAGCAAAAAGTGATCATCGATGTTCAGATCGATTCTCTCCTCAGAAAGGGCCATTCTGAAACCATCCGCAGCCACAAGCCGAAGATATCCGTCATCAAATTCCCAATAAACACTGTTCAAATTCCTCATGAACTCGTCTCTTGCTGCACAAAAGATTACCCTTTCCACCATGAGCTCAACTGAAGATACGGAAACTGTGAAATCAAGTCCCCCAGTTGCTGGCTCGATATCGGGGAAGTCATCAGGGTCCATTGTTGGGAGAGTGAAACGTGCGCTCCCCATCCGGATAACGATGTTGTTTTCTTCCGTCTCAAAGATAACTTCTCCTTCAGGCAGATTTCTGACTATTTCAAGAACCAAACGGGCATCGATAACAAAATTGCAGCTTCCATCCACATGTTTTGGTTTCAGCTCGGTAGTGATCGCCGTCTCTAAATCGGTAGCTACAAGCTTAATTGTCGACTCATCCTTCATTGAGAAATATATGCCCGAAAGAATTGGCTTGACATTTTTTGGAGCGACTGCCCCAGAAACCGACTCTAATCTCGTGAGGATTTCGGAACGAGCTGCGACAAATTTCATCATACACCTCCACTTGATGAGCTTTTCATAAATTATAACATCTATATGGCATAATCATTATAGGAAGCGACGATGACAGATTCCTTCTGTCGAGGAGTAATCATTTATGAACACAGAGAATATTCACAGTTGGACGATGGAACCAATTCAGGCTATCGATTTGCAGACAAGGCTTAGGGAACGACTCGTATTCGAAGATTACACAGGTGAGCCCGAACTGATAGCCGGGGTCGATGTTTCCTTCCCTTCGAGAGAGATTGCTCTCGCCGTCGTCGTGATCATGGAATTTCGCTCGCTACGTGTAATTGAGTACTACTACTCGGTTGAGAAAATCAATACACCTTACATTCCGGGCCTTCTATCTTTCAGAGAGGGTCCGACAATATTGAAGGCTCTTTCGAAATCACCCGAAGTCGACTTGATCTTCTTTGATGGGCATGGAATAGCTCACCCAAGGGGTGTTGGCATAGCTTCACACATTGGTCTTTTCGTCAAGAAGCCAACCATTGGAATCGCCAAAAGCCTTCTGTATGGTGAACTGAAAGACTGTCCCGAAGAGAAGGGGGAGATGAGCCCAATCCTTGCTCCCGATGGACGACTGCTAGGATATGCCGTTCGCACCAGGATGGGCGTGAAACCGATTTTCGTTTCCCCAGGGAATCGAATTACTCCAGAATCTGCAGTTGATCTGGTCTTAAGAACTACAGGCAAGTACAGAATACCTGAACCGACCAGGCAGGCTCACATCCTAACTCAAGAGCTGAAGGGTCAACTAATCCTGTAGAAAACAATTGAAGCAGCTCCCTTTATTCCTGCGTTCTCCACCAGTTTGCTCAAAGTTATACTGTAGGTTCCGTTGAAAGAAGGCATTACGTATTCCGGCATCTTTTTCTGGATGCCGTCAATAAGCAAGTCACCCGCCTTACTAATTCCACCACCAATTATTATGTGTTCGGGATTGAATACGTGTATGTAATTACCTATTGCCGTTGCCAGAGCCCTTGTTGCTCTTTCAACAACAATCGTTGCTGCAAGGTCTCCTTTTCGCGCGGAATCGAAGACAACTTTGGCAGTTATCTCGGGCGAGGCAAAAATCGAAGACTCGGGAAATCTCTTAGAAAACTCCCTGGCCATGTTGACAATAGCGGTAGCTGACGCAAGCGATTCAAGACACCCATGAGAACCGCAGCCGCAAAGCGGACCCCCGGGTTCGACAACTGTGTGTCCGAGTTCACCGCCATAACCCATGCTTCCTGTCATTAGCATACCATGAGTAATTACTCCTCCTCCTACACCAGTCCCAAGAGTAAGCCCCAACATATGCTGGCTTCCTTTGAACTCACCGAATGCCCACTCTCCAAGGATAAAGGAATTTGCATCGTTTTCAACGAAGGTATTGATTCGAGTAATCTTCTCCAACATCTCAGCCAGTCCGAATCCCGACCAGTCTGGAAGATTCGGTGAGAACAAGACGGTGCCGGTTTCGTGGTCAATCGATCCCGGAGATCCGACACCAATTCCAATAACATCGGAGGAGTTCATTCCAGATTCGAGAAGAAGTTCTTCAATTGCTTTGCCAATTCTTGTCACAACGGCGATTCTTCCATCGAGCACCTTCGTCGGAATCATCTTCTTTTCGATAATCATTCCATCTTCTTGTACGATTCCAATCTTGGTCTCGGTACCGCCCAGATCGATTCCGATCACGTGCTTAGCCATTCACATCTCCCGTCTAGTACGACTTTTTCTCCATCTCTATCAAGTCCAGGAACTCCTCATTAGTAGCCGTTCCACGCAATTTATCCATGATGAGTCTCAGACCCTCTTCTTCCGACATTGATGAAAGCATTCTTCTAAGAACCCAGACCTTCCGCAGAATATCTGAAGGAAGAAGAAGCTCTTCTCTCCTTGTACCGGAGAGGGTAAGATTTATCGATGGGAACATCCTCTTATTGGCAAGCTGCCTCGAAAGGATCAATTCCATGTTTCCTGTACCCTTGAATTCCTCGAATATTACTTCATCCATCTTGCTTCCCGTTTCAACAAGAGCCGTTGCGATAATTGTAAGGCTTCCGCCTTCTTCAATATTCCTTGCTGCACCGAAAAAGTACTTCGGCTTATACAAAGCTGAGGGGTCCACTCCTCCAGACAGAAGCTTCCCACTTGGCGGAACGTAGAGATTGTAGGCCCTTGCCAGCCTCGTGATGCTGTCAAGGAGGATCACCACATCGTAGTTGAACTCCACTAATCGCTTAGCCATCTCAATTGTCATTTCGGCAACCCTGATCTGTTTCTCGGGATGCATGTCGAATGGAGCAGCGATCACATGTGCATTTGAACTCCTCCTGAGATCTGTGACCTCTTCCGGTCTTTCATCGATCAGCAGAATTATCCTGACTGTATCGGGATGGTTTTCAGCGATTCCATTTGCAAGCTCCTTCAGCAATATCGTCTTCCCGGCCTTAGGAGGAGAGACTATTAGACCTCTCTGCCCCTTTCCTATCGGGGAAAAGAGATCGACCATTCTCGTACTCATAATATGCGATTCTGTTTCCGTTATAAGCTTATCCTCGGGGTGAATAGGCGTTAAGTTCTGAAAAGTGATTCTCTCAGCAGCGAAGTTGATCGCCTTGTGATTAATAGCTTCTATTCTCAGGAGCGCGAAATACTTCTCGCCTTCTTTCGGCGGTCTCACCTGCCCCGCGACTGTATCACCGCTGGTGAGATTAAATCTTCTGATCTGTGACTGGCTAACGTAAATATCGTTTGAGCTTGGGAGGAGATTGTTATCGAGAGTTCTCAGAAAACCATACCCCCCATCTGTGATCTCCAGCACACCCTGATCGAAAAAGTAACCATATGATTCAGTCTGAGCCTTGAGAACGGCAAAAATCAAATCCTTCTTGGCCATCTGGGTATAACCCTGCACGTCATACTTCCTTGCAAGCTTATAAACCTCCCTTATAGGCATTGTTTGGAGTTGGGAAATATCGATTTCTACTTCCCTGATGTTGTCCTTGTCCTTGTCTTTGTCTTTATCCTTTTCTCTTTCTTTCCTTGGTATCTCTCTGACATCGCTCGGGATGCTTTCTTTTCCAGGCTCCTTGGTCACAGAATTCTCCGCTTTGGAGTCCCCGGGGTCTTCTTTAGATAAAATTTCAACTGCATCTTTCTCCTCAGCCATCTGTCTAGAAGGAGTCTTCACGGCCTCCTGATTCTCTTCGGGTTTCTTCGATTCAGTCTTCTTTCTAGTCGTTCTCTTTCTTGTTGTCTTTTTTTCAGCAACCGCTTTTTCCTCAAGTTCACTAGGTGTTTCTTCAGTTTTCTTTTTTCTTGGGCTCAAATTTGACGGTACATTCAGTCCGCCGTAGGAAGAATGCACCTACCCTCCTTCCATGTCTTAGGAATTGCCAAAATTGTGAAGCTAACAGTATTTGTAAGAAAGCTTGGGAGACCCGTCTCCGGTGAGGTACCAGTTCTTTCAGGAATAATATACCACTAAAGAAGCAAAATTCAAAGCTTACTGACCTTGCTGTTTCTTATAGCGCTTCCAGTCCTCTGTGAATCTCTCTATTCCGATATCAGTAAGCGGATGACCAAATAGCTTCAGAAGCACATCAAAAGGTATAGTTACGATATCTGCGCCCATCAAAGCTGCTTCAAGTACGTGCATTGGATGCCTAACGCTTGCGACGATTATTTCCGTGTCGTAACCGTAATTAGCGAATATTTCGATAATCTCCTCAACAACCCCCATGCCATCGCTTGCTATGTCGTCTAGCCTTCCGACAAACGGGCTAACATAGGTTGCACCGGCTTTTGCTGCAAGCGTTGCCTGGAGAGAATTGAATATTAGGGTGACATTTGTCTTGATTCCTTCTCCACTCAGGGTCTTGACGGCGCGCATTCCATCCCTTGTCATTGGAATCTTCACAACAACGTAGTCACTTAGAGAAGCTAACTCACGTGCCTGCGCGATCATGTTTTCATAATCTGTCGCAGTAACTTCAGCAGACACCGGTCCCTTTACTGTCTCACAGATTTCGACTACACGATCTTCGAACTTGACATTTTCTCTTGAAACCAGAGTGGGGTTAGTGGTGACTCCATCAACGAGTCCGAGCTTCATTCCCTCCCTGATGTCTTCAATATTTGCGGTATCAAGAAATATCTTCATCGTCAAACCTCCGAAGAATGGCTACCTTGCGGTAGCCATCATTTTTTCTCATGTTTCTTTTCTTTCTTTTCGCTTCTCTTCTCGGGCTTCTTGTTCTGCCTTTCTTCGTTGTCAATCAACTGAAGAACAGCCATTTCACTTGCGTCGCCCCTTCGCATACCTAATTTCACAATCCTCGTGTATCCACCGTTTCTTTCGCGGTACTTGACTGCCACTTCATCACATATCTTCCTGACCAGTTTTCGGTCATTGAAGTTTCTGTTAATCTCACGTCTTAAAGCAAGATTTCTTGATTTTAGCTCTTGAGTCTCCGCATTATCCGGACCCTTTGAAACAATTTCTGTGGATAGAATCGAAGCCTTTTTTGCCTTAGTTATTATACTTTCGACGAAAGGCCTCACTTCCTTAGCTCTGGTTATAGTTGTTACAATCGTTCCATGTTCAAAAAGCTCCCTCGCCAGATTCCTCATCAAAGCGACTCTCTGGCTGTGGGGCATATTCAATTTGCTTCCACTAACTCTATGACGCATGGCTAATAGGCCTCCTCACAATCATTCTTTCTTGAGTACGATGTTGAACTTGTCTCTCAGCTTTTTCACAACCTCAAGCATAGACTTCTCGCCAAAATTTCGGATCTTAAGCAGATCTGCCTCACTTTTGTCAAGAAGATCGCCTATCGTGTTTATTTTATCGCGTTTAAGACAGTTAAGAGATCTCACGGAAAGATCAAGCTCTTCAACCTTTTTGGCTGCAAGGGAGTTCGAATCCTGTTCTTCAGCCTGTGGCGTTTCCGCGCTCACTTCGGTCTCTTCGACGATCGTCTCGTCTTCTTCCGGTTCTATTGTCGAACCCGTAAGTCCTAGAGACGGCTGACCAAGACCACTGGAGACTACTTCGAAGTGCCTCATCAGAATGTCCGTAGCTCTCATCAAGGCATCTGAGGGAGTTATCGACTTTTTTGTCCAAACTTCAAGAACCAACTTGTCATAGTCTGTTCTTTTGCCTACACGAACGTTTTCTGTCTGGAAATTCACTTTCATTACTGGACTGAAGATCCCATCGATATATATCATTTCCACGTCATGCTCGATCTCCATTTCCGACACGGGGACGAACCCTCTTCCGATCTCTGCAAAAAGCTCGATGTAGACAACTGAATCCGAGTTTAGAGTAGCAATGTACTGCGATGGATTAACCACCTCAACACCGGTAGGAGTCTTAATATCTCCGGCAGTGATGACGCCTGGCCCAGCCTTTTCAAGTGTCAGCTTGACCGCATCAGAAAACTCTAGAGCGGGCTTGAGTTGGACTTTCTTGAAATTGAGGATGATTTCGAGAATATCTTCCTTGACTCCATCGATAACATCATATTCGTGGTATTTCCCAGGTATTTTCAATCTGGTGATCGCCATGCTCGGTATCGATGAGAGAAGAACCCTCCTAAGCGAGTTTCCGATAGTAGTGGCGTATCCTCTTTCCATAGGAGAAAGGATGAACCTTGTGAAATAACTGTTCTCATCCTCTCTTTCCTCTTCAATTCGCAAGTTCTTGGGCATTATTGATGTCAACATTATTTCGCCCAGAATTCGGGCACACACCTCCTTCCAAGAAGGTAAGAATCGGGTTTACTTGGAGTAGAGCTCAATAATCGACTGCAGATCAACTGGAATCTCTACTTCTTCAGTTACTGGATATCTAAGGTAGGTCCCTCTGAACGTCTCGTAATCTACCTCAACCCATGGATAGGCTGTTCTCTCTTTTGCAGCTTCTGCCGCTTCTTTGATCGGTAGAGCGGTTCGGCTCTTCTCTTTGATCTCTACGATGTCACCGACTCTCAGATTGAAGGAGGGTTTATTAACCCTTCTACCGTTTACAAGAACATGTCCGTGGTTAACGAGCTGTCTAGCTTGTCTTCTGCTAGAAGCAAATCCCATCCTGAAAACGATGTTATCCAGTCTGGATTCCAAGATCCTAACCAGGGCACTTCCTGTCTCTTCACTCTTTCTCAAAGCTGCTTCAAAGTATCTTCGAAACTGTCTTTCAAGAACACCGTAAATTCTCTTTACTACTTGCTTGGATCTCAACTGCATTCCGTACTGAGTAAGCTTTCTTGTCGAAGCTCCATGCTGTCCCGGTGCTACAGGCCTCTTGACTTGAGCACATCTCGGGGAAAAGCATCTTTCACCCTTCAGATAAAGCTTGAACCCTTCGCGACGACAAAGCTTACAAACTGGTCCTGTATATCTGGCCATTCAACTCCCTCCTAAATCAGACTCTTCTTCTTCTTCTCGGTCTGCAACCGTTATGAGGCAGTGGCGTAATATCTTTGAGCGTCTCAACTGTGAGACCCGCCGCTTGAATAGTTCTGATTGCAGCTTCACGTCCCGAACCTGGGCCCTTCACTTCTATACCTACTCTGGTTATTCCTAACTTGATAGCCTCTTTTGCAATCCTGTCAGCACCCAGTTGCGCCGCATAAGGTGTTGATTTCTTTGATCCGGAATAACCGGCAGTTCCGCCCGACGTCCACATAAGCGTATTCCCTTCGGGATCTGTCAGGGTAATTATCGTGTTGTTGAAAGAGGACTTTATGTGCACAACGCCTCGATCAGTAGATAACTTCTTTCTTTTCTTGGCTGCTGGTCTCTTTGCCATTCACTCTTACCTCCCGTTTTAGCTCTTCTTGCGAATCTTACTGGCTCTAGAACCCTTCCTGGTCCTCCCATTGGAATGCGTCTTCTGACCGCGAACCGGAAGCCCGTTTCTATGCCTGTAACCTCTATAACTTCCAATCTCAATTAGCCTCTTTATTGACCTGTCAACTTCAGTTCTGAGCTCACCTTCAACTTTGTAATGCTCGTTGATGAACTTTGCTATCTTACTTACTTCTTCATCCGTAAGGTCCTTTGCCCTCTTGTCGCGGTCAATCTCGGTTCCACTAAGAATCTCATTGGCTCTTGTATAACCTATACCATAGATATAGGTCAGGGCAACGAAAGTCTTCTTGTTATTAGGAAGCTCAACACCAAGGATACGTGCCATCTATATCCCTCCTTAACCCTGACGCTGGTTGTGCTTTGGATTTTTTTCGCAGACAACTCTTATTCGCCCATTGCGGCGTATTACTTTGCAATGTTCACATCTCTTCTTTACCGAAGCGCGGACTTTCAATTCGTTTCTCCTCCTTTGTCTATCCTTTTTCGATAAACAATTCTTCCTTTGGTCAGGTCATATATTGAAACCTCCACCACGACCTTATCGCCGGGGATCAACCTGATGAAGTTCTTGCGCATTTTTCCAGAGATGTGAGCTAGAACAGAGTGGCCGTTCTCCAATTCGACCTTGAAGGTAGCATTGGGCATCGATTCCACAACTATTCCATCCATCTTAATGATATCGCTCTTATCCGACACCGGTGATCCTCCTCACAATCTGGAAAGAATCCTCGGACCGTCTTCCAGTATCGCAATATCGTGCTCGAAATGAGCAGCACGCGACCTATCAGCAGTTACTGCGGTCCAACCATCTTCCAGAATCTCCAAGCTGTAATGTCCACTCGCAACCATCGGTTCGATCGCAAGAGTCATTCCGGTTCTCAAAAGCATTCCGCTGTTTTGCCTTCCATAGTTAGGAACCTGAGGGTCCTCGTGGAGGCTCAGGCCAACGCCATGTCCGACGTAGTCTCTTATCACAGAAAACCCGGCGCTTTCCACCCAGCTCTGGATTGCAAATCCAATATCGCCAAGTCGGTTTCCAGCACAGGCAATCTCTATGCCCTTAAGAAGCGACTCTTCAGTCCGCTGTAAAAGCAACCGGTCCTTTTCGCATGAGTAAGTTCCTACAACAAAAGACTTTGCGGCGTCTCCCACGAATCCATCCTTAACTACCCCACAATCCACGGAGACGATATCGCCGTCGGCGAAGACTTTCTCTTTCAAGGGGAAACCGTGAATTACCTCCTCATTTACCGATACGCAGAGAGTGTACGGATATCCACTATAACCCTTGAATGCGGGAATGCCACCTCTTTTTTTAATCAATTCTTCCGCGGCACTTTCCATATCATAGGCAGAGGCCCCTTCGACTGCATAGGACTCTACCTCAGCCAGAACCTCTGCAACAATCTTCGCAGCAATTTCGATTTTACAGATTTCCTCTGGAGATTTCAACCTAACCATGCTTTGCATTCTCCAGATGATTGACGATTTCGGCAGTGACGGTATCGATTTCTCCCGACCCATCCACCTTAACAAGTTTGCCTTTTTCGCCGGAATAGTATCTAATCACAGGCTCGGTCTTCTCCGAGTAAACACGGTACCTCGCCCTAACAGTATCAGGCCTGTCATCGTCTCGCTGAATCAACCTGCTACCGTCTCTGTCGCAGTGACCTTCAACCTCGGGTTTTATCGTCAGGAGATTGTAAACTTTCCCACATTCCGGACAAACTCTCCTGCTCGAAATACGTTTTACAACTTCCTGTTCATCAGCATCAACAAGCAAAGCAACGTCAATCTCCTTATTAAGTTCGTCAAGCATCTTGTCTAGTGCAATTGCCTGTTCGACCGTTCTTGGAAAGCCATCAAGTATGAAGCCATTCCTGGTGTCCTCTCTAGCCAATCTCTCTCTGACAAGATCTATCATCAGATCATCGGGGACAAGAAGCCCTTCATCCATTATTTCTTTGACCTTCAGCCCAAGGTCAGTGCCAGCAGCCACGGCTTCCCTTAGCATATCACCAGTAGATATGTGAGGAATGTCCAGTTTACGGGCTATTCGCTTTGCCTGTGTCCCCTTCCCTGCTCCGGGAGGACCCATTAGAACTACATTCATACTTACCTCCTTCCCCGTAACTTGCCTTTCTTGACAAAACCCTCGTAATGCCTGACCATGAGGTGAGTTTCCATCTGCTGCAAAATATCGATGGCAACACCTACGGCAATTAGAGTCGAGGTACCTCCTATTGCAAGTCCGCCAATACTGAAGATTCCTCCAACTACCAGCGGAAGCAAGGCAATAACTACTAGGAATACGGCACCCATAAAGACCACACGATTCAGCACTCTCTGAATGTACTGCTGAGTCGAGAAGCCAGGCCTGATTCCAGGGATGTATCCTCCGTAATTACGTATATTATCCGATACTTCTCTCACATCAAAAACCAGTGAACTGTAAAAGAATGTGAAGAAGAAGACCATTCCACCATAAAGCAAGATGTACACAGGAGAGGTCTGAGCAAATAGAGTTTGCATGACATTCCTGCCACCGCTTCCTTCGGGGAATGCAGTTGCGATGAACTGGGGCAGCATCATTATTGCTGAACTGAATATTATCGGTATAACTCCGCCCTGATTAACCTTTATGGGAATGTGAGTGGAGACTCCCCCATACACTCTTCTGCCAGTTACTCTTCTGGCATACTGAACTTCAATCCTTCTCTCTCCCATCTGGACATAGATAACTGCAACAACCGTGAAAAGAGCAATTGCTAACAGTATAGCCCACTGTATAGGAGACAATGCGACAACTACCTGCATTATGGAAGCCGGGTATCTTGCAACAATTCCTCCGAAAATCAGAACAGATATGCCGTTTCCTATACCCTTCTCGGTTATTCTCTCTCCTAGCCATAGCAGGAACATCGTTCCTCCAATTAGAGTCGCTGTTGCAAGGAGGACAAAGAGAATCCTGCTTGGGATGGCCATTATTGTGGTGTTTGAAGAGAGGCCGAATGATATCAGAAATCCTTGAAGACCCGCAAGTCCAACTGTAAGCATTCTTGTGTATCGAGCGTACTTCTTCTTTCCCTCTTCGCCTTCTTTAAGCATTTCTTTCAGACTTGGAACAACGGCAGTAAGTAACTGAAGCATGATTTGCGCGTTAATGTAAGGAGTAACGCTCATCAAGAATATCGAAAACTGCTCTACGGCTCCACCTGTGAAGACATCAAAAAAGCCTATGAAGCCTCCGGCTCCACCTTCTGAGAGAGTACCGAAATAAGCTGACCAAGCCTGAATGTTTATTCCCGGGATCGGTATGTAGACACCTAGTCTGAAGATTGCCAGCGCGAGAAACGTGAAGAGAATTCTGTCTCTTAACTCAGGTATCTTGAACGCGTTCTTCAGGGCATTCCACATTATCAGATCACCTCTGCCTTTCCACCAGCAGCTTCGATCTTCTCCTTGGCAGTCGCGCTGAAAGCATTTGCCTTGACCGTAAGAGACTTCGTCAATTCACCTCTTGCCAGGATCTTCACTCCATCCTTGAGATCTTTCAATATGTTCTTCTGAACGAGAATCTCAGGCGAAATCTCACTACCACTCTCGAATCTCTCCTCAAGAGTACAGATATTGACAGTGGCATACTCTATTGAGCCTCGGTTCTTGAACCCTTTTATTGGTGTTCTCCTGAATAGGGGTGTCTGTCCGCCCTCAAATCGTGCAGCCACCTTACCGGTTGCTCTTCCCTGTCCTTTATGGCCTCTTGTGGCGGTCTTACCCATTCCCGAACCAATACCGCGTCCTATTCTCTTCTCTCTCTTTCTCGAACCGGGCGTCGGACTTAGATCTTCAACTTTAAAAGCCATCTTCCTACCCCCTTCAGTCATCAAGTTCTTCGACAGCAAGAAGATGTCTTATGGCATTAACCATTCCCCTGATCTGTGGAGAATCCGGTTGGACAACTTCACTGTCCAACTTACCAAGACCCAGCGCCCTTACTGTCTTCAGCTGTCTTCTGTTAAAGCCGATCGGACTCTTTATCAATCGTATTCTCAAACTCCTTGCCATTACTGACCTGCCTCCTCGCTAATTCCGTGGAAGACCCTCTTCAATGAAATGTCTCTGAGCTTCGCAAAATCCTGCGGGGATCTCAGACTAATCAGACCATTCAGAGCCGCCCTGGCCATGTTAAGTGTATTTGATGATCCCAGAGACTTAGTTAGGATATTCTTAACTCCTGCAAGCTCTACAACTGCTCTGACGGGAGAATTGGCAATGATACCCGTGCCTGGACCAGCAGGTTTCAACATTATCCTTGCAGAATCCTGTCGACCAACTGTCTCATGTGGTACGGTCTCGTTTCTTACCGCAACTTCTGTAACATTCTTTTTGGCTTCTAGAACTGCCTTTCTTATTGCAGTAGGGACTTCTCTGGCACTGCCGATTCCAAGACCAACCTTTCCATCTCGGTTGCCCACAACGGCAACTACTCTAAAGGATAGATTTTTTCCCCCGGCAACAACCTTCGTAACCCTTCTTATTTCAATTATTCTTTCTTCAAATTCGTTGTCTTCTACCTGCTTTTCTACAGGAGCGTTTCTGGAAGCTCTGGGGTTTCTTCTTCCTTCACGTGAAGATTTCGAATTACGATCATTCTTCATCTCTTCAGCCATCTTCCTCACCTCCTCAGAACTGTAGACCGCCTGCTCGAGCTCCCTCTGCAAGCGACTTTACTCTTCCATGGAACTTGAATCCCCCACGGTCGAAAACCACGTTGGTGATTCCCTTGTCTTTCGCCTTCTTTGCGAGGAGCTCCCCGACCTTCTTCGCAGCATCTATATTCCATGACTTATCGATGGAACCCTTGACATCTTTGTCTACCGTCGATGCCGAAACAAGGGTAACTCCCTTGGAATCATCGATCAGCTGAGCATAAATGTGCTTCTCGCTTCTGAAGACTGCCAGTCTAGGTCTTTCCGGTGTACCAGAAATTGCAGACCTGACGCGAAGATGTCTCTTTCGCCTTTGTTCCTTCTTGTCTTTATGTTTGAACACTCCAGCCGCCTCCTTGATTAGACCTTCTTACCGACTTTGGTTCTAATTGCTTCTCCCTTGTAACGTATACCCTTTCCGGAATAGACAATCGGTATTCTCCATCGTTTGATGTTCGCAGCAACCTGGCCAACTAAATACTTGTCAATTCCCTTGACAACTATAGCCTGCGGCGCCGGTACTTCAAACTCTATTCCAGCAGGAGGATCAATCTCAACGGGATGAGCGTAACCGAGATTCATTACAAGTTTCTTTCCCTGAAGCTGAGCTCTGTATCCTACTCCAACGATTTCAAGTTCCTTGACGAACCCTTGAGTAACGCCCACCACCATGTTGTTTATCAGCGACCAAAAAGTGCCGGCATATTTTGCCAATCTTTTATAATCACTCTTTCTGATCACAACATCTTCATTTGATTTTACCCAGAGCTCTTTTTCGTCGGCTTCGATCTTCACAAGAGGAAGGAGTTCCTGTTTCAGCTCGCCTTTAGGTCCCTTCACAGTGATCAAGTTTCCTTCGATTTTGTATGATACACCAGCAGGGATTTTTATGGAATGCTTAAGTAGTCTAGACATCAGAATTCCCTCCCTACCACACGTAGCAGATGACTTCTCCGCCGACGCCTTGGGAACGGGCCTGCTTGTCTGTCATCACTCCGCTGGAAGTACTTACAATTGCTATTCCCATACCTGACTTCACCTTAGGAAGCTTGTCCTTGTTTACGTACATCCTTTTGCCAGGTTTAGAAATTCTCACAATTCCAGAGATGACGTTGATCTTGTGCCTCCTGTCTCCCTTGTATTTCAGAAAGACTTTGAGAACACCCTGTTTGCCATCCTCTATATATTTATAATCGTCTATATAGCCTTCCGCCTTCAAAATATCCAGAAGCTTCTTCTTCAGGTTAGAAGACGGTATGTCCACGCTCTCCTTGAAGGCAGCGTTGGCATTTCTTATTCTAGTGAGCATGTCGGCTATGGGATCACTCCACATTACATTTCCCTCCTCACCAGCTTGCTTTCTTCACACCGGGGAGTTTTCCCTCGGAAGCCAGCTGTCTAAAGCACACTCTGCAAAGACCGAACTCTCTGTATACTGATCTAGGTCTGCCACAAAGATTGCATCTGTTATATTTCCTTACTTTGAACTTGGGTTCTCGTTTCCACTTTTCGATTAATGATTTCTTCGCCATGCACCTACCTCCTTAGACCATAACTCTCTTGAAAGGAAGTCCAAGAAGGGCTAACAATCTTCTTGCTTCCTCATCAGTCCTGGCCGTTGTAACAACTATTATGTCCATTCCCTGAACTCGTTTTATCTGATCCGGTACAATTTCGGGAAAGACTAGCTGTTCGGGAAGCCCCATTGCATAATTACCTCTACCATCGAATGAGTCGGGATCAACGCCTCTGAAGTCTCTCAGCTTAGGAAGCACAACATTTATAAGCTTGTAAAGGAAGTTGTACATCCTGGGTCCTCTTAGGGTAACCTTCAATCCCACCGGCATTCCATCACGAAGTTTGAAGTTCGCTATGCTCTTCTTGGCTTTCGTCACCACTGGCTTCTGCCCGGCAATTGTCATCAGCTCTTTGCCATGTAGATCGAGAAGGTCAGCATTTCTTGAACCTTCGCCAATCCCCATATTGACAACTATCTTAGATACCCTGGGGACCTCTAGCTTATTCTTGTAGCCAAATTCCTTCGTCATGGTAGGGACTACTTCACTTTCAAATTTATCTTTCAAAGGGACGTATTCGTATGTCATCAACAATTCCTCCCCATCAGACCTTATCGATTATCTCGCCGCACTTCTTGCAAGATCTGACCTTTTCACCATTTTCAAGAATTTTGTGGGCGACTCTCGTAGGCTTATTACAGTTGGGGCAGACAACCATTACTTTGGAAACGTATATTGGCGATTCCCTTTCAATGATTCCGCCTTCACGGTATTGGTTAGTTGGTCTCTGATGTTTTTTCGTGAAGTTGACACCCTCGACTATTATCTTCTTTTCCGAGGGAATTGTCTTAAGAACTTTGCCTTTCTTGCCCCTGTCTTTGCCTGATATTACCATTACTGTATCTTCTCTTTTCACTCTACTCATTTTGCTCACTCCTCACCAGACTTCCTGGGCTAGAGAAGCTATCTTGGAGAATCCCTTATCCCTTATTTCTCTAGCAACAGGTCCAAAGACACGTGTCCCTCTGGGCTGGTTCTGCTTGTCGATAATAACCGCAGCATTGTCATCGAAGCGAATGTAGGTGCCGTCTGGTCTGCGAATCTCCTTCGCCGTTCTAACAAGAACGGCCCTAACTATATCACCCTTTTTGAAATCTGTGTTTGGCGCCACATCACGCACTGCTGCAACAACTATGTCACCTACGCTTCCTGATCTCTTTCTGTACCCGCCGGTGACCTGTATCACCTTGATCATCCTCGCACCGGAGTTGTCTGCGATTTTCAGGTATGATTCAGACTGGATCATTTCTGGTCACCTCCGGAACCTTCAACGGTCTCGGGAGTTTCGGGAATTTCTCCCGTGTAAATATCCTTCTTGAGAACCTTCACGAGTTTGAACTTCTTCATCTTGCTGAGGGGCCTGCACTCTTCAATTTCAACTGTATCGCCCATTCCAGCAAGACCTTCTGGATCATCTGCATGATACTTCTTAGTAGTCTTCATGGTCTTCCCATAGAAGGGATGTATGTGCGTCCTTGTAACACTCACCACTATCGTTTTTTCCATCTTGTCACTTACTACCGTTCCTACTAGTGTCTTTCTTGGCATGGCGGACTACCTCCTTATCCCCAGTTCACGACCGCGAAGGATGGTCTTTATCCTTGCTATGTCGCGCTTTACAACAGTTATCTGGGAATGGTTCTTCAACCTGTTCATTTCCAGCTGGAACCTGAGGTCCATCAGCTTTCTCTTTGAATCCTCGAGCATCTGAGTGAGTTCTTCGTCGGTGAACTTTTGGAGTTCAACTGCTTTCATCAGAGCTCACCTCCTATCTGATACCTCGGTACTATCTTTGTTCTGATAGGTAGTTTTGAAGCCGCTTTTTCAAGAGCTTCTTTCGCAAGCTGGTCAGGTACTCCGCCTATTTCGAACATGATCTTCCCGGGCTTGACAACAGCTACCCAGCCTTCGACATCTCCCTTTCCCTTCCCCATTCTCACACCGATTCCTTTTGAGGTAATAGGTTTGTCAGGGAAGATTCGAATCCAGAGATTACCATTCCTCTTAAGTGTTCTCGTAATTGCAATTCGGCAGGACTCGATCTGCTGAGCAGATATCCAATGTGGTTCGAGGGCCTTTATTCCCCACTCTCCAAAGTGAACAATGGTCCCGCCTTTTGCCTTACCGTTCATCTTACCTCTTTGTTGCTTCCTGTATTTTACCCTTTTGGGCATTAACATTATGAACTACCTCCCCTCTTGCAATTACACCTGTACGTCGCCTTTGTAGATCCATACCTTCACACCGATTATTCCCATCTTTGTGAAGGCTGTGGTGTAACCGTAGTCCAGATCAGCTCTGAGGGTCTGGAGAGGAAGTCTTCCTTCCAGGTACCACTCTGTCCTGGCAATATCAGCTCCGTTCAGCCTTCCTGAAACCATTATCTTTATCCCTTTAGCTCCCTTTCTCATTGCAGTGAATATCGCTCTCTTCATTGCTCTCTTATAGGAAGCTCGCTTCTCAATTCTTGACGCGATGTCCTCAGCAACAAGGATCGCATCGGTCTCGGGTGTTTTAACTTCTTCAATATTCAGCTGGAACTGCCTGGTTATAAGCTTCTCCAGCCGCTGCCTTAGCAGCTTGACTTCACTACCCTTCTTTCCAATCATCACACCAGGTCTGGCGCATTTGATGGTAATAACCACCTTACCTGGCTCCGGTCTCTCGATGTAAATGTCGGAAACTCCGGCAGCCAAGTAATTCTTCTTAAGAAAGTCCCTTATCTTGAGATCCTCGAGAAGATATTCTTTGTAATTCTTCTCGTTTATCCAACGGGCTTTCCAATCTTTACTGACACCAAGCCTGAATCCATAAGGATGTACCTTCTGACCCACTTATGTCACCTCACTCCTGAGGATTGCTAATCTCTTCGCGGTTTGCTACAACAACGGTTATGTGGCTAAATCGTTTCTGCTGAATATCAGCTCTTCCTCTTCCTCGCGGCCACAGTCGCTTCATTCTGGGGCCATCATCGACAACAGCTTTTTCAACATAAAGACTATCGATATTAAGGCCAAAATTATTCTCTGCATTTGCTACTGCAGAGCGCAACACTTTGTAAACCAAACGGGAGGCCTTCTTAGGTGAGAACTCAAGAATCTGAAACGCCTCGCCAACTTCCCTATTTCTTATTGCATTTACAACAGATCTCGCCTTTCTAGGGGAGATTCTTACAAACTTTGCAACTGCCTTTGCCTGAGTGACAGGAGTTGCTGCTTTTTCCTCTTTGCGCTTCTTATGGAGAACTGAACGCTTGTCTCTCTGTGACGTCTGCGCCATCTCAGCATCCCCCTTCATCTGACTTCGCCTTTCTTGCTCTTCTTATCTGCATGCCCACCGAACCTCCTGGTGGGAGAGAACTCACCCAGTCTGTGCCCAATCATATTCTCTGAAATGTAAACCGGTATATGCTTCATTCCGTTGTAGACAGCTATTGTGTGTCCAATCATTTCAGGAAGAATCATGGATGCTCTGCTCCAAGTCTTAATGGGTTTCTTTTCTCCCTTTTCATTCAGCTCTCTAATCTTTTTCAAGAGACTCGGGTGTACGTATGGGCCTTTCTTCTTAGATCTAGACATCTTCAACTACACCCCCTGATCAATTCTGATTCCTGCGCTTGACTATTAGGTTATCTGATGGCTTCTTGTTCTTCCTTGTCTTGTAACCTCTGGCCGGCTGCCCCCAGGGACTCTGAGGAAGGTGACCCTTAGAACGTCCTTCTCCACCACCCATCGGGTGATCGACTGGATTCATGGTCATGCCCCTGACCGACGGGCGAACTCCAAGCCATCTCTTTCTTCCTGCTTTTCCATGTATCTCATTCGAATGTTCCTCATTTCCAACCATGCCGATCGTTGCCATGCATTTCACTACAACTCTTCTCAGTTCGCCAGAAGGCATTCTAAGAAGTGCATATCTTCCCTCTTTAGCCATCAGCTGGGCATAGGTCCCCGCTGCTCTCGCAATCTGACCGCCTTTACCGGGTAAGAACTCAATGTTGTGGACGATCGTACCCACAGGAATTCTCTCTAGTGGCATGGAGTTGCCAACAGATATTTCGGCCTGGTCGCCGTTCTGAATACCATCTCCGACCTTCAGACCCTTCGGAGCCAGCATATATCTCTTCTCACCATCGATGTACTGGAGAAGAGCAATCCTAGCCGTTCTGTTCGGGTCATACTCAATCGATATGACTTTCGCAGGAATACCTATCTTGTCTCTCTTGAAATCGATAACTCTGTAACGCCTTTTTGTCCCTCCACCCTGATGCCTGACTGTTATTCTTCCATGATGGTTTCTACCGGCGTTATTTTTAATTGGCTCCAGAAGAGACTTTTCCGGTTCAGTCTTCGTAACTTCCTTGAAGTCCGGAAGAAGCATAGACCTTCTGCTTTTGGTGACGGGATTAAACTTTCTCAATGCCATGTCATCTCACCTCACCTTAGTGTTGGCCTTCGAGTTCTTTAATCCTGTATCCAGTCACAAGAGTAACGATTGCTTTCTTCCAGGACCTCGACTTGCCAATAAAGACACCACGTTTCTTTGGTTTTCCCTTCATGTTCATGATATTTACCTGTTCAACCTTAACATTGAAAAGCTTCTCCACGGCGGCTTTGACCGTATACTTATTGGCATCTCTATGTACCTCAAAAATGTACTTGTTCATTTCACCAGAAGCAACTGTCTTTTCAGTGATCAGCGGTCTGAGGAGAACGTCTCCGTAATACTTCTGTTCAGTCATTAACCGAGCACCTCCTCGATCTTACGAACAAGATCAGTCGTGATCACAAGCTTTTCGTGATTTATAATGTCATAAACGTTAAGTCCGTCGATATTTGTCTTGCTGGTGACGGCCGTATTTCCAGGATTATCCGCTATTATTACCTTCACGCCATAAATGTTTTTCCCGGAGAGTCTAACGTTCTGATACTCGTCTTTCTGCCATGGCAGAACGAAGAGTGTCTTCTGCGACTTATCGAGTCCAAGATTACTCAAGACCTCTCTGAGCTGCTTTGTCTTTGGATTGTCGAACTTGAGATCATCCAAGACTATTAGATTGCCTTCATTGAGTCTGAGACTTAGAGCAGATCGTAGCGCAACCTTCTTCATTTTCTTGGTCATGTTGAACGACCAGTCTTTTGGCTTCGGTCCATGAATTACTCCACCGTGTCTCCAAAGCGGACTTCTCGTTGAACCTACTCTTGCTCTTCCAGTGTGTTTCTGGGCCCAGGGTTTTCTTCCCCCGCCCCTAACCTCTGATCTTGTCTTGGCCGAAGCCAGTCCGGCACGTCTCCCTGAAAGTTGCATATTAACGTATCTGAACATCAGATCTTTGTTCGGTTCAACGTTAAAGACGCTTTCTATCAATTCGACTGTGCCAACTTTCTGGCCGGCCATATTCACAACGTCGGCTTGAGCCATTGTTGCGTCCTCCTTCCAACACATTTTCGGGGCTATCTGTTTGCGCTCTTAATTACTAAGAGGCCGCCCCTCGCTCCTGGAACTGCACCATAAATGGCTAAGAGTCCATTCTCTGCATCGACTTTTACTATGGTTAGATTCTTTACAGTCTTCTTTTCGTTACCGTACTGACCGGGCATCTTCTTACCCTTCCAGATCTTCGCAGGATCAGTGTGATTACCCACAGAACCCAGTTCTCTATGAAATTTCGAACCATGAGAAGCTTCTCCACCTCTGAAGTTCCATCTCTTCATCGCGCCGGAAAAACCTCTACCCTTAGAAAATCCAGTTACGTCTACCTTTTCGCCTTCAGAAAAGACACCAGCTTCTATGATATCACCAACATTGAAGTCATTGATGTTACCAACCTTGAACTCTTTGAGAACTCTATGTGGTTTGACCTTTACCGCTTCAAACTTCTTCACCAGAGGCTTTGTCAGTATTTTTTTTGCTCTTTCCGGTGTAAGCTCTTCGAATCCAACTTGAATGGCGTCGTATTCGCCGCCTTCACTCGTCTTTTTCTGTACTACTGTACACGGACCGGCTTTCACTACGGTAACTCCGAAGGCTTTTCCATCTTTGTATATAGTTGTCATACCGAGTTTTCTACCCAATATACCTTTCATCTATCACACCTCCGAAGTCTCTTTACAGTTTAATCTCCACGTCTACACCTGCGGGGAGGTCGACTTTCATAAGAGAATCTATAGTCTTTGGCGTAGGATCTAGTATCTCAATCAACCTCTTATGAACAAGCTTCTCAAACTGCTCTCTTGCATCCTTAAACTTGTGTGGCGAAGTTAGAACAGTGTAGAGCGTCCTCTCCGTTGGCAATGGCACCGGACCCGATACCTTGGCATTGGTGAGCTTTACAGCTTCGACAATCTTCTTGGCCGACAAGTCAAGCAGTTTATGATCGTAAGCCTTCAAGCGAATCCTGATTTTTTGCTTGGCCATGCCTAAATGTTCCCTCCTTCTGTTAACAGGGAAGGGAGATTACTCCCCCTTCTCCTGGAAAGACCCTTAATCACTCAACTATTGAGCTGACAACTCCGGCGCCAACTGTCCTGCCACCCTCACGAATTGCAAATCTCAAACCCTTCTCAATCGCAACGGGGTAGATAAGCTGGATAGTCATATCAACGTTATCGCCAGGAATAACCATTTCAACACCCTCGGGAAGATCTGCGATTTCCCCGGTAACATCTGCAGTCTTAATGAAGAACTGCGGCCTGTATCCCTTTGTGAACGGAGAGTGGCGGCCTCCCTCTTCCTTCTTCAAAACATAGACGTTTGCCGTGAATTTCCTGTGAGGTGTTATTGATCCTGGTTTTGCAAGCACCTGACCTCTCTTGACTTCTTCCTTTGCTACGCCTCTCAGAAGTGCTCCGATATTGTCACCGGCCTGCCCTTCGTCAAGGAGTTTTCTGAACATTTCCACACCGGTACATACTGTCTTCTTTGTCTCATAAGAAAGACCAATTATCTCAACTTCATCGCCGACATGAACAGCTCCACGCTCAATTCTTCCAGTAACTACCGTTCCTCTTCCTGTAATTGTGAAGATATCCTCCACCGGCATAAGGAAAGGCTTATCAGTTTCTCTGACAGGGTCCGGGAAGTAATCGTCGCAGGCCTTCATAAGTTCGTATATGCTCTCTGTCCACTCATTTGGACTGTCAGCTTCCAGTGCCTTCAGTGCAGAGCCCTTGATCACGGGGAGCTCGTCGCCCGGGAATTCTTGAGCGGAAAGTAGTTCTCTTACCTCTTCCTCTACGAGTTCGACAAGTTCTTCATCATCAACTGCATCCACTTTGTTTATGTAGACAACCATTGCGGGAACGTTGACCTGTCTCGCAAGAAGAACGTGCTCCCTCGTCTGAGGCATAACACCGTCAGTAGCAGCGACAACAAGAATAGCTCCATCCATCTGAGCGGCTCCGGTGATCATATTCTTGATATAGTCAGCGTGACCTGGACAGTCGATGTGGGCGTAATGTCTTTTTTCAGTCTGGTACTCGATATGAGAAACGTTGATTGTGATTCCTCTTGCTTTTTCCTCCGGTGCCTTGTCAATTGAGTCAAACGGGGAGAAGTCAGCAAGACCCTTGAATCCCAGACTCTTTGTAATTGCCGCGGTAAGAGTAGTCTTACCGTGGTCAATGTGTCCAATCGTACCGATGTTAAGATGTGGTTTTGAACGTTCAAATTTTTCCTTAGCCATGGTTTCCCTCCTCCAAATACTTTTTTGGGATCTCTATCTTCCAAGAATCTTATCTGCAATTTTCACTGGAACTTCCGAATAGTGGGAGAACTGAATAATGTGGATTGCTCTTCCCTGTGAGAGAGATCTGCAAACTGTAGCATAACCGAAAAGCTCGGAAAGAGGAACGTGAGCCTTTATAATTTTAAGGCCAGCCCTGGTTTCGAAGCCCTCAATCTTGGCTCGTCTGGAATTCAGATCGGCAATCAAGTCTCCCATATATTCTTCAGGCGTGTTAATCTCTACTGCCATTATCGGTTCAAGCAAAGAAGGACTCGCTTTGCGTACAGCTTCTTTGAAGGCCATTGATCCAGCTATGCTGAAAGCGATCTCCGAAGAATCCACTTCGTGGTACGAACCGTCCAGCAAAGAGACTCTCACGTTGACCATTGGGTAACCAGCAAGATAACCGGAATCCATCGCCTCTCTCACCCCACGTTCCACAGGTTTGATGAATTCCCTGGGAATCGTTCCACCGACAGTCTTGTCTTCGAAAACAAAGTTTGAGCTCATGTCGATAATAGGCTCAACGCTTAGAACTACATGTCCGTACTGTCCCTTCCCGCCTGTTTGCCTAATATACCTTGCTTCGCCAGTAGCTTTGGATCTTATCGTCTCTCGATATGCTACCTGAGGATTTCCAACTCTGAGTCCAACATTGAACTCCCTTTTTATCCTCTCAACGATGACTTCTAGATGGAGCTCTCCCATACCGGACAAAATAGTCTCTCCCGTCTCACTGTCAACGTAACTCTTTAGGGAAGGGTCCTCCTCAACGAGAGCGACAAGAGCCTTTGTCAGTTTCGAAGCATCATCCTTTGTTTGGGGTTCTATGGCAATTGAGATAACCGGCTCTGGAAATTCAATCTTTTCCAGGATTATCTTATCATCGCCAGAAACCACTGTCTCGCCCGTCATTGAATTCTTCAGACCAACTACCGCGACTATATCTCCCGCACGAATATAGTCGACTTCTTCTCTCTTGTCGGCATGCATGAAGAGCAATCTAGAAATTCTCTCTTTAACATTTTTATTTGTGTTGAAAACATACGACCCCTTTTCTAGGGAACCTGAATAGACTCTTAAAAAGGTCAGCTTTCCAACAAAAGGATCGACCATAATTTTGAAAGCCATCGCAACAAAAGGACCGTTTTCATCTGGATGAACCTCTACATCTTTTCCGCTATCCAAAACCTCGCCAAGAACAGGTGGCAAATCTTTTGGGGACGGCAGATAATCAATAATCGCGTTAAGAAGAGGTTGGATTCCCTTGTTCTTAAAAGCCGAACCACAGAGAACAGGAGTAACCTGCCCTGAAAGGGTAGCCTTTCTTATGGCCGCTTTCATCCTTTCAATTGGAAGTTCTTCCCCCTCTATATACAGTTCCATAAGCTCTTCATCGAACTCGGCTACATGTGTAACTAGGTCTTCACGAGCTTCATCCACCTGACTGAGCATATTTTCAGGTATTGGAGAGGTACTGAACTCTGTCCCCTCCTGATTCGTCCATCTGAAGGCCTTCATTTCAACAAGATCAATAACACCTTCAAAGCTCGACTCGGATCCGATTGGAAGCTGAATTGCAACAGGGTTTGCTTTCAGTTTGCTAACCATGGTGCCTATGGCGCTCTCAAAGTCCGCACCGATCTTGTCCATTTTGTTCATAAAGGCAATCCTTGGAACATGATATTTGTCTGCCTGTCTCCAAACTGTCTCCGATTGAGGCTCAACACCGGCCTGGGCATCGAATACCGCAACGGCGCCGTCGAGAACCCTTAAAGATCTTTCAACTTCAACTGTGAAGTCAACGTGCCCGGGTGTATCAATAATATTGATACGATGATCCTTCCAGAATGCCGTTGTTGCAGCAGAAGTGATAGTGATACCTCGTTCCTTTTCCTGGTCCATCCAATCCATTGTTGCCGTTCCTTCGTCAACGCTTCCGAGCTTGTAATTCTTACCTGTATAGAAAAGAATCCGCTCGGTAGTGGTAGTCTTACCGGCATCTATGTGGGCCATTATTCCTATGTTCCGAGTCTTGTCTAAAGTTGTGGCTCTTTCTTTCACTATCTTTCCTCCCGCTGAAACATCTTTACCATCTGAAGTGAGCGTATGCCTTTCCAGCCTCCGCCATTCTGTGTACGTCTTCTCTCTTCTTTACTGCGTTGCCCTGACCATTATAAGCATCTATTAGTTCAAGCGCAAGCTTTTCCCTAAGAGGTTTTCCAGACTTTGCTCTGGCAGATGTGACGATCCATCTTATAGCGAGAGCTACGGCTCTTCTTTCAGGAACCTCAAAAGGTATCTGATAAGTGGCCCCTCCAACTCTTCTTGGTCTCACTTCCAGAAGAGGCTTAATATTACTCAAAGCTTTCTTAAAAGCTTCCATGGGAGGCTGCTTAGTTCTTTCAGAAAGAACTTCAAGTGCTCCATAAACGGTAGCTTCTGCCTTGCTCTTCTTTCCACCTATCATGATCTTGTTTATTAGTCTGGTGACTACTGTGTCATTGTAAATTGGATCAAGTACCACTTCTCTTTTCTCAGACTGACGTCTTCTCATCTAGGACTGCCTCCTTATTTCTTCGGCCTCTTGGCGCCATAACGACTTCTCGACTGCTTCCTGTTTGCTACTCCCTCGGCATCTAAAGTGCCTCTTACAATCTTGTATCTTACACCAGGAAGGTCTTTAACTCTTCCACCTCTTACTAGAACAACGGAATGTTCCTGAAGATTGTGTCCTTCACCAGGAATGTAGGCCGTGACTTCTGTCCCATTTGAGAGACGCACCCTTGCAATCTTTCTCAATGCTGAGTTGGGTTTCTTGGGTGTCATTGTAGAAACCCTTACGCAAACACCGCGCTTCTGTGGATTATTTTCAAGCGCCGGAGAAGCAGATTTCTGTTTCGACTGTTTTCTTCCGTGTCTTATCAATTGATTTATAGTGGGCATCTGGTTGCGATTCGCCTCCTTCTAAGCGTTTTGCCGAAAGCAATTGTACAATGCGGCGGTGGTACTGTCAATTGAAGCCTGCTGAACGGGATGTTTCAGATGGTAATCGTTACATAAGAGTTACCTTTCGTTTCAAAGAGTCTCCAACCAAATTGAAGAAGGCAAGTTCTTGCGTCGTCTGCCCTTTCTTGATTGAATCGTCAAGTTCTTGAAGGATGACAACAAGTATTCTGAGTTCCTCAGATGTAAATTTTTGACTCAAGTCTTCCCGATCCTCTCTCGTGTTTGAAAAACTGTACCCAACAAGCCTGGCAACCCTTGCACTGCTAATACCGGCGTAAGCGGAGATCTCTTTTATCTCCGACCACGAAACCCCGGCGGAACCTCTCCTAACTTCGATTATTGTCCCCAAATCCAAAATAATCTTGAGAAGAACCGACGAAAAATAGGTGAATGGAATCATCGATCTTTTTGCCGAATTCAGAAAACCCTTATCATTGTCCAAAAAGCTATACGCTAACGATTCAACTTCGATATCTGTGTCGATGTCAACGAACTCTTCAACGGTCTTAGCGTCTATGTCTCTGGAAAGAATTGAAAGCTTTTCCAGTTCTCTGAGAATCCTGTATTCCTTTCTTCCGATTCTTTCAATTAGCGCCGCGACAGCCTCCTTTGAAATCTTGATCTTCGCCAATCCTGCAATCTTGATAACGTGAGAGCGCCACTTTTCCTCTTCCCAGGGCCTGGGAAGATTGAAGCTGACTCTCTTAACCTGGGTTTTTGTACTCAGTTTTCCTTCAATATACAAATCGATATTCTCGTCTATCGCAGGAATCAATGTCTCGACTGACGATCGCTCTTCTCTCTTCCATTTATCGAATCCAGAAAGCCTAATAGGTTTTGTTCCGAACATTCCTGCAGTTGATAACGCCATTCTGAGCCTTGCTTCTTTTTCTGGCATATCTTCAGTTAAGCAGAGATATCCGCTCGTTCTCTCACGTATGAAGAAATCCTTGAGTACATCACTATCTCCCGTTATCTCATAAATCATTGCTAAGCGCTCCTAACCAGATCTCCATCCTGTCCAGCAGAGGTTGGCCTGCATCTGGATACTGATTGATGACTTCGCCTGACCCATGAACAACGATTTTGTCTATTCCATAGATTTCTGCAACTTCCTTCACATCAAGCAACGAGTATCCGCCCAAATCAGGCATTTTCCAGCTGTAGACTCCCTCATAAACTTCCTTCTCAACTCCAATACCATAGAGATTTCTGACTACCGAAGCGAACATCGGCGCTGCCACAAACCCTCCATAGTAGGCTCCAGCTTTGGGAGTGTCTATCATAATATACAGTGTATATGTTGGATTCTCCACAGGGAAGAAACCAAAGAACAGAGAAAAGTAAGTCTCTTCATTATATCCTCCAGGTCCAGCTTTTTGCGCCGTACCAGTTTTTCCAGCGATTCTTACTCCGTCGACTTTAGCCATTGTGCCTGTTCCTTCAATAACAACACTTTCCATAATCGGGAGCATTGTGGAGACAAGCTGTGACGAGAAAAGTGTTCCATCGACCTTCTTTGGGATATTCAAAAGACCATCATTACTCCGTATAGCTCTGGCAAATGTAGGGATCAAGAACTGTCCTCCTGCTGGAAATACATTTAAAGCCTTAACCATTTGGAAAATGTTCACTCCGAGCCCCTGACCGATTGGGAACTGGTAAGGAGAAATCAGAGACCAATCTTTGGCCTCTGGCATAATACCGGGAGTCTCTCCGGGAAGATCAACACCGGATAACCTTCCAAAACCGATATTGTTGAGTTGTCTGTACATTTCTTCTTTGCCAAGTGTGTTGAGTATTTTACCTCCAACCTGAACAGTAGCTACGTTGCATGAATTAATGATAGCCTCTCTAAACGTCTGAATCCCATGACGCTCGCCTTCGGTATCACGAATAATTATATCAAGGCCTGGTACGGGCTGAATTCTCCCATCACAATTGAAAGTCATTGTTTCAGTGATTGATCCACTCTGCAGGGCCAAAGAGTAGATCAGAGGTTTAATCGTAGATCCTGGCTCAAAGATACCCATAAGACCTACATCCCAATTATAGGTTCCAGCATATGCAAGGACCTTCCCCGTTTTACTTTCCACGAGAAGTGCAACACCACCATCTGCCATGTTCTTCTCAACGGTTGAAAGTAGTTCTTCATAGACCATCTTCTGTATATCTATGTCAATTGAAAGATATACGTCACTTCCATTTGTCGGCTCTTCCCTCACGGTACTCGTGAGGGTTCTTCTTATAAGACCATCCTCTTTTCCAGATAATTCCTCAGTGTAGCTCAGTTCAATCCCATTCAGGGGAACTCCGCCTTTATCGAGTTTTCCTAATATTCGATCAAGCCCGTATTCACTGAAGCTTAATCTCTCTCTTTGCATCTCTAGGGAAATATATCGCTTCGTAATAGGTGTGATTTTACGTTGCATTTCGTCGTTAGTCGGTGTCGTTCCAAGAAGAAGGAAGTTTTTTGTACTTTGAAGATTCTCGTGGAGTATTTCATAGGGTATTCCATAGGAAAGTTCAATATTTCTCAGAACTCTCTCTATTTGATCAGAAGAAGTTGCCAATCTTAGATACCCGAGATCAAGCCATGCCTCGTAGATTATTGAATCGCTGGCTAGAAGTCTGCCCTTTGAATCATATATAGATCCTCTCAGTGCCGGGATTTTATTTACACCCAAAATCACTGGAATATCGGGCTCAGTGAATAGCGAAATATATCCCGCTCTCACAGCGAAGACCCCTACACAAAGTATCAAGAGTACATACAACAGTGTAACTCTGCTCGCAAGCTTCTTAATTTATGATACACCTCGACAAAGTTCTACTTTTCTGCTCTCACTCCAACAACAGTCTGCAAATATGAGATTTCTCTAGAAACATCTTCAAGTCTAGATTTCATGACCGTAATGTCTTGTTCTCTTCTAGATGCTACCTCTGTGATTTTGTCAACCTCGTTGCCGAAATAGAACGGGAGAGCAATTGAAACTGCCAATGAAAGAAAAATAACGAATACTTGCAGAAACCCAAATAAACCCCAAACATCGCTGTTTGTTAAGGCTTTGTCGCCTTCACGAACCAGCGACTTCCGCTTCGCTGTTATGGCTTGCACGAGATGTTCCTCCCTTCAAATCCGCTCCGCTGCCCTCAATCTTGCACTTCTTGCTCTTAGATTGAGTTCTACTTCTTCTTCCGACGGCCGTAAAGGTTTCTTCGTTAGTATCTTCAACTCAGAATTCGATTTCTCCCTGAACACTCTCTTCGCTATGCCGTCTTCCAAAGAATGAAAAGAAATAATAACGATCCTACCGCCTTGCTTCAGAAAACCGGGAATTCTCTTCAATGTACTGTCGATGTTTTCAAGTTCTTGATTCACTTCAATTCTGATCGCTTGAAAAGTCCTAGTTGCGAAATGTCTCTTTCGTTTGTACCTTTCGGCTGGAGGTATAGCTGCTTTTACTGCATCGTGCAAATCTTTCGTCGTGTACAAGGGTCTTCTGGAAACAATACTTCTTGCTATCTTTCTGGCGAATCTCTTTTCATCTCCGTACTCAAACACAATCCTTGCTAGTTCGCTTTCCTTATAGCCATTCACAACTTCTGCTGCCGTAGTTTTCAGAGAAAGGTTCATGCGCATATCGAGCGGTTCGTCCAGTTCGTACGAAAAACCTCTTCCTTTAGACTTCAACTGAAAAGTGGAGAGTCCCACGTCTAGCAGAAAACCATCTACCTTATCAATACCAGCCTGTTTAAGCACAATTTCGAAATCAACATAAGAGAGATTGAATAATTTGTAACTTCCCCGGTAATCTTCAAGATTCTGCTCCGCTATATCCAGAACCTCACGGTCAACATCTAGCCCAATAATCCTTGCTCGACCGTTAGTGGCCTCAAGAATGGCTTTCATGTGACCACCTTCACCAGCGGTACAATCAACGTAAGTCCCATCGACGCGTCCACCAAGCAAATATAGGAGCGCTTCGTGAACCATGACGCTCCTGTGGTGTTCGTCATATTGCCTGGACATCTAATTCACTCCGCTCGAAGAGATAATAACATTTTTCTACAGTCAAAGTCAAACTCATCTCACTACTCATTCCAAAGATTTTTCGATTGAAGAGAAGAAAAGCAGCTCCTTCTCTATGAATTCGTCTATCTCGCCATTCATGACAGATTGGATATCTCCTGTCTCAGCCTCAGTTCGATGATCCTTGACCATTGTGTACGGTTGAAAGACATAAGACCTGATTTGATTACCCCATGATATGTCCTTCTGATCACCCATTAATCTCAGTTTCTCATTACGCTTCTTTTCGATCTCTATTTCAAAGAGCTTTGCGTACAGCATCTTCATTGCATTTGCCTTGTTTTGATGTTGAGATCTTTCTGTCTGACACGCAACAACTATGCCGCTAGGGAGATGAGTAATTCTGACGGCAGAGTCGGTTTTGTTGACATGCTGTCCACCAGCACCTCCCGATCTGTAAGTATCGACTTTCAAATCTTCAGGTTTGATCTCAATCTCAGGCACTTCGTCCATCTCCGGAAACACACTGATAGAAGCAAATGATGTGTGTCGTCTATGATTTGCATCAAACGGAGAGATCCGCACTAATCTGTGTACGCCGGCTTCAAATTTGAGTTTTCCGTACGCATATGGGCCGGAAAAATTCAAAGTCACACTCTTGATTCCAGCTTCGTCCCCAGGCAATTCGTCTACAATTGTAATCTTAAATCTGTTCGCTTCTGCCCATCTCATGTACATTCTCATAAGCATTGATGCCCAGTCCTGAGACTCTGTTCCTCCGGCACCGGGGTGAATTGACATGAAGCAGTTATTATTGTCGTATTCTCCGCTTAAAAGGATCGTTAGCTCAAATTCCCTGACCTTCTTTTCTGCCGATCTTACAAGCTCTTCAACATGCCTGACGTAACTCTCGTCTTCTCCCGATAGCTCCACCGCAATGTCTATACTTTCAAACTCCTCTTCCACATCCCTAAGAAGACCGAGGGTCCCCCGGAGAGACTGTGCCTCTATTCCCAGCTTAGAGGCCTCTCTTTGGTCGCTCCATATTGAGGGATCGCTCATTCTCTTTTCGATCTCCTTCAGTTTCTCATCTATCCTCTCGAGATCAAGAGTCTCTCTTATCGAATCAAACTTCTCTCTCAACTCTTGAATTCTCAAGTTCGTTTCATAACTAATCAAATTGCACCTCCGGACTAACGTTTAACCTTGAACCTTTTTGTGCCCTTCTTTTTGCCGCCAACATCACCCTTCTTATCTCCTCCGCTTCCACTGAAATCAGAGTGCACAGCTTGAAGACTTCTGAATTCCTTGTCTGCGTTTTGCTTGGCCTTATCACTGTCGACTCTGACTATTCTTACGATCGCACTTGCAATATCATCGTAAAGGGAATCAGTCAACTGCTGAAAGAGGATGAAAGACTCTTTCTTGAATTCTATCACAGGATCTTTCTGACCGTAAGCTCTGAGACCCACGGAGTCTTTGAGATGCTCAATAGCCTCCAGATGTCTTCTCCATCTCTCATCAATCATCCTTAACATAATGTACTTCATTACCTGCGGGAACTCATCTCCGAATGAAGTTTTCTTCTCGACAAATATCTCCTGAAGCAGCGATAAGGCACTGTTTCTAAGTTCCTCAACGTTATTAAGCCCCTTGAGCCGCCCTATGTCTCCCGCTGGCAAGAAACTAAAGGAGACCTTAATGTCTTCAAAAGGAGGGAGCTGCTCAAGCCCGGACAATCTTCGATCAACAACATCTTCAATTATCTCGAAGACATTGGAATCAATTTCATCGCCTTTTAATACCCAGTCTCTATGAGCATAGATTGCACTTCTTTGCTGATCAATAACTGAATCCAGTTCGTAGAGCCGCTTTCTGATCTCGAAGTGCATTCCTTCTATCTTCTTCTGAGCAGAGAAAATAATCCTGCTAAGAAGTGAGTGCTCAATTGGCTGACCTCTTTCGATCTTGAGAGTATTCATTATGGACTGCATACGTTCTCCGCCGAAAAGCCTTATGAGATCATCTTCTGTAGAAAGAAAGAATCTTGACTCTCCCGGATCCCCCTGCCTGCCAGACCTTCCCACAAGCTGATTGTCTATTCTCCTGCTTTCGTGTCTTTCGGTACCGAGAACATAGAGTCCGCCTAGCTCTACGACACCATCTCCTAACTTGATGTCTGTTCCTCTTCCAGCCATGTTTGTCGCGATTGTGATGGTCTTTCTTTCTCCTGCTTTTGCCACAATTTCGGCTTCTCTCTCATGATACTTTGCGTTTAGAACCTCGTGGGGAACTCCCCTTTTCTGGAGCATTTTGCTCAATAACTCGCTCTTCTCAATTGAAGTCGTTCCCACAAGCACAGGTTGTCCCTTTTCATACCGTTCGGCAATTTCATTGATTATTGCTTCATTCTTTTCTTCTTTGGTCTTGTATATTGAGTCTTCCTTGTCTTGCCGAATTACATCCTTGTTAGTTGGTATTACAGCAACTGGTGTGTTATACATTGAAATGAACTCCGACTCTTCAGTCGCAGCCGTCCCCGTCATTCCCGCCACTTTGTCATATTGCTTGAAGTAGTTCTGAAAGGTGATCGTGGCAAAAGTAACCGATTCCTGTCTTATCTGTACGTTTTCCTTCGCCTCTATTGCCTGGTGGAGACCTTCAGAGTACCTTCTTCCCGGTAATAATCTGCCGGTGAACTCATCAACAATGACTACTTCTCCTTCCTGAGTAACCAGATAGTCAACTTCTTTCTTGTAGAGGATCATGGCTTTCAAAGCATTTAGAAGGTGAAAAATATAGTCGTAATTACTGGGATCATAAAGATTATCAATTTGCAGCAGCTTTTCAGCCTTTGCAATACCCTCGTCTGTAAGAGTCACCGTTCTATCTTTCTCATCAACAACGAAGTCTTTTTCCGCCTGAAAACGTTTTGCAAAGAAGGCGAACTGCCTGTACAGATTTGAAGAGTCTTGAGCCGGACCAGAAATGATCAACGGTGTTCTAGCTTCATCGATCAATATTGAATCGGCCTCATCCACAATAACGAAATTGTGTCCACGTTGAACCTTGTTCTCAAGAGAATATACGAGATTATCCCTAAGGTAATCGAACCCAAACTCGTTGGCCGTTCCGTAAGTAATATCACAGTTATAAGCATCTTTTCTAAGCGAAGGTTCCATAGCCGCCTGAATAAATCCCGCCCGCAATCCAAGATATTCATAAACAGGGCCCATCCATCCAGCATCTCTCTTTGCAAGGTAGTCGTTAACGGTTGCCAGATGACAGCCTTTGCCCGAAAGGGCATTAAGATACAAAGGCATTGTTGCCACCAGTGTCTTTCCTTCACCAGTTTTCATCTCAGCAATCTTGCCCTCGTTAAGAGCCAGAGCACCCATCAACTGCACGTCGAAGGGCCTCATACCCACCGCCCTTTTCGCAGCCTCTCTTGCCAGGGCAAAAGCTTCGGGCAGAACTGAATCAAGAGACTGACCTTCTGAGACCCGGGCTTTGAACTCATCCGTCTTCTTTGCAAAGTCATTTATTTCAAATTTTTCAATGTCTTGCTCATAGCCGTTAATAGCTTCAACTATTCTCGAGTACTTTTTTAAAAGCATCCGGTTCTTGTCGAATATTTTTGAAAAAATTCCCATTGAATCACCTCAATAAAAGCGTAGCGCATGAATCATGTTCCCGTCATCCACAAAGGTCTGCTGATAGAAAAGAGCGCTATCGACCGAGACCCCAATAAGAGATTTGAATACCTTCTTCATATCTATGAAGGCCTGTGCAATATCCTTCTCCAGACCGATCTCCCTTACAAAATTGTAGCTGATGTTGTCGCTGAGACTCTCGGCATCTGAGAGTAACCTGTAATATTCGTCTGGCGTGAGTGAAGTAAGTACCGTTGTCTCATTAGAAAATATGAAGTAGATGGTATCGAAATCATTTTCGAGCTCGTAGATCCGGCTTCCCTTATGTGATGACTTAATTGCTCCCCACTCTTTAAGCGGCGCTTCAAGTCCGTCGGTATCGGAGCCCTTGTTTGTGAAGATGGCTGTTACTCTGGGAGTATCCGAAACCAGGTCTCCATATATCCTAGTATTTCCAATGCTTTCTCTAGATAGCAGCACAACGAAATCCGCCAGTTCTTTATACGGCTCAAGATCGAGCTCAAACCAGTGAGCAAGCTCCTTTCTTAGAGTCTCAACCGATGACGAGGGAAAGAAGACCGTGTAGTCTCCAAAAGTCTCCTTTGAAGCCTCCAACTCCTTTGTGTCTGATAAAGATAGCATCTTCTGAAGATCTTCATTGTTCAGAAAAAGTGTATCCTGAACTATTGTTGCCGTTAGCGTATGTCCTTCGGGTCGTGCAAAGACCACCGTACTCTCAATAGAAAAAGTAGATTCCAGGCCCAGATCAAGCTGAAAACGGTCACCATCTATGTAACCAGCAAGAGTGTAGTCATAACTCATTTCAGCGACTTCTCTGCCCCTGCCGTTTGATTCCAGTAATCTTCTCCCTTCACCCGAATAAGTCTTCGTAGCCAGTGTGACTGCGTCCTTGTTTCCACCGATTATCAGATAGTCATCAGCGGTATGGTAGAAGAGAGTCCCAGTACTGCTCCTCAATTCGTTCACATTTTCTCCGGGCTGGACAAATATTGCCATATCAAGAAGGGCCGCAACAGCTTTTAAGAGCTGGAAGGAACTGGTTGTTCTCCAGGCCATAAAGACTCTGTTCTTTGTAAGCTTGAGTTTCTCAAGCAAATAAAACGGATCGAACATAAGCAAATCGTCAAGCGAAAGATCTATGCCTTCGCCAACAAGAAGAATGTCGTCATTTAAAGCATCTTTCAGGAAACTTGTATCAACTTCTGCATTGTAACCAGCGGCATCAATTATTCCATAGAAAGCTCTTTCGGCCCCGAATCCATTATCGCCCAGATATGCGCCGAAAAAATTCGTGCTGTCCCTGAGCACTTCCATTGCTGACCTCAATCCGCGAAGAATAAGAAAATAGCCAACATCTTCAGGAACGAAATCAAAGATTTCCTGTGCCATGACTCCGGAAAAGAAAATTAGTACTAGAAAAAGAATGAGTAAGAATTTCAAGCTTTCCCGAATCAACCCTTTGCTGAACCGGGGTTTCCCTCCCTTCAACCTAATAACTCTTTATCCCGATCAAAAAAACCGAAGGCCTCCTCTACCAATCGTTCGAAGTCGAATTCAATTGATCTTTCTTCTGCGACCGAATAAAGAAGGTATTCAATATTACCTTTCTTACCCCGGATTGGTGAGAATGTCAATCCAACAGGAGACAAATCATTTGTACGAAATACCTTCACAAACCCTTCCAAAATGCCAATATGAACATTCTTAGAATTAACCAATCCCTTCTTGACCACACCAGGACCTGCTTCGAATTGGGGTTTCACAAGGACCACTGCTTCCCCGCCGTCCTCTACGAAACTTCTCAAAAGACCCGCGAGTGACGCCGTTGAAATGAAAGAAAGGTCGGCAGTAAGCAAATCTGCTTTTCCACCGGCGCGTTCAAGCGTCAAGTCTCTAATGTCAGTTGATTCCAGAGAAACAACTCTATCATCGTTTCTTATGCGGTGATTGATCTGATCTCTGCCAACATCTACACAAAGCACTCTCTGTGCACCTTTCTCAAGCAACAACTGCGCAAACCCACCTGTAGAGGCGCCAACGTCTATGACTCTCTTTCCTTCAACATTTATCTCGAAAATGTCAATGGCTTTTCTAAGCTTGAAGTATCCCCGACCAACCGGTATTACAGAATCCGCGACAACTATCCTGCTATTAGAATCTACCTTACGGCTGGGCTTAACAACAATCATACCATCTATGGTTACTTTTCCGTTCCTGATCAAAGTCGCTGCTTTTGTTCTACTTTCAGACAGTCCAAGATCAAATAACAGTTCATCGAGTCTACGTTTCGAACTCATCAAACACAACTTTGTAGAAGACTAGTCCTTGTGGGGGGGCAGTTCCCGGGAGACAAGATCTGTCACGACTGGAAAGGAATTCCGCTACTGATTCTTCCGAAACGCCTCCCGTACCTACTTTTACGAGGGTCCCAACTATATTCCTGACCATTCTCTTAAGGAAGGAAATTCCCTCCACCCTAATGAGAATTAAGTGAGGTGAGACTTTGATTATTCTAATGGCCGAAACAGTTCTGACCGGGTTTCTATCGTCCTTACCAGTTCTGAAAGCGGCAAAATCATGCTCCCCCAGCAAATGACCGCCTGCTCTTCTCATCGATTCAATGTCGAGAGGATAGGGAAACCACCAGACAAACCTTCTTCTAAAGATGTCGGGTTCACTTGAATTCAGAATATAGTAATGGTAGATTCTGTTTTTTGCCGCAAATCTGGGACTAAAGTTCTCGGTAACTTCATGTACTTTCCTTACATACACATCGGACGGAAGATTTGCGTTTAGAGCGTCTTTCATGGTGGAAGCACCCAATCGATCTAGAGTTGAATCGAATGCAATTACCTGTCCATATCCATGAACTCCTGTATCTGTCCGCCCGGCGCCCTGGCTGGAAATACTGAACTTATGAATCCTCTCCAGAGCTTCCTCGAAGACACCCTGAACAGTCCGCATATCGGGCTGATTCTGAAAGCCGAAATAATCAGTTCCATCGTATGAGACTACAGCAGCGAATCTCTTCATGATTACTTTGAAGCCGTCAGATCAAGCATTTCAGTATAGAGATACACCATTGAGGAGAGATCTTTTCCCATTCTTGGCAAATCACCGTTGTAGACAGTCCAAAGAACCCTTCCAACTATGGTCTCCACATACTTAATCAGCGAGTTCTCAATTTCATTTTTCTCACTATCGCTTATTTGGAGTTTTTCGACTTTCCCACCAAGCCAGGATGAGAAGCGCCGATCGTTGAACCTTAACTCTCCCTGCTCATAATCTTTCAGCATCTTGTACACTTCTTCAGTAGTCTCCCGAAGGGAAAGACTCTTCGATATAACCTCAAGAGTCGTTGGATCGAAGTACCCCTCGAGAGCTTCCGGGACTTCGAGTTCGTACTTGAAATAGAGAAGATTAGCATCGCTATGCTTTCTTTCGAAAGAGATCTTCCTTCTCGTAGAACTCTCAAGACCAAATGCACTGAGGCAGTTCCAGTACTTGTACTCAAGCAACTCGCTGGAATGCTCGATAGACCAGGTGGTCATGAAACCCGTCTTCGTCCTGTGATCAAAAGTCGCTCTCTTCGGTGTGAGAAAGTCATCCTCTCGATAAAGTATGTGTGCATACTTATAATTCATAGGCCCTCAATCCCTTCAATCAGTTCTCTCAGTTCTTCTATTCTATTTCTCGCTTCATCTTCGTTATCGCCTCTGGCCATGAGATAGAACTTCATTTTTGGCTCTGTTCCAGAAGGCCTGACAACTATCTTTGAATTGTCTTGCATTTCTATGGAAATCACGTCTGCCGCCGGTAAATCGCCGGAGTCTTCCAAATAATCTTTGAACTCTCTAATTGTTTCGTTCCCCATCTTTAAAGGGCTTCTGCTCCTCAATTTACTCATTATTGACTCGATTTTCTTTCTGCCTTCAATTCCAACATAATCTTTGTTCACAAGAGCTTCAAGATAGTGGCCGTGCTCTTCTTGAATCTCTTCGAGATAGTCAATCATAGTTCTTCCAGAACGTTTCAGAAAACCCCCAATTGTACAGGCTAAAGCTGCAGCGCTCACTGCGTCTTTATCCCTCGCGTGCCTTCCATAAAGCGAGCCATAGCTCTCTTCAAAACCAAAGAGATAACTGCCTTTTCCATCGACCTCCGATTTTTCAATGATCTCACCAATGAACTTGAAACCCGTAAGAGTCTCCTTCACTTCTACGTTATATTTAGCAGCGATTTTCTTGACAAGATCGGTCGATACAATTGTCTTAACAATGAATGGATCATTTGGAAGAGATTCCTTCAACCTTTCAAGAATGAAGGCAGTCATTATTACACCCGTCTGATTCCCGTTAAGAGCTGTGTAGGTTCCCTCGTGCTTCACCATTATTCCCAACCTATCACAGTCCGGATCGGTCGCAATCAGTAGGTCGGCTTCCGCTTCTTCTGCATCACTCAAAGCCATGGAAAAGGCATTCAAGTCCTCGGGATTAGGACTCTTCACAGTGGGAAAGTTACCATCCGGGAGCGTTTGCTCCTCCACTCGCTTGACCTTGTGACCGAGATCTGAAAGGGTTTTATAAACGGGATAATTTCCACTTCCATGTAGAGGCGTATAGACGACACTAAGTCCATCATAGTCGGAGCAAAGCCCCAGAACATTCTTCTTCACAGTTTCAATGAATGCTTCTAGCAAAGAATTCGAAATTTCCTCAATCAAACCTTTGTCAGGATTGTAGTTCTCAAAGAAATCCGACTTCTCAACTCTCTCTATAATCTCTTCTGCATACCTGGGAACTGCCTGGGTACCATCAGAAGTGTAAACCTTATAGCCGTTGTATTGAGGTGGGTTATGGCTTGCCGTTATCACAACACCGCCGCTGGCTTTCAGTTCTCTCACGGCGAAACTCAGAACTGGAACCGGCATAGGTTCAATGAACAAGTGAACCTTGATACCCATAGAGGAGAGAACCTCGGCAGTAACCTCAGCGAAATGGGCAGATTTGCGTCTGGTGTCAAAAGCAATAACGACGGATGGGTTGCTGAATCTTTCAGAGATCCAACGTCCGAACCCCAAAGTAGCTCTCCTGACGGTGAAAGTATTCATCCGATTTGTTCCGGCGCCAAGTACTCCCCGCATCCCGCCCGTTCCAAATTCCAGATCCAGTGCGAAACTCTCCCTCACGTCACTCGGGGAGAATCTCCTTAGCTCCTCTTTCATCTCTTCAGTTGAGTTTTCAAGCCATCTCTTGTACTCTTCTTTAATTGCCAGATCATCTCTTAGCACTCTACCACCTTC
Organism: Mesotoga sp. BH458_6_3_2_1; assembly: GCF_003664995.1. Lineage (NCBI taxonomy): Bacteria > Thermotogati > Thermotogota > Thermotogae > Kosmotogales > Kosmotogaceae > Mesotoga > Mesotoga sp. BH458_6_3_2_1. The sequence continues at coordinate 503,061 of NZ_JFHL01000002.1, read as the reverse complement.
CAACAGCTTTCAAATGGTTGACCTTTCCGTTTTCCAGAACCTCAATAACATCCAGCCTTGCCTCGCTGAATACGGGTTTTTCGGTTCTTATGTATCTTTGAGCGGCAAGCTCCAGCCGCCTGAGTTTTCTTTCATCCACTCTGTACCTTGGTAGCCTGAAAGAGCTTCCACCCTTAACTTCAACAAAGACCAACGTCTTGCCTTTGAGAGCCACAATATCGATTTCCCCGAATCTGTACGAGACATTCCTGGCCTTCACCTTGTATCCCGATTTTTCCAAGTATTTACAGGCAAGTTCTTCGTATCTTTTGCCGAAATCGTTGCTCATTTCTCTTCTTTGTATATCCTAGGCACCTTAAGATAGCTTCCTTCCCGCTCAGGGAAAAGATCTCTTAAAAGCTTTGAATCTTCGAACTGGACAAAGTTGTCTTCTCTAGGTTCAAGACTCTTCTCCACGGGTGAGACCATCTCTTCTTCATCGAAATCAACCTGATCCAGGAGCGTCATATATTGCAGTATTTCCTCAATATCCTTCTTCAAACCGATTCGTTCTTCTTCTTTCAATTCGAGCTTTGAAAGACCTTCCAGGTGCTTCAGCAGCTCATCACTTACTTTCGTCTCCATTTCATTCCTCCTCAATGCTTACCTCACGAAGATACATGGCCGCATGTTCGGGGGGCATGGGATTTATATAGAAACCCGAGCCCCACTCAAATCCCGCAACCCTAGTAAGTCTTGGGACAATCTCCAGATGCCAGTGGTAGTGATCCGACTGCTCGATACCTTTTATTCCGGTATGTAACATAAAATTGTAGGGAGGATTGTCTAGGGCCTTATGGATTCTCAGCAACGTATTTTTGAGAATCACAGAAAAACTATCTATTTGAGAGGCCGATATCTCTCCAAAATTACAGCTGTGAACCTTCGGAAGTATCCATGTTTCAAAGGGGAATCTCGCTGCGAAAGGTTCAAAGGCAACAAAATCGCTGTTCTCCTCTACAACCCTCGTCCCTTCTAGACCCTCTTGATTTACCATGTCACAATAAACGCATCTCTCTCTGAAACGATAGTAATCAGCCGATCCTGCAATTTCCTCAGCAACCCTCTTCGGTACTATTGGAGTTGCGATAAGCTGACTATGAGAATGAACAAGTGAGGCTCCCGCTTCTCTCCCATGATTCTTGAATATTAAGATGTACTTTATTCTTGTGTCTTTCTCGAGTACCTGATGGCGTTCTTTGTAAGCCCAGATAACCTCTTTGATCTGCTCGTAAGATAGGGTTGCCATAGAGGCATTATGATCAGGTGTTTCAATAATCACTTCATGAGTTCCGAACCCCTTGATAACATCATACATCCCATGACCAAATCGCTCCGGCTCGACACTGGAATCCAGCGCCGGAAATTTGTTCTGAACCACTCTGACCCACCACCCGGGGCTATCTTTCGTAGTATCTGCTGGCCTAAAAGCCATTACTTCAGGTGGCGTTGTGTGTTCATTCCCGTAGTCAAATGGGCAGAAGGCGGATTCAACTTTTTCTTTTGCATTTATGAAATCATGTGGGCGTCTTGCTCTTTCAGTCGCAATAATAACCCATCTCTTGATTATTGGATCTTTTCTGAGTTCAGGCATTCCTTTTGACCTCCAAAGTTTGCTTATATAAGGAAAGATAGTTCTTGGCCGACGTTTCCCAAGAGAAATCCTCTTTCATGGCGTTACTCACGACCTCTCGCCAAAAGACGTCGTGATTAAAGACTCCAAGCGCCTTTTTCAGAGCCTCAAGCAGGCTTTCGCCATTATAATCAACAAAACCGAATCCATTGCCGTGGTCTGAAAGGCCATACTCTTTCACAGTATCTGCCAGTCCACCCGTGTACCTAACAACTGGAACAGTTCCGTATCTCATTGCAAACATCTGACCCAAGCCACAGGGCTCATATCTGGACGGCATCAAGAAAAAATCTGCACCTGCATAAATCTTTTGCGCAAGATCAAGATTAAAAGCAAGTTTTACAGCAACTTTGTCGGGATGATCCTCTTGAAGATCCCTTAGCATTTCCTCGTATTTCTTCTCTCCTGTCCCCAGAACTACTAACTGCATAGGAAGGCTTACTAACTCTCCCCGTATCTCCTCTATGAGATCTAGTCCCTTCTGGCCTACTAAACGGGAAATCAGTCCAAAAAGCGGGACTCTATTCTTTGGAAGTCCTAACAACAACTGCAAATTCGATTTATTTATTTCCTTCTTCTCGATACTATTCAAACCGTAATTTACCCACAAGCGAGGATCCTTTTCAGGATCGTATTCGGAGTAGTCGATTCCATTTAGAATCCCTACAAGATCTCTGTCTCTTCTCGAAAGGATCCTTTCCAGACCTGCTCCGTACTCTTCCGTCTGAATTTCATGGGCATACGTGGGAGATACAGTACTTAGTTTGTCAGAATATACCAAACCTGCCTTCATGAAGTTGATGTCGCTCCCTTCTGAGATGTAATCTAGGTAACGACTCTCAATACCGGAGAGTTGGAGATATTCTCTGCCATAAGTACCTTGGTAAGCAAGATTGTGTATTGAAAAGACAGTTCTGCAATTTGCATTTGCCTGCTTCAGATATACAGCCATCAAGCCTGTATGCCAGTCGTTAAGGTGGACAATATCATAGCCTTTATCGGCGGCGAAACCTGCTGCAGCATCGGAAAAGCTCATGGCCTGGAGCCCAAGATCCGATGCCCCATAGACTTCCTCGGAGTCCATGAGCTCATCATTGCTGAGGAGAAATACATCTACGTTGCCAAGCGGGCGTGATTTCTTATAGAGTTCAAAAGAGATTTCTCTCTTCATGAACCTTGTTTTTAGAATTGATCCTGTCTTCGAGGTTACATTCTTGTCCACGGACTTGTGAAATGGCATCAATATATCGATTTCAACCCCGAGATCTCTAAGATATTTTGGTAAAGCTCCAGCAACATCTGCAAGTCCTCCGACTTTTGCAAGTGGATAAACCTCGTAAGAGACATAAAGTACTTTCATTCAATCACCCCTTGAATAACGGCAGGTCATGAGAGAAGATCACCGTATCGGCTATTTCGAAGTACTTCGTAACGAAAGTTGCCGCTTCATCTGATCTCATACCTTTACGCATTTCATGATAGTGTATCTGTCTTGTGCATACGTCACCACAAATGAAAACTTTACCATGATTTTCCGTTTCAAGGAGAAAGGAAACATGATCACGGGAGTGATAGGGAGATTCGAGAACATCAATGACTCCCATAATCTTCTCACCACCAATAAATGTTTCGACGCTTCTCCATGAATCAATGATTTTCAGATACATTGCTCCCAATATAGGACCGAAAGACCCATAGTCCCTGCTCTTATAACTAGCGTGCAAGTGAATCGTTGCATTGGGGAAAAATATACTATTAAAAGCGTGATCTAGATGGAAATGAGTCAACAGTATGTCTGTTATGCTGTCCGGGGAAAGTCCCAGAGAAGTCAATCTTTCTTCCAGAGTCTTAATTGAAGGAAACCCGCCTGGATCGACGAGAATCTTTTTGCTATTTTCCACAAGCAAAGTGCAACTACTTGTAGGGGCATCCATCATTCCCGGCACATAGACGATACTGCCGGGAAAGAGGAGATTCAAGTCCAAGTCACATCACTCCTCGAAAAACCAATCCAATCGTCCCTACAATTATACAATATATGCCAAAGAATCTCAGACGCCGCTTCAGAACAAGTTTCTTGAGGAGCCAAAGCCCGATTATCCCCATGAGGAAGGCGAAAAGAGATGCCAGCAGAACTGTCGAAAGAGGAAGGCTTACTCTCGAAATCTCGAGAATGCCTGCTCCAAAAGTTACTGGAAGACTCAGAAGGAACGAGAACTTAACTGCATCACTTCTCATCATTCCGATTAGAAGAGCACCGAAAATTGTCAGGCCGCTCCTGGATATTCCAGGCGCTATTGCGGCAGCTTGAAAAATCCCAATCGACAGCGCACCCGCAAAAGACAGGTCAAGAATCCTTCGGTCCCCTTTGAATCTATCAGAAATGAATAGCGCAGCAGCCGTAACAAAAAGCATTATCGAAGTGAAGGCCACATCGGAGAAAAGAGATTTAATCTCATCTTCCAGCAAGAAACCTGCCAGAACCGCAGGGATCGTTGCTACGAGAAGCAGTCCGATATACCTGATCGATGAACTTCTTTTTTCCGGCCTACCCAGACCCGCTAAGATCGCCCACAGATCTTTGAATGTAAACAACAGAACTGCACCAAAAGTGGCCAGATGCAAGACAGCAAAAAATGCAGCCTTGGATTCGGCGTCAAGTGGTACGTTGAGAAGACTGGAGAAGATCGTGAGATGTCCAGATGAAGAAACGGGAAGAAATTCCGTTGCTCCTTGCACTACTCCTAGCAAGAGGTAACTGGTAAATTCAGACACTGAAACCCTCCTCTTCACTAATACTTTCAAATGAAATCCCTTGTTCTTGAAGTATTTCGGCAATCATGCTTATGTCAGACTCGTCTGTTCTTATGACAACGCGCCTGGAATCTTCGCTTTCTGAAGCAGACGTGATTATTGAAAGAATGTTTACTTCTCTTTCAGCAAGGAAGTCTACAACATCTCTCAAAGCGCCGGGTTCGTCATCTAGAACGATTGAAATCCTGGTTCCTGGTTTGTCCATAGCAGTGAATTCCATCAAACCTTCAAGAATCTCGAAGACTCCTATTGCCCCAACAACCAAAAAATCATCGTTCACGACGGGAAGAATGTAATCGTGACTCTCAATTAGCATCAGAGCCGCGTCTTCAATAAAGTCAGAATCTCGACAGTAAAAAACAGGTTCACTGATTACTCCTGAAAGCAACCCGGAAATATCGCACTCCGAAATCTCATCTAGTCGCGCAATTCCAGACAATCTACCTTCCTTGTCTACCGAAAAGATAGTTGTCAATCCAATTTTCTTCGCCTCGGCAAGGGTCTCCTCAAGACTTCTGTTTTCATCAAAAACGGGATAGGTCCTGTTTGTCCACTTATCAATATTCATGAAACCGCCTCTTTCCCAACTGAAGACTTTTATTTATTGAAACTAAAACCTATAATTGTAATAACATATATCTATGCACTGCATTCGGGAGGTGCCTCCGTGTTTCAAGGATACGTGAAACTTCTGGAACTGGCAACAAATCTCTTCACAATGTATAGATGGAACAACACACCGACTCTGCTAAGGACCAATGAGGCCGAGAACGCCTTCATATCGGCCCAGTACTGTCTGTTGATGTCCGAGATGGCCGGCCTTAATGGTTTTCATATCGACGACAAAAAGCTATTTCAGAGACTTGTTCTCAAAGAAATACCAAAATGCCTTCTCTCTGACATCTCTGTGGACACAAAGGTACTGATCAAGTCACTTTCACCTGACAAGTGGAACGATGTCTTCTCACGAACGGTGGAGGAGATCGTTCAGTACCTTCCTGATGATAGACACGATCCTTTCTACCTTTCGATGGTTCACTCAAAAGACGATACAATCGAAGGCAAAATCATCCAGACCGGGGACCTTCTCTCAGCCAAACTCGAAGCCGGACTTCATGCCAGATATTTTCCTGACTTCTTCAACAGACCGCTGAAAGATTTGGAGCAACGGATAGAGAGTTTTAGGGACTTTGAACCGTATCGTCTCATAGCTGACGCTGAATGGCTAGAACGCTACACGAATGCCCTAATCGTTCTGCTACGGGCAGTCCGCTGGAACAGACTAAACAGAAACGTACCTACTACCGTTGCCGCCCATTCATTCTACGTCACAATAACGGCGTACATTCTCTCCTGTATGGAGGAGGAAAGCGGCAAGGTGATAAATCCGGTTGAATCCGTTAAACTCGCCCTTCTGCATGATATTCCAGAAAGCATGACAGGTGACATAATAACTCCGACTAAGAAAAAAGTCCCGGGCTTCGAGGAGGTGATCGCACAAGTTGAAGAACGAATGGTCACCGAGAATCTGCTAGCCGGAATGCCTGATAGACTTATCAAAGAGCTTAAATACAGAATGCTTGATCCATTTGAATCACATGAAGGTAAACTCGTGTGGGCAGCCGACCAATTTGCTGCGACAGTAGAATGCCTGATGGAAATACGTTCGGGAAACACACAGTATGCCTTCAGAGATGCCATGAACAGGATGCTTGACGACCTATCAAAGTCAGATCTAGAGAGCGTTCAGTTCCTGACCCAAACATTCAGATGGAGTCTAGACTGGACGGGGCGATAGTCAAAGCGTCTTTAGAAATCTATCAAATCTGTCTAATCCTTCTTTGAGTTCTTCGGTTGAACTCGAAAAAGACATTCTTATGAACCCTTCGTAGCTGAATGCGCTTCCAGGAACCATTCCGACCTTTTGCTCTTCAAGAAGGCCAATTGCAAAATCATTTGAGTTCCTAAACCTTCCTCCAAGAAAAGATCTGATGTCTATAAAAACATAGAAGGCTCCAGCAGGCTTGCTGAACTTCAATCCAATTTTTTCCAGTCTTGAGATTACGTAATCTCTCCTCTTCCGGAACTCTTCCACCATAGAAGAGGTGTCGACTTCAAAAGCCTTCACGGCGGCGTACTGGGCCATTGTGTTGACATTCGAGGAAAGGTGACTTTGGATTTTCGAAATCGCCCTGGCTAATTTCATAGATATGGCGGAATAGCCGACCCTCCAGCCCGTCATTGCATAAGTTTTCGAGAAAGCGTTAATCACCGCAGTCCTCTCTTTCATACCCTCAATCGAAGCAATAGAGAAATGTGGTGCATCAAACACGAGCTTCTCATACACTTCATCGGAGATTACAAAAAGATCTCTCTCTACGCAAAGCTTACCCAGGACCCGAAGAAACTCTTCAGGATATATGGCTCCGGTTGGGTTGTTTGGAGAGTTTATCATTATTGCACGCGTTCTATCGGTAATTGCTTTCTCGATTTCAGAAATTTCGGGGACAAAACCCTTTTCCACTCTTGCCGGAACAACTACAGGCACACCACCACACAAGAGAATTTGAGCCTCATAGCTAACCCAAGCAGGAGAAATAATTAATACTTCATCACCCACGTTCAACAAGGCTTTAAGCACGTTATAAATCGCTTGCTTCCCCCCGTTCGAAACCACTATTTCCTCAGGTGAGTAGTTAAGACCATTATCCTTCTGAAGTTTCACTGTGATCGCCTTTCTTAACTCATCAATTCCAGAGGCGTTCGTATACTTCGTTTTTCCCTCATTGAGAGCTTTTATTGCTGCGTCTACAATTGGGCGGGGAGTAGGAAAATCCGGTTCACCGGCAGTGAATTTCACGACATTCTCTCCTGATTTTGCAAGGTCCAGGGCCTTCTTGTTAAATTCGAGTGTGGCCGAGGGTGTTACAGAAGAGACAAAGTGCGACAAATCCATCAGAGCACCTCCGCGGTTTTTCAATCAGTGTTTTAAATTTCAGATCTTGTTTATTATCTCTAAGACGACCAGTGCGAAATCATTCAGACTATCCTTCTTGCAGAGCCTCGCGCCAGCTTCTCTCTTTCTCTTTCCGTTTACCAGTGAAGATCCCACGGCCATGACAATTTCTGTCATACCGTATTCCAGCTTTTCAATGAACTCAATCCTGAAACTGGGTATTACATCTCTGATGGCCGCGACGGTAGACTCTACAATCGCCATATATTTCTCGTCATCACCAACATCAACTATGGAAGAACCCTCGAGTTCTTTCCCTTCATAATCTAGTATTACAGTGATATCGAGCCGCCTCATCGTAGCTTTTGTTTCAAGACTAGTAAGTTGGAAGTTGTACCCTTGGACTTCTTCCTTTTGGTAAGGCCTTATTACCGAAGCCTCTTCTTCATCGCCGGAATCAAGAGATATCTGCGCGATAGAGACTATCTTTCTATCAATCTTGATCCCGCTCGAAGCGAAGATTGCTGTTTCAATGTCTCTAACCAATTGCTTTGCCGGTTTGGAAATGTCCGCCAGAACATGAATTTCGACCATTTCTCCGCTCTCATCATAGACGATTCGTGCGCTGTGAACTCCCGGCAGTTTCGAAACGACGTTGTCAACTGCTAGCTTGCTAGGCATTTCACCAACCCCCTCGACCTTCACAAAATCAATGCAAACAACAAAGATAGACCAAGAAACCCCCCGGCTGCAACAAGGGAATACCAGCCTTTCTTATCATAAGGTTTGTAATCTTCAGGCTTCACTTCGCTTTTTGGTTTGCGCACCTTCTTTGTACCAATCTCAAAGAAAACCAACGATAGAAAGAGCGCACCCATCGCTATAACAAAAAAAGCATTAGAAACGAACTCCATCGAACTACCCCCGTACGAAGCCACCATCCCGCCAAAGCGGAACAAGATCGTACAGATTGATTTTAGCACAAAAGCCCACATCTTCAAAAAATCCAAGAGAGACTAGTCTCTTCGCTTGCACACCATTCTCCAAAATGAAACTCTCCAGATTATCCTTGACGGCTTCATAAAGCACTGAGGAAATCCTGCAGCTGTCATTGATGTGGCCGATTTCGAGCTGAGAAACGAGTGCCCCCGCAAGCAAAGTGTCTTCCAGTGAAGGATCACCATCGGTACCTGCGCATTGCAACTCTATTCTCCCGCTTTCTCTTTTCAGAAGTCTGACTACGCTTCCCAGATTTAGGAAAGAAGCAAGTATTACTTTTCTTGCCCTCTTTGATTTTGAGACAGCAACTGTCCCGTTTGTTGTAGTAATTACCAGTTCTTTCCCTTCAATCATCTCTTCAGAGAGCTCGCGCGGGGAATTGCCAAGATCAAAACCATCGATCTTCTTAGACCCTCTTTCACCAACAGTTAGCACTTCAAAATTGTCCTCCCTGTACTTCTTTGCTTCTTCGACAGATAGCACCGGCACAATTTTCTTAGCTCCGAAGTGAAGTGCTGCCGTCATGGTGCTCGTAGCTCTAAGTACATCAATCACCACGGCAACGTCTGTCTCCTCGTTGAGCAACCGTGGTAGAAGGTTGACTCTCACTTCCATTGCCACTAGTAATCCTCCAGATGTCGCCAGAGATTTAGCTCAAGGGCTCTAATTTCTGCCCTGCCAACTCCAATTGCTGACACTGAGCAGTTGTGAACTGAAAGTCGATAGTGATTTTCAAGCGGCAGTCCCATTGCATGGCAAAGAGCCGTTCTAATCAATAATGCGTGAGAAACAACAATTACCTGCTTTCCTGGATAATTGGAAGAGAGATATCTCACGAATTCAACCGCTCTTCTTTGAACTGCTCCAAGCGGTTCCGTGTCGGGGATGTCAGCCCAGGGATCCTTGCGCCAGTACTCTATCAGGTTTCCAAAACTCTCGAAAGCCTCGCTAATGCCAAGTCCATTCCAAAGGCCAACATCTGCTTCACGAAGAACAGGGTTGACTATTGGAGATTTGCCTAGAAAGAGGCCAATGATTTCAGCAGTCTCTCTTGCCCTTACCAGATCACTGGTGAAGACCGCTGCAGTACTGGGAATTAGTCTCTTGAGAAACCTGCCCGTTTTCTTAGCTTGCTCTCTGCCTTTTTCTGACAAGGGGATATCCGATCTTCCTTGCCAGCGGTTGCTATTGTTCCATTCGGTCTCCCCATGCCTCACGAAGTAGATCTCCATGATTTCCTCCAATTCTATTTCCAAATTATCTCATCGGCGTCAGTATCTAAAGGCTTCGCTTTTTGGATTACCTTCTGAGCAGTTCCTGTTCTTACAACCACATTCTCTATTCTGGCCGCATCGGTAAGATACTTTCCTTCGATCGGTCCGAAGAATACTCTGTTGACTTCCATGATTCTCTCCTTCATCTCAAAAGGTCTTCCGCTCTTGAATAAGACATAACCTTGAATAGGAACTTGATTACTTATCTCAATAAACGATCTACCATCTGTAATGAAACTCTTACCCATGTAGTCTACTCTCCTGTAAGGCGCTATCCCTGTTCTCAAACAAGCAAGCGCCGTTGTAACCTCGAAATCAGTCGCTTCTCTGGAAAGATCTGGTGGCTCGATCTCTGTTAGATTGAAACCAAGAACCTCCAATTCCATCATTGCCCTGTCGATTAACGTGTCTCTCTCGTTTTTCTCCTGTGACTCTTCCTTGTAACCAAATACAGCTCGGATAGATTTAAGTTCGGGATCAACTCCCATCAAGGCGTCGTTCATTTTCTTCAATAACTCGTTTCTTTCTCCAAAACCGTCTAGATAACCGCTTTTAATAAGCCTTTCAAGATCCCTAGCTTGGTATTTCGATCTGTTGTTTCTTACAAAAGTGAAGAAAGAATCCTCAACTGGCACAGGTCTCAGTTCATGATTCTTGAGAAGTCCCGGAATGGAAAGAGAAACACAGCCGGAACTCTGTGAAGCTTCCTTCCCTGCACATAGCTTCAAACCTTGATCTCTTATTTCTGCAACAGCTCGCGGCAGGCTGTTGCGAGGAAGTTCTGCCAATATAAGTGGATAGAAGATCTCGGGATGGTTTGCCTTGAAATACGCCAACCAGTACGCAATCATTGCATAGCTAAGACTGTGAGACTTGTTGAAGGCATAACCAGCAAAATTGACAAGGAAAGAATACAACTTCTCCCTTCTATCCGGTTGAAGTTCACTATAGCCAGGTGAACTTCGAAGCAGTCCATCGACTGCTTCTTTCTCTTTCTTGGAAATAGCTCTTCTAAGGAGCTCACCATCATCAGCTTCTAGAGAGAGCATGCTTGCAGCAATCTTTAAGACCTGTTCCTGATAAACGAGAAGTCCGCCAGTTTCCGCCAAAACAGGAACCTTTCTCCTTATCTTCTCGATTTCCGAAGGAGTTCTTGAGAGTCTTAGAAAACGCTCGGTCACTCCAGACTTGATTGGACCAGGCCTATTAAGGGCTATAGCGATTGAGAGGTCTCTCAACGAAACAGGTTTCACCGATCTAACGACCCTTGTTGCAAAAGGCGCTTCGAGTTGGAATACTGCCGACGTATATCCTCTACCAAGAGTTTCATAAGTCTTGGAATCATTCGTTGGGTAGTCCCACGGCTCTCTTCCTTTCGTCATTTCCTTCAGGAAGGACAGGTTCTTCAAACCGAGTAGATCAATCTTCTGAAAACCAACAATCCGAAGAGAATCCATATCCCATAAAGAAACCGCCAGCCCATCATTTGAATTGAGAGGTATCAGTCCCGTTAGAGGAATACTTGATAGAATAACACCGGCCGCATGAATTGAAAAACCTGAATAAAGTCCCACTACAAGCTTTGACATCTCAAACAGCTGTTTCATATCAACATCGTTTTCAAATGCATACGGAAACCTTTGCCCCTCCTTACTCCATTCGATTAGTCTCGATACTCTCTGTCCATCGACTCCAAGCTTCCGTCCAATTTCGCGAGCAGCTCCTTTAAAACTAAAAGTTGAAGCAGTACTTATAAGACAGAAACAGTCATGGCCGAAATACTCGCCGAGTTTATTCAGAAGTTTCTGCCTTGATTTATCGTCAACATCAAGGTCAATATCAGGGGGATCGTTTCTCTTCAAACTAAGAAATCTTTCAAAGAAGAGCTCTTCCTCCACGGGATCAATGCGAGTTATGCCAAGCAAGTAGCTGACAAGAGAACCAACGGCTGACCCTCTTCCGGGGCCTATCCAGCAATTATTGTTCTTTGCGATTTCAACAATCTTTGAGACTGTCATGAAATAATCCTGAATATCTTTGGAAATGATTACCGAAAGCTCCCTATTAAGCCTTTCAGAGTAACTGCTTTCCAACTTCTTCGATTCAAGAGTTCTTCGCAGAAGGGAAGAGAACTCTTCTGGTGATGATCTCACAGGAAAGACATGATCTATCTTCTGGAGATGGAATTCTTTAGGTAGTCTGGAGAGCAGTTCAGCAAGATCTTCCTCAATCTCATGATAGAGTTTTTCATCAGGCAGAGAGTAATCCGCTTCTTCAGTTGAAGATCCAAGAGAAGTATATACTCTGAATCTCTCACTTTGGTGATCTAGATAGCGACACTCCCAGATCGGATTTTTTGAGGAACTGTCAAGATTACGGGGCTTTCCTTTTATGTTTATTAGGTTTTCAGAGTCATGAATAGTGCGAACGAGAAGTTCTCTGAAACCACTTTCATTTTTTGCAATCCAGTATTCATACCCCTCTCTCAGACCGGGCACGGTCACTATACCCGAACTGGAGAGAACTGAATACCACTTCACAAAGGATGACAGAGAGGAATCAAGAATCACACATCTTTTGTAGCCTCTCCTCTTCAATTCTTCAGCCGTGTCCTTGATTTCAAGAACGGAACCGAACAACTCGTGCTTAGTGATCAAAAAAGCTGTCTTCATCTTTTTGTCACCAATTCAGAGAGGTTCACTATTACTTCCTTCATATCAGCGGGGAGTGAGGCAATAAAAGTCATTCGCTTCCCTGAGCGGGGGTGAGATACAGTGAGTCTCGCCGCATGCAGCATCTGTCTCTTAACTCCGAATATCTCATCGTCTCTAGCCTTGCCATAAACGGCGTCTCCAAGAAGCGGGAAGCCCTTTTCTCTCATATGAACCCTTATTTGATGTGTCCTGCCGGTCTTAGGACTTACAAAAACCAAAGAGGCGATTTCGGAGAAGTTTTTCAGAGTTCGATAATATGTTAGTGACTCCTTACCACTTTCATTTACCGACATCTTTAGTCTGTTCACAGGATGGCGGGCAATCGAATAATCGACCTTTCCGGATATTGGAGTCTTGCCTCTAACAATCGCTATGTAATCCTTAGAAGTCAATCTGTTCTTGAACTGGCTTGAGAGAGACACATGAGCTAGATCATTCTTTGCAACAATTATTACTCCGCTTGTATCTTTATCCAGTCTGTGAACAATACCAGGTCTCGTCACACCTCCAATACCCTGTAGATCCATACAGTGGTTCAGAAGAGCATTTACGAGTGTTCCAGTCTGTTTTCTAGGCAAAGGATGAACAATAATGCCCGGATCTTTGTTCACGACGATTATGTCGTGATCTTCGAAGACAATATTAAGAGGGATCTCTTCAGGTTCTACAGATAGAACCTCCGGTTTGTCGGGAAGCTCAAAAGTGATAGATTCTCCAGTCTTCACTTTGTAGGCGGGCTTTCTGGGCTTTCTGTCCACAAAAACCTTCGTTTCTTTGATCTGGCGCTGCACAAATGTTCGGGAAACCCATGGTGGAGCCTTCTCAACGACTATCTTATCAAGTCTCCAGCCGTCCTCACGACTGGAGACTATTATCTCTTGAAGCACGCTTCTCCCTTCGATATACGGAAAGTGTAAGCAAGGCCGCACCAAAGACAATGCACATATCTGCAAAATTGAAAATCGCTGGGAACCCCTTCAATTCGAAGAAATCAACAACGTGCCCTAATCTCAGTCTATCCACCAGATTGTTACCAAGTGCACCACCAACAATCAGACCAACAAAGAAGGACTCCCATCTGGATAGTTTGGAGGAATGAAAACTCGAAGCAATTACTATCGCTACTACAATTCCTATAGCGACAAAAGCCAGAAGCCAAGGCTCCTGATTCTTGAAAAGGCCAAATGCCACACCTGTATTTCTCACATATCTTAAGCCAAAAATTCCTCCGACCAAATCTATTCGCTGAAAATACGTCATTCCATTCTCGACGAAATACTTGCTTACTTGATCAAGAATCAAGGCCAGAGTAATCCCAAGAAGAGACAGCAATTATTATCACTCCACATGTTGCCCAAAAGGGCAGTGAGGATCAACCCATTTGCTCGGCGAGAGCCTCCATTTCGGCTTCATCGATATCTGAATTGTCGTAGATCTCCTGAACATCGTCGTTGTCTTCAAGAATGTCGAGAAGTTTAAAAAGCTTACCCGCATCTGAACCCTCAACTTTTAGCGTGTTGCTCGGAATGTAACTCATATCGTAAGACAATGAATAGCCGTTTTCTTCAAGGGCAGTCTTTACATCTGATACTGAGTCCGGAGAGGTCACGATCTCGATTGGATCTGCTTCGTCTTTTATATCCTCGGCTCCTGCCTCTATAGCAAGAAGCTGAAACTCTTCCAGATCAGAAATCTGTTCTTTTGCTACGGTAATGATTCCCTTTCTTTCAAACATCCAGCTGACAGCACCACTTTCGGCCATCGAACCGCCGTATTTCGAAAGAGTGTGCCTAATTTCCTGTGCTGTTCTGTTCTTATTATCAGTAAGACATCTGATCAGAAGTGCAACACCACCCGGAGCGTAGCCTTCATAAAGAGCCTCAGAGAACGACTGCCCTTCGAGTTCCCCTGCACCCTTCTTGATTGCTTTTTCCATCGTGTCTTTAGGCATATTTGCCGCTCTCGCCTTTTCTATAGCAGTTCTCAAAGAGGTGTTTGTATTTGGATCAGAACCACCTTCTCTTGCCGAGACCATAAGCTCTCTGATGATCTTCGTGAAAACCTTCGATCTCTTGGCGTCTTGTGCGCCCTTTCTGTGCTTGATATTTGCCCACTTGTTGTGACCGGACATATTATATCCCTCCTATTTCATCCAGAATATTTGAAGTATATTTCCCACGAAGCAACCCTTCTTCCACAAAAACAATTACCCCTTCATGAGAAGCGGTACCTTCTTTCGACAAAATCTTTAGCATTTCCTCCGCTGGAACCATTGAGTCTACTGGCTGAGAATATTTTACCATATAGACAGTTTTCAAGGTGGTCACTGAGATGTCCTGAAAGACGTCTCCGGCCAGGTAATCTCTTTGCCCACTTTTAGTCTTTTTTGTGACTTCAGCGCCTGCATCATATAGATTTGGATCATAGAGCTCCCTTGGAAGTACGAGAACCATTCTGTAGGAATCAATAAAATCTTCAATTCTTTTGTGATCGGAAGACAGGTACCATGACGATAGAGCGCGAAGGGTATAATTGGCTGCGGAGTTCAACAGACTCACGGGATCACTGTTCTTTTCATCTGTTTCAAGAAGAACATAATGTGCCAGACTTGCCACTCCAGTAGGAATTGCTGGCGAATAACTCACTTTTATCCGGGGATGGAATCCCTGTGTAAAAGTCACGGATAGCCCAGATCTCCTGATTGTCCGTTCAATTGCTGTGACGGTTTCCTGGTGAGAAAGAAATCTCATGAGACCTCCACAGCAGAAGCGAACTACCAATCTCTTATTATTCAAGTTATTCAAGCAAACCTCCGCGGGCACCAGATCCGAAACCCTTTGTCCCTTGGGTCACGTGCAGTTATAATTGTATTCGATTCACCTTCACTTTTCAACACCAAATAGAATCACCGAGAGGTGAGTGAAATGAAATGGATGATAATGTCGGATTCTCATGACAACATGACAAGAATCTCAGAAGCAGTGAGTCTCGCAATTGACAGAGAAGTTGATGTTCTCTTTCATTGCGGAGATCTCGTGTCACCTTTCGCAGCCCGAGAGCTAATTCGGTTCAGCGGAGAACTCCATGTGGTCATTGGAAACAATGATGGAGAGTTGCTCGGCCTCAAGAGCCTGCTTGGGGGGTCCTTAATCAAAGGCCCGAAGGAGATCGAGGTAAACGGGTATAGAGTTATTCTAATGCATGAACCTTTCGGACTGAAAGATACATTAAGAGCTGATTTTATTTTCTACGGTCATACACATAAGCTCGATATTAGACTGGATCCTAGTCCTGTGATAGTAAATCCCGGTGAAAGCTGCGGCTATCTAACTGGAAGACAAACCGTTGTCATAATTGATCCGAATGATCTTAAGTACGAGCTGATTGAACTCAGGTGAGACAAAGATTAATTATAACATCTCTTTAACCGCGGAAAATCGACAGATACGTATAATTAGACGACATAAAAAAAACCAGTACCTGAATGGAGGTAATTCCCAATGGAGAAAAACTTTGTGAAGAAAGAAGAAAATGTTGAAACCTTTCTCTTTTCCTTTGGTTCGGAAGAGGTTAGGAAGGCAGAAATGGACGTTGGCAAATATGTTAATCAGCAGTACACAATCCCCGGTTTCAGGAAGGGAAAGGTACCCCTGAACATAGTAAGAAACTTCCTTGCAGAGAGCTTTGAAGAGATGGTTCTTGAGGTCCTCTCAGACAAAATCGAGGAAGAGCTAAAGGAGGAAAAAATCCTAATCCCAGCAGTCATAACAGATCAGAAGATGGAGGGAGAAGGCGCAAGAGTTGAAGTTAAGCTTCACAGAGATCCCGAAGTCAAGATTTTTGACTATGAAAACCTTGATCTCAAAATCCCAAAGAAGGATGAAGTAGTACTCAATTATGTAAACAATAGGCTCGAAGAACTTAGAAACGAACACGCTATAGTGGAGCCAAAAGAGGGACAGGTTGAAAATGGCGACATAGTCAAGATAGAATATACGATAACTAAAGATGGCAAGAAAATTGCCGAAAACAAAGTTCAGGAGCTCACAGTTGCTCCCGACGACGACAGACCGATTGTCAAGAATGTAATTGGAAAAACAAAGGGTGACGTAGTTGAATTTGACAGAACGTTCGAAGACTCGGATAATGAATACTTCTATTCGGTCAAAATATTGGATGTTCTCAGCAAGAGTCCATTAGATCTTGACGATGAATTTGCGAAGACGGTAAACGCCGAGGCCAATTCTCTCGAAGAACTCAAGCGGATTGTCGAGAAGGAGGGAGTGGAATCCTTCTTAAATTGGCAGAAGGACTTTTTGAGGCAACAGGCTATGGACAAGATCAATGATCTGGTTGAAATAGAAATCTCCGACTCCACTCTCGATTATTTCGTTCAGAGGACTATAGAGAACTCGAAGAAAGAGAAGAGCTATGATAACTACTTGAAACAGGCCGGAAGTGAAGAGAAACTTTTGGAAAACTTCAGAAGCGGTGTCTTCGATGAGATAAAGAAGTCAAGGTTCATTGACGAAATTGCCTCGAAAGAAGGCTTCAAGGCGGAACAAGAAGAAATCGAGGCTTATGCGGAGGAAATGGCACCGTACTGGGGAATCTCTGCCGACAGGGCGAGAGAGATGGTTACTTCTCGCGAAGACATCAAGGAAGACATTGTTTCAACCATAATTAGAAACAAAGTTCTTGACGCAGTAATTGAGCGCGCCGCAATAAGCGAAATGGAACCATCACTAGAAAAAGAAGAGAAAGGCAGTGAAAGAAGTTCCGGAGAGGACTCTTCTCAGCAATAGGCAGTTAGATCTTTTGTGATTGGAGATCTATCGTGTACGAAACGTTTATGCGAGTCATAAGAGGGGGTTGATATGAAGAAAAGAGTCGTTCTAATATCAGTGGCTGCAGCCTCTGCAGTTGCGCTGTTTTTCTTTTTGAGAGCTGTATTCAGCGGCAAACTGATACTAAATCCTGTCATTGTAGAAAGTCTCGGCCCCTTTTCAATCAGATGGTATGGAGTGATGATTGCAACAGGAATAATCGTTGCCTATATTCTTGGAAGGCATCAGGGCCTCAAAGAAGGAATAAAGGAAGATTACATGATTGAGGGAGTCTTCATTGGCATAATCTTTGGGGTGTTGGGCGCCAGAATCTACTATGTTGTCTTCAACTATGAGCTTTATAAAGGGGATTTCTGGAGCATTTTCAGAACCTGGGATGGAGGACTAGCAATTCATGGGGCTTTTTTCGCAGCTCTGATTGTCACGTTCCTTTACGTCAAGCTGAGGAAAAAAGCAGAACTGAGATTTCTTCAGGTTACAGATATCTTCACGGCCGTGTTGCCTTTAGCTCAGGCCATAGGTCGCTGGGGTAATTTCCTCAATTACGAGGCCTACGGTTCACCGACTGATCTTCCGTGGAGAATGTTCGTTCCTTTGAGATATCGTATGCCCGGTTATTCGGGATACGATTACTTTCATCCGACCTTTCTATACGAGAGCCTTGCAAATATAGTCATATTTTCATTTCTGTACTGGTATCTGGGAAAGAGAAGAAATTTTGGTGAGGTCACGGCACTATACATGATCTTTTACTCGATCGTGAGATTCTTTGTCGAAGGGTTGAGACTAGATAGTTTGTATATAGGAAAGACGGATGTCAGAACTGCCCAAGTTGTTTCGGTGGTTCTTTTGTTCGCCGGAATCACTCTCTTTATGCTTTCTCTTTACAAAGGCAAACCAGTGAAAAAAGCCTCCTAAAGGCAGTGGCTCTATGAGAGAGTCTTCCCTTTACCGAGTCACCGAGAACGGCGAATGTATCAGAATAGCCTTGGGGGATGAATATCGGATCGTAGCCGAAACCTCCGGTTCCTGAAATTCCTTTGGCTATTGTTCCATCAACTTTTCCTTCAACACCAAGCAACGAATGATTCGAAGGATCATAGAAGAGGGCTGCGCAGATGAATCTCGCGGTCCTCTCTTGTTCATTTTCCATCCGGTCAAGTATGGCACTCATCTTCCCAAAATAACTACTACCTTCCATGAACCTGGCAGAGTTCACTCCTGGAAAACCCCCAAGGGAATCTATCACAAGTCCTGAATCATCAGCTAGAAGAGGTACTCCAAGATCCATATATGCTTCAATCTTCTTCACCGAGTTTCCGAGAAAGGTCGGCGAATCTTCAATAATATCTCTGTGGGACGCCACGGCCTCAATAGACTCAAGCTCGATTCCATCGGGAAGCAGTAGGCTGATCTCCCTAAGCTTGTTTTCATTGGAAGTAACCAGATACAGCTTCACCTTCTTAACTCCTTGATCCTATCAACAACTATTGATGGAGAATCTGATCTGAATACCGCTGCTCCCATGATGAGGATATCAGCGCCTTTACTAACAAGCTCTTTCGCATTGTCGAGGCTTACACCACCATCAACTGCAATTTCGAAGTCAAACCCTTTCTCACAGCGAATGCGATCGAGCGATTCAATTTTTCTTGCAGCTTCCGGAATAAATCGTTGACCTGTGTAGCCAGGGTTTACGGTCATAACCAGCACACCGTCAGCAAAAGGAAGAACTTCTTCAAGCCAGGAAACGGGTGTTGACGGGTTCAAGACTATGAAAGCATTGGCTCCATACTCCTTTATCTGTCCCAGCAGCCTGTGAAGATGATAGTTGCCCTCCACGTGAACATGAAGATTCTTTGCGCCAAGTTCTGCATATTCTCTCACATATCTCGAAGGTTCCTCTATCATTAAGTGAACGTCCAGTGGTGGATGACTCAACCTACCCAGCGCCTCCATAATCGGTACTCCGAAAGTTATATTAGGGACGAACATCCCATCCATTACATCTATATGCAGAAAATCTGCTTTTCGTACTTTACTTACTTCGCAGGCTAGATTGGTCAAGTCAGCAGCAAGAATAGAGGGAGATATCTTAGCCATACTTCTTTCCTCCCTTCTCCCTTTCTCTTTCCTTCAATTCATTATACATACTCAAGTAACTTTCATACCGACTTTCGTGGATGTTCCCTGCTTTTATCAGCTCCTTAACGTAGCACCCAGGTTCATCGATGTGGACGCAGTCGGAAAAAGCACACATTCCGCTTTCCTGATCAATCTCCGGAAAATACCTCTTTAGGCAGTCTGGCTCTATTTCAGGCAATTCGAGATTTGCAAAACCAGGTGTATCGGCAATTAACCCTCCGAAATCGAACTGAAGCAATTCCACGTAGGAAGTAGTATGTCGCCCTCTCTCAAGACCTCGAGATATTTCCGACACTCTCAACTTCAGACCTGGATTAAGCGTATTCAACAGACTGCTCTTTCCGACACCAGACATTCCAGCCATCACGCTTATCTTGCCTTTCAGAATATCGCGCAATTGATTTATGTTAATCTCCTTCTTCGAAGAGACCTGATGAATGTTGTAATACTCACCGTAGATTTCACTGAACTCCTTTATTTCGTCGTCAGCAAGCAGATCGATCTTGTTAATGACTACAACAACTGGCAGCTTCGCATATTCAGCCAAAACAAGAAATCGGTCCGTAATCACATTTTGAACGGCAGGTTCTCTGAGGGAAAGCACCAGGAGTATCTGCTCTATATTGGAAATCCTCGGTCTCAGAAGCTCAGTTTCTCTTGTGAGAATACTTTCTATCCGACCCTGGCCGTTACCGCTTAGAGAGTATTCAACTCGGTCACCGACAATTGGTCTAATCCCTTGCATCCTAAACCGACCTGGCATCGTGCACAAAAGCCTCCCACCTGTCTCGTTGTCCACCACTTCCATATTCCTGCTTCCAAATCTAACTACTACTCCTTTTCGTCTTTCCAAGCCTTACCCCCTTCTTCTCTGCCTTAACTGGCCACAAGCGGCATCAATGTCCGTGCCCTTCTCATGTCTCACTGCGCTCTCAAATCCGACAGCCTTCAATCTTTCCTCGAAATCTACAACTTTCTGATCTGTAGGTCTTTCGAAGTTCGGATTGACAGGGTTCACAGGTATTATATTTATAAAAGACTTGATTCCTCGAAGGTATTTGATAAGTTGTTCAACATCTCCGGCTGTGTCGTTCACTCCACTTATCAAGGCATATTCAAAGGTAATTCTGTTTCCAGTCTTCTGTTGATAATACACAAGTGCTTCTCTCAGCGAATCTAATGAATGTATCCTATTTACTGGCATCAATGAGCTTCTTAACTCATCTTTGGCACTGTGGAGTGAAACTGAAAGCCTGATATCTATCTCTGAATCCGCAAGCCTCTTTATCCCTTCCGGTATTCCTGCAGTGGATATTGTGAAATGCCGGAAGCCAAGGTTTCTACCTCTGGGATCGTGAAGGATATTGATTGCCTTATATACACTGTTCTCATTGAGAAAGGGCTCACCCATTCCCATGAAGACAATGTTGTCTACGGGTCCATGAATAGCTCTTTCCATGTGGATCACTTGAGAGACAATTTCACCGGTCGAGAGGTTCCTAGAAAAACCTCCCGCTCCCGTTGCGCAGAAGGAGCAGTTCAAAGCACAACCTACTTGAGAAGAGATACAGAAAGTAACATGTCCCGGATGCCTCAAGACAACAGACTCAATCTGATTCCCATCTTTGAGTTTCCACAAGTACTTTTCGGTACCGTCTTTCGAAAACTGCTTTTCAACTGCCCTCATTGCCGAGAAGTACAGTAATCCTGGCAGTTCTCCTCGAAGAGCCTTGGGAAGATTCGTCATTTCTGAAAAGTCCAGAGTTCTTTTCTTGTAAACCCAGTTAAAGATCTGGTCAGCTCTGAAAGCAGCTTCTTCTTTAGAAAGCAGCAGACCTCTCATCTCGTCAAGACCAAGGGAAAGAATATCTTTCATCTTGCTCTCCTAATCCTGGCCACATAACCAACAAGTGGCGCTTTCGATGGTTGTAGCCAGTAACCACTTCCATCGAATACAGCGGCAATTCTCCGTTTCTTAAAGAACTCTTCCATTTCAACCGGTTCAAATTCACTAAGAGAATTTAGAGCTCTATTGTTCTCCTCTTCGGTCATTGATTGGCTATAGTAAATGAAATCATCGTGTTCTTTCGCGAAGCTACTCAGTAACTCCTTCGCCTTCTGAAAAGCCTCTGTAAAGGCACTGAGACTCAGAGAATGTAATAGCCAAGGCATGGAATTTATTCTTCCCGTAAGGGTGCCGCTATGCTTTGCTACTGGGACGCCCAGTCCCGAAAGGATATACTCAACCTCATCAACGCTTTCAGGCTTGTATGAGGGATCGCCTCTTTGAAAGATATTGAGAAGATCCGAGTACTGGCTCATGTCGAAGATAAAACCCTTTTCGACAAGTTCATCTTGTCGGCCAGAGGCAATAACTGTCTGTACTGGAGGTGTTTGGTTATACTCAAGAAGCTCTTCCAGACTTTCGATCCACTCTACATCTCTCCAATAATTCACAAGCCACTCCGGATGAGAATAGGTGACATTTAACGGTTGATCTTTCGACGGGCCAGAATCAGCGATTTTTCTGAGAACTGCATTCACAAGTCCTTTGAACTCCTTTACGCCTACTAGACTTACCGAAGAGTCTATTGAGGCGTATTCAGGCACACTGTCCAGAAACTGGATCTGGAATACCCCCATCCTCAAGACATTTCTCACCGCTACTGGAACTTTGCTGGGCTTCCTCAAAAAGCGGGCAAGCTCATAGTCGATTCTGATTCTCTTTCTTAGAATTCCGTAGATCAAGTTTATACAGAAAGAGCGGTCTTTTGAAGAAAGCGTGGAGAGAGCCATCTCCACCTTCTTGAAAGAAATGTACCCGTTTGCATCAAAGAAAGACAAAGTTTGCAGCGCTATCGAACGAGCATCCTGCATCAATCTCTTCCAGCACCCGACAACACCAACATTCTGAGCAACTGAAGAATCGAAGTGGCGGCAGATGCAACATACGTCATCGCGGCTGCTCCTAGAACGGAGCTTACTCCTTTCAGCTCTTTCGAAGGCATTCCCATTGAAGCGAGGAGCTTCTTAGCTCTGGAACTCGCATTGAACTCTACCGGTAGTGTTACCAGCGTAAAAAACACAAAGGCCGAGAAGACAACGATTCCAATTCTGATTAGAATCGGTGATACCATAAGAAGCCCAATAATGAAGATAATCCAGGAGAGGGAAGAGCCTATCTGTGCAACAGGTACTACTGCATTGCGAACAACCAGCGGAGCGTACTTTTCTTTGTCTTGAATGGCGTGGCCAATTTCATGTGCGACTACTCCTAAGGCCGCTATTGATGTGCTGTTGTGAGTTGCATCCGATAATCGTACAACCCTCTTCTTAGGATCATAGTGATCAGTGAGATTGCCTCTTATTCTTTCTATCTTAATGTCGTAAAGCCCCGCGTTGTCAAGAAGCTGTCTGGCTAACTGAGTGCCGTTAAAACCGAAGGTAGACCTAACTTTCGAATACTGAGAAAACCGCGAGCTAACAAGAAACTGGGCGCAAGCTGCCAGGATAATTGCTGGAATAAGTATAATGAACGTTGGATCCCAAAACAACTTAACCACCTCCTACTTACGATTATATAACCCGTGAGTAAGATGGTCAACGCAATATAGGCAGCGCTTCAAGTCAAAGACTCATTTGGCAGAAAGACTTCTGAAATTACCAGTTAGCTTTGATCTGTCTGGCTGCATACACCAACGGGATCTCAAGACCTTCAATTCCTCGAGCAATAGTTCCATCTTGATGACCTTCAAGAATTAAGAGCAACAGCTATGGTCAATCGAAGAATGGTTTGTCTGCCAAAGAGGAAAACCTAAGTTCTCTAGCCTTCTGTGGGCGTAAGGCCTGTATTGGTCTCATCCTGTTTTTAAGCCGTGTCCCGTGAACACAGAGATGATACACTCACCAGGATCTGAGAAGGCTATGTACTTCTTCAGTCCCGCTATTGTCGCTGCAGCAGTTGGTTCCAAAAAATGACCTCGTCTAGACATTTCGTTACGGGCCTCAATTATTTCCATTTCTGAGACACTAAGAAACAGTCCACCACTATCTCGAACTGCTCTAAGTATTTGGGACCCTCTTACCGGTCTTTCAATTGCAATTCCCTCAGCAACCGTAGACTTTGTTTCCACATCCTCTGGTTGCTCCAGCCTTCTATTAAACGCTTGCACAAGTGGAGAACAGTTCTCTGACTGTACTGCAATTATCTTCGGAATATTGTCGATTATTCTCGCAGATTTCATTTCGTGAAACCCGATCGACGCTCCAAGTAATAAGGTACCGTTTCCCACAGGAAGAACAATCGTATCTGGGCCCTTCCAGCCAAGTTGTTCGCAAATCTCGAAAGAAAAGGTCTTTGTACCGTGAAGAAAGACCGGATTGTAAGTATGACTTGCGTAGAAACTTTCATACGCACTCCCAAGAATGGATCTCGCAGTGTCTTCTCTGGAACCCCTAACTAACCTTAATCTGGCACCATATGCACTGATTTGATCTAGTTTTCTCGCTGAAGTCCCTTCGGGAACGAATATCTCACAAGATATGCCTGCCCTGGCAGAATAGGCTGAAATCGAACATCCAGCATTTCCCGACGAATCCTCGACAACTGATTCAATTGAGTGCTCTTTGGCATAGCTTACTAGCACGCTTGCCCCTCTATCTTTATAGGAACCTGTAGGAAAGAGATAGTCCTGCTTAATCAACACTTTACGTCTGCATATTTCCTCTTCGATCAATGGGGTGAATCCTTCCGACATAGATATGATGAACCGATCATGCTCTATTGGAAGGGCCTCCCGATAACGCCACATAGTGGGAGTGCGTTTTTCTATCTCCTCAACAGGAAAGGACGAATCGTATTCCAAATCGAAGACGCCTCCACACTCGCATCTGAAGTTCTTCGATTCAGCGGGATACTTGCACCCGCATTGAGAGCAAACGAAGGAAGCCAATGTCAGAAGGTGTAGTCCACAGATATATATGGCCTGGCAAAAGGAACAGTACTGCGTGGATCTAGCTGCCAGTATCCATCAAAGCCAGCATCCAGTCCGACTCTTGAGAAATAGCTTCCAAATCCTATTCTTGAATACAGAGGAGTGCCTGCGATCGCTCGATCTCCACCCGCAACAGCAAAGATGTGGTTCAGGGACCAGAAAAGCTGCCCCTTTACGTAAAGACTCTTGTATACCGGGATTCTCGTCTGAACCCCTAAGTACGTATGTTCAGGGATGCTGAACCCTTTAACCACAAGGCTTGACCAGTTGAACGAGAAGAGGTAAGAATGAATTACACCCTGTATCAGGGGTATCCCTGCCGCAAAATTTAGAAAAAAGGGTGTCACGACCGAACCGGAGGACATATCAAGATTGAAGCCAATTCCGACGCTGATTGCAACAGAAAAACCTGAAACTCCAAGAATCAAAATCAACGAAATCAACAGTAGTTTTTTCACCACACACCTCCTAAGGTTTTTATCTAGAACTTTCTCCATTGAAGCCTACAGCAAAGATTGTGGGTAGATCGAAATCCCTCTTAGCTATCTTTATACCCCAGATCTGAGTGTAAGCTTTCTTCCCGATAACGAGACCGTGTTTCATGTCCTCTTCAAGCCTCTTCATCCCTTCTATGAACCCTTTCTCTGACATTAATCTTAGTGCAGAATATGCCTTGCTTCTGTACTGCTCAAAATGTCTCTTCTTGAATTCGAAAGTCGTCTTGACTTTTGTAGTGTATATTCCTTCAAATCCCGCCTTCTTCATCGCACACGTTATAGACGAATTTCCGGGATATCTGGCCCTGTCTATCTCAAGTGTTTCAGGGAAATAGTGAGTTAGCGTTCTTTCACCAATATCCTGGCAGGAATCGGTAACTGTCAGCACGCTTCCATCATTTTGCAGCACTCTAAAACTCTCTTCGAAGAGGCTCTCCAGATTGGCAATGTAATGAACAAGATTAACATTAAAGACGAAATCAAACTGAGCATCTTCATACAGAAAGGGCTGATCAGCATCGGCAACCTTCAACTCAACTCTGTGATTCTTCCTTGTGCCCTTCAGAATCATTGAAGGGCTGATGTCAAACCCAAATCCACGCGCGTGAAGAAGTTCCGAAAGTATACTCAAGTAATCAGCAGTGCCACAGCCAACTTCCAGAATTCTGTCGGCATACCTGACTCTGTTGAAAATATGCTCTACCAGTTTTTCGTTGGGATATCTGTACTGTGAATATGTCATTGCCACTTCGTCAAAATCAAAGCCTTTTCTTTCTCTCAACAATTTCACCTCTCAAATAGTCTAGCAAATGAGTTTGACAAAGCGACACCAGAATCCGCTGTGTGTTTCTCTATTGAGTTTTCTTGTTTGCGTTCTCAGAAAGTGTGTTTTAGAACTTGTGTATAATTGAAAAGAAGAAAATCACTGGGGGCTGGAAGTGACTGCAAAGAATGTGATAGAAATCCTAAGCGCATACGCACGAAGTTTCGGCGAAACGCTAATCGATAAACCGACGATTAATAAGTCGCTGCTCACAAGCAATGTCAAAATCTACAAGAGCCTCAAATGGCTAAATATCGTCTGTTCTCTTCTTCTGTTTGTGCCAGCTTTTGCATCAATTGGAGATTTCAATTTACCTCATATGATTGGGTATATCGTTATGGCATTTCTTGGGTATGCAACATGGATATTTCAAGGGATTACCGGTGTCCCAATGTTCGAAGAGACCCGGTTTCTCACATTACTACATCTCGTATTGCACAGTTTCTTTGGAATGTGGCTTGGTTTCTACAACAATTTCGCCCTTTTCGATGACCTTCTTCACGTCTTTGGGGGATTTTGGGGAGGATTTTCACTCTTTCCGTTTATTTTCGGTTCAGCAATAGCGTGGTCGAATCTTCCTCCCAAGGCAATTAAATGGAAAGTCTGGCTTTCCGGCATTGCTATTGTCAATATGGCAGGCGTATTCTGGGAGATTGGAGAGTTCGTTTCAGACAAAATTTTCGGTGGCTATCCCGGTTATAGAATGGCTCAAGAGAACAGCCTAGATGACACAATGATTGATTTGATTTACAACAACATTGGCGCTACAATAGGTATCCTGCTGTTCTGGTCATACTTGAGGAAGTCTGGAGATATCAACACGTTCATGAAAAACATGGGTGAAAAGCTGGGAGAGTTCTTCGAAAAGAAGAAACCTCCTGCACAGTAACGCTCCGGGTCCATTTCAGGAGCCGAGACTCCAGTTCTAGCTCTTCATCTTCCATAAACAGTGACTTGATTCAACCAATCTCAGAACTGTCCTTTCAATGAATCGTTTCTCTCCAATGGTAGAACCAATTCTTCAAAATAATCAAGTAAAGCAATTTCCGAAATTTGATCCTTCTGCGCATTGACGTTACTCGAAAAAGAAATATATCTTACTGAAAACCCTTCTGTCTTATCATCGTACAGTCTTTCATCAAATGCCTTTCTTACCAGTTAGATTGGGCGAAAAGGTTCATCAAAACAATCTCATACCAACTTCCAAGAGCACTTCTTCCTAAGACATACCATCTGAATCCCATCCGGATTATGTATTATACTATAGTTAGTTGCTTCCTTAAGATTATCTACTTCTCTTGTGAGGTGCTAAGGTTTGAGGGAATCTTGGGAATATTACAATGAAATTGCTGGCAGATATGACTACATGTATGAAGAAGCTTACTGGAAGCTCTATCACGTCGTAGTTGAGAAGCTTATTGAAGATCATGTGAAAACGGCGGGCAAGGTTCTTGATCTCGGGACCGGAACGGGAAAGTGGGCTCTTCATCTCGCCGAGAAGGATCACGAAGTTGTTGCCGTTGATCTTGCAAAGGAAATGTTGAAGGTTGCTTCAATGAAGGCAGATATTGCAGATCTCAGAATAGCATTCATTCATTCTAATGCTGAGAATCTACCATTTGAGAATGAGGGTTTCGATATCGTTCTTGCAATGGGTGATCTTCTTTCGTATGCAAAGGACCCAATCAAGGTGCTCAATGAGTCACATAGGGTACTCAAAACTGGTGGCTCGCTTTTGGCGACAGTTGACAACGCATGGGCTTTCCTACATGACTTTCTTTCAAGGGGAGAATATTCGATGGCGAAGAGACTAATAGAGCGAGGCGAAATCCCTATAGGTGACGGATCGGTAAGCAACAAACGCTTTATTACAAGACCCTACTTTTCAAACGAAATTGAATCCTTTCTTGACGAGACAGGGTTTGATCTTGTTGACATTGCATCGATAGTTGCCTTTTATCCTTACGACGAACATGCTCTGGCTGCCGGAATTAGTGTAGCTGCAGACTGGGAACATAAATATTGTAGGAACCGCGAGACCTTTGCTCGTTCAGAGCATCTCTTCTTTTGCGGGAAAAAGAGGTAGAGAATGGCTAAGAAACGGCGAACCTCTCCAGCGCTTGCTATTGGTCTCTTTTTGATAATGGCTGCCATAATCGGTTTTCTGTTTTCATTGATAGCAGTTAACAGGGTCGGTCAGATGAAAGCCGAACTTGCGCAGATGCGCAGACAATATGATGAAGAGCTTGAAGCAATAGAAGAAGACTTCAAGGCAAAGCTTACAAGCGTTGAAAGACTTCTTGGATCGGGCGGGGCTCTTGAGCAGTATATCATCGCGAAGAACTATCTTTCGAACACCGCTGTAGATCTCGAAGCGATTATTACGGAAGCGCAAAATGCGAAGGATAGACCGTACTTCAGGGTTTTTGTGACGGGAACGAAAGATATTTGGGTTGGGATGAAGAAAACCTCGTCAGACTCCGCATATTTCTTTCAGAAGAATTTCGCGCCGGGTCTATCCCAAG
This sequence comes from Mesotoga sp. BH458_6_3_2_1, assembly GCF_003664995.1. Lineage (NCBI taxonomy): Bacteria > Thermotogati > Thermotogota > Thermotogae > Kosmotogales > Kosmotogaceae > Mesotoga > Mesotoga sp. BH458_6_3_2_1. The sequence goes on along the minus strand of NZ_JFHL01000002.1, from coordinate 474,801 downwards.
AGAAATTCTACTACTTCAAGAATCCAGAGATAGAGACGAAGTACACTGTGATCGTTGGAAAAGATGCTTATGTAAGAACTGGGGCACCAGAATCGGTGTACCTAATCTTTTTTGGATTCGACTCCGGCAAGATTTCTAAAATGCCCGCAGTTGAAGTTGCGAATATTACGAGCGTTTTCAATCTATATATTCCCGGATCATGATTTCGGCCCATTGTGAAGACACGTTACAGCAGTAGCCGCACGGGGAAGTAAAAGGACGGATCGGGAGGCTGTTCTGCGATGGGCTCTCCTTCATTTCTTCCAGTATTGTGTTCAAACAACTTGCTGAACAGGAGTTGTCTCCGCCTGTTCGGAAACCCTGCGACGTCGTGGCGAAGAGTCTTTCAATTTGCACAGCTACTGAACAATTATTAAAGAAATAGCCAGACCTACTAGACTCTATTCACTTCTCAAAGCTTCAACGGGGTCCTTCCTGGCAGCCATCTTCGCGGGAATCAGTCCACCCAAAATCGTAAGTATTACGCTTGCACCTGCTAGACCCAGGGCAATTAGGGGATTAAGATACGCAACATCTGGTAAGCCAGTCATTCTTTCAATTATTGAGTTCATTGGCAGAATCAACAAGGAGGCGATAAATATGCCCAAAATCCCTGAGAATGTCCCAATTATAAAGTTTTCGGCATTGAAGACCCTGGTAACATCTATTTTCCTCGCGCCCAGCGCCCTTAGTATACCTATCTCCTTGGTTCTTTCGGTCACCGAAATGTAAGTAATTATACCTATCATAATCAGAGAAACCGCGAGAGAAATCAAGGCGAAGGCCAAGAGAACAATCGTCGAGGCGCTAAGTACACCGTCAAGTAATCTCGTTATAGTAGAAGCAAGATCTATGTAAATTACTGTTTCCTCATCACTCTTGCCTTCGTTCCAGGCATCAAGATACTCGAGAACCTTCTGCTTTGATTTAAAGTCCTTTGGATAAAGCACAACCGAAACTGGTGTTTCAAACGCCCCTAGCTTCTGAAGAGTGTTCCTCTTGGTTACCGGAAGAGTGATACCTCCGATTAACCTGGATGTGATATCTGGAGGGATAACCGAAAGAACGTTGAAGAGATCCGAAGCAAACTGCTCTCCGGTTAGGATGTTCACATAGAACTCCTTCTGCGCCTTCACAATCTCCGATTTCATTGCATCTTCTATAAACATCTTAGCAAGGCGATCAGAATACGCTAACCCCTCGTTCAGAACGGAAAACTTAATTTGCTCCTTCGCCCTAATAATTCCAGAAATCTCAAGAAGTATTCCGACTTCACCATAGTAAAGCTCCATCAGATCGCTCATTGACGACTTTGGTGAGAAGCGCATTCCGTCCTTCACGTAGAAATCATTGTTACTGATTGCCTTGATTTTTAATCCAACTATGTCTTCAACAGCGATTATTCCTCTGTCATAATCTACGCCCAACGCCTGCAGAATCCCCTTGGATACTCTGTTATCTTGCTTGACAATCATTACGAGATCTGTAGGTTTTTTCGGGAAGGAGCCTGCAACCAGATCAAAGTTACTCTCCAGATAACCTGGACTTTCTGAATCCAGATTCTCAGGATAGGAGGTGAAGTTAACATGAGTCTGATCAATCGTCTTTGCCATCTCTCCGTATCCAGCAACAAGATTCATGTTAACGTGTCGAGTATATGTGAATCCCGAAAGAAGCTTCGGATTTATGCTTTCAACATACTCAAGATACTCGTCGGACAAATTGTTGTTATGAATCAGAACCTCGTCACTAGTATCATAAGGATAGATAAACAACTCTTCAGCATCAGAAAGGCTCATTTCGGATTCGAAGCGTTGGAAATTCCGAGAATCAATATCTACAGTCGTCTGACTGACCATTATTGGGAAAGTCGATAAAGTCTGTGATTCGAAATCCGCCAATTGTCTCCCGAAACCACTTGATAGTGATAGAACAAGAAAGATTCCCACGATACCTATGCTTGAAGCTAGAACTGTAAGCGCAGTACGCCATTTCTTCGTTAGAATATTGGTAGCCGAGAGCTTTAGCGCCGTAGGATAACTCATTCGTGTCTTCTTAATCTCGAGCTCCGAGCGCGGATCGGGTTCGTTCACAACTCTGTTATCGGAAGCAATGTAACCGTCACGAAGTATGATCACTCTATCTGCAAATCTCTTCGCGATCTCCTCGTTATGAGTGACCATAATCACCAGCTTATTCACCGCCATCTCTCTTATGAGCTCTATCGTCTGCTCACCGGTCTGAGAATCTAGAGAACCTGTAGGTTCGTCCGCAAGAACGATGTCTGGATTGTTGGCAAGAGCTCTAGCAATAGCCACTCTCTGCATCTGTCCGTTAGAAAGCTGATTGGGTTTCTTATTCGCCTGATCAGACAAACCCACTCCTTCTAGCAGGTTCATCGCTTTCTTATTTCTCTCTAAAGGATGAACACCGCCCAGTATCATTCCCATCTGGATGTTGTCCAGAATGCTGAGGTGTGGAATCAAGTTGAAGCTTTGAAAGACAAACCCGATACTCTTGTTTCTATATGCATCAAGTTCCCAGTCAGTGAATTCCTCTGCCGACTTTCCATTTATAACAAGATCTCCATGATAGCATCTGTCGAGTCCACCTATTATGTTCAAAAGGGTGGTCTTGCCAGAGCCACTGGGTCCAAGAATCGCGACAAACTCGTTCTTAGAAAAACAAATCGAGACTTCGTTAAGTGCCGTCTGTACAAATTCGCCTGTTTCGTATATTTTCGATACTTTCTCCAGCTGAAGCATCTGTGCATCACCCTCTGAAATGAGAATCAACAGGTTATACAGAGATTATATTACTCAGATACATCAATCGAGAAACCTTTTTGCATTTAAACTAAAATACTCATTCTAAGATACTTTTGCAATGGTCCTTTGAGGCCTTGAGTGAGAAAAGAATAGATCCGAAAATCACCAGGATCATTTCCGGATCTCTCCAAAAAAAGAAATGGAAAGGAACTGTCAGACTCCACCGTGTGGAGCTTGAGCCGAAACTTTGCGGCATCAACAAATCCGCAAGCATTTTACCCAGCTTTCATCTGAAGAACTAGTTATTCCCACTAAGAAAATTAGAAGCAAATTACGAGAATAACTTGGAACGACACGATTCGTACCTGTATTATAATGATGAATAAACGATTGAGAATCCAACTCTTGAAGCACTTTCAGATTTGCCAAATAGATAAATCAAGCAGAATCAACAGCTAGCTGGAGGCGAAGGATGAGAAGGATTGTTTCTGTATCGACTGTAGTGACTGTGGTATGTATGGTCATTGCCTTTTCGGGAAGTTTTGGCGGTGAAAGGGCAGAAGGACTTTTCGACGTGGTCAGTGCATCTGACGGATTCTTGATGATCGGCTTTTCTGAACACTACGATGAACCATACATTGAAACGCTTGTTGTCAAGACTGATCTCAACGGTCAGATTCTGTGGACAAGGGAATATGGCACCCCAGCAGACGACATTGGAAGGTGCATCGCAATCACAGATGATGGACTTGCTCTCCTTTTGTCCCGAGTAGAGGCTAGTGGTGATGCCAGGCTGATGGCTACGCTTGTAGATGAACAGGGACGCCTCGTCTGGCAAAACAACTACGGGAAGTACTCGAATTATTCTCCCTGGACAGCTGTATATTCGGGAGGCGCTTTTGTCATTGCAGGTCAGTGCATGACGGATAAGAAATACCTTCAAGCAAGTTTGCTGAAGATTGACCTCGAAGGAAGACTTCTTTGGGAAAGAGACTTCGGAGGTGAAAGCTTTGACGGGGCGATGGACATAATTGAGACTTCCGATTACAATCTCCTTTCTACCGGCTACAGCTGGATTGAAGATCACGAGTTCCTGTGGGTTGCCGTCCTTGATCCTAACGGCAAAACTTTGTGGCAAAAAGAAATCGGAAAGGCAGATTCCCTTAGTCTTGAAGGAAGAGCCGCAGCTGAAACTGGTGACGGATACCTTGTTGCCGTTACTGCAAGCGATTTTTCTGGGGTGGGATATCTGGTGAAACTTGACTTGGCAGGTGAGTTGATAGAAGAGACTCGGTTAAGCGAGAAATTCCCGGCAGCATTGTCTATTCAGAGAGATGGCGGGGAGTTTATCGTTCTTCTCTCTTATGTAACAGTTTCCGAGGAGGGTTTTGGCCTAGTTAGAATTGGTGACAGAGGAGAAATCTTGGACGAAAGATCCTTTGAAGTCAATTCTTTCGAGCCGCACTCGTTCACAAGGATTAGCTCCGGTCGGTTTCTTGTAGTCGGCACAATATCTGACGACGACTTTGGAAGACAGGCCTTCTGGATGTCTGTAGAATTTTAGTCAACTGTTAGAATGATTTGTTAGAAATGCCTGATAAGAACAACGTAGAACATTTCTGCAATTCAAAATTTGGCTTCCATTGAATGCAAACACTGGTTTCTAATGAGTCTTTACATAAGAACCCGGATTTTCTTCAAGTAAATCTGAGTTTCTTACTTTGCGTCTCTCCTAATCATGGAGACTTAAGCCCAGAAATCCCACCTCTCGCTCATGACCATATATCCCGATGTTAATGCTTCTCCATGGTCTCTTCCTCATCTACTTTGTGTATGGAACTCCGGAAAACAAAAGCAGCTCACTTCTTATTGACGGCCTCAGGCTGGAAAATCATTGCTGGGCAGAAACAGGAATCAGGAACTTAATTGTCAAGATTCCTGAAGAAGTGGTTCCCAGTTTTACAAGGTCTTGCAAGAGATTAGTTTAAAAGGATCACGAAATCAAGGGAAAACGAATCCCTGTAACCTGTTCCGGGAAATCATCTTTTTTTCAGTTCATTGTAAAGGAGGCTCTGATGATTTCTGGAGCCTTCTTCTCTAATACTGATGTTAGTGGCCGCCAGAGAAATTATCTGAGCCAAATCAGGCGTGTAGAACGGCATTCTTGTACGAGTCTGTACATTAACTTGTGATCTTTGTGTTGCATACTTCTTCATCAATACTGGACAGATGAAACCGCTGAATCTGTCTACTTCGGCTGATCTCCATAGAAGTATTGACGTCGTGGATTTTCTGACAGTCACCTCTTCGACTCTAGCCGGGAAATCCAAAGGTCTGCTTCGGATGCTTTCTGTCATTTTGTCTGATCGAACAAAGAGAAGCTACATAATTTGCTCAATAAGCGCAAGTATTTCATCCACCGTAATCTTCTGCTGTTCAAGAAGGCTGATGCTTGCCTTGCCGTCTCCCTTCTGTGGTCCGTAATAACCGAACTGAGCGTGGTTTCCTCCTTCAATCACGATGTACTTTGTATCTTCAGGCAAGAGAGATCTGGCTTTCTCGAGGGCTTCCTTGTCGAGGACTGTATCATCGCTGCCATAAACTGACAACACATGTAGATCAGATTCAGATAGTGAGTCCATACTGGCCGGATAAGCGGCAAGCAGAACGAGTCCAGAGACAATTCCCTGATTTTTGGAAGCGAATCTAGCAGCCATAGATCCTCCCAGAGAATGCCCAGCCATAATCCATACTCTGATTTCTGGATTTCTCTCAATTATGGCAGCCGCACTGTTTGGGGAAAGAACGGCAAGATCTAGTGGCATGTCTACGAGAAAGACCGACAGATTTTTCATCGCGAGCTCTCTAAGGAGCGGGGCATATGCTATTGGATCAACCAGCCCACCTGGATAGAAAATCACTCCGACCTTGCTCTCTTCTCTTGTTGAAAATGTGTGAGTTCTGTCTTTGAAGCTGTACAAAACCGTATTGGAACTATTCAGAGCCTGCAGAGCCTCCACCATCGGCGGATATGGAAATAGGAAGTAGGCAACACCAACCGTCAATACTGTTACAGCTGCTCCAAGAACAACCAACCATAAGTATGCGTTTCCTCTTCTCATGGCTATCCTCCCATTTGCATTCTACAGATAATCCTTTTTACCATTATGCACTGAGGTTGTGCATCACTTTCAAAGAGTAAGCGATACTCTGAGAGTTCTCTTGTGTGTTGTGCCTGAACCCGGTAGCAAGTATCGCTAGGTTAATGTGGTACACTGTTCGCAGTAAGAAGGCTCAAAACGAATTCTTGGAGAGAATTTGAAAACCTCTGGAGGCACTCAATGAAGTTGAGATCTGTTTTTGTCGCTGCATCTTCACTGGTCTACTTCATGATTGGTTTCACGGCTCAGTCAATAAACAGTGCCTTGCCCGCAATTGCAGTAGAACTCGAAATGAGTCATGACATGACCGGTCTTGTTCTTGGCCTTCCTTCTTTTGTCTACCAAATTGCAGTTCTGATTGCTGCTTTCATTTCGAGAAAGTTCGGTCCATTTCTTACCGCCGCTACAGGAATTAGCTGCATAACTCTTTCTGTAGTATTCATGGCTATTTCAAGAAGTTATTCCACGTTTCTCACTGGGAGACTGCTGTTCGGGTTTGGCCTTGGCATAACTGAAATTAGCATTGCGCTGTGCGTTTCATATTTGGCATTTAAGAAGACTGGCGGAGTATTGAATCTGGTCTATTCTTTCTTTGCCCTGGGAAGCATTGTGGGTCCGGTATTCGTTTCGTTGGTTCTCACTGACACCAGCAAGTGGAACATTCCGATATTTTTGGCCTCTGCTCTATTTCTTATGATCAGTCTTCTTTCCTGGATTGTTTGGAAGAAATCATCTGTTGAGCCCTCTCCTGCGGTTGAGAGAAGAAGACTGACTCTTCCCAAAGACACTGTCTTTTGGTTGATCGCTGTGGGAGGTCTTCTGTACGTTGGCTACGAGATGGGCTTGTTCTCTTGGCTTTCCACTTTTGTATATGAAGAGAAATCCATATCATTAAGGATCGCTAGCCTTATACCATCTTTGCTTGCGTTTGGTCTGTTTGTTGGAAGGATAATCACCGGATTCGTGGTTGACAAAGTGGGACTTCAGAGAACGCTTGTCGTTCTAGGCTTGATTTCATCTGTCGGATTTTCCTTTTCCTTCCTGGCTGAGAATCCGATCGTTCTTGCACTGGGAGTCTTCACAACGGGTTTGGGATTTTCGGGAACTTTTCCTACTCTCCAAGCAATAATCGTTTCTGGCTACAGGGAGAATCGCGAGGCCGTTCTTTCAATCTTTGCCGCATCTGGCTCTTTTGGTGTTGTGATCACAAATCTCCTTGTCGGCCGCATTAGCGAAAGCACTAACCTAAGATTTGGAATGCTGGTCATCGCCAGCCAGATTCTAGGCGCTCTTGCAGTGTTTTTCAGTATGAACCTTATCCACAGGAAGAGAATGCGCAGAGATCCGAGGTAGAAGCGATGAAGAAATCTAGAACAAGGTCAGGATTTTTGATAGCAACCAGATCACAGCGAATATAACGAGCCCAACAAAAGCGAGACTGAAAATCACGCGTAGTCCAAAAAAGGCCAGCTTAACTGCAAGACCCAGAAAAACCAATCCTCCAAAAATCGCAAGAACAAGAATGAATATATCCATGATTTCTCCTCCGTATCTATTAGAATTTGCTGTTATAGGATCTTCCGAAACTGAATCCTGATTTGATTAAATCTACACAGGCTGAAACAACTTCCTTATCATAAAGTATACCAGCGTTGCCCTCAATTTCTTGAATTGCTTCGGCCAAACCTTTTGAAGCCCTATATGGTCTGTGAGAAACCATCGCTTCTACGACATCGGCTACTGCAACAATTTTCGATTCCAGAGAGATCTCCGATCCTTCAAGACCTTCCGGATACCCGGTTCCGTTGATTCTCTCGTGATGGTCCTTTACAATCTCTGCTATCGGACCGCCGAGCTGTACATCACGAAGGATTTCGTAACCAATGACAGGGTGACGTTTGATTAGAGACCACTCGAGATCGGTAAGCTTTCCCGGCTTCGAAAGGATCTCAGCAGGTATTGAAACCTTTCCAACATCGCGAAGTAGACCAGCGATTCGCACTGATCTTACTGAGTCATTCTCTAGATCAAGTTTCTCCGCAATTGCCGTAGCCAATTTACTTACATTCTCTTGATGACCTGCAGTATAAGGATCTCTCGCTTCAACAACTTTACTGACTAACTCGACGGCCCCTTCTAGCGCCGCATTCACTTTTTTCAAGGCTTCGGCTAATCTGTCCTTTGCAGTCAGAGCATCTGTGACATCAATTATTATGAAGTTGAGCAACTCCACTCCAGAAGATCTGAAAGGTGAGGCGAATATCTCCACATCAATTATCTCTCCACCGGCCCGCTTCTGACGTGTCACAAGTCTGAGAGTCTCTTTCGAAAGGAGCTTGTTAATCTCTTTGAGTCCTCGGCTATCTGTTGTGAGATTCCTAATTGAAAGCTTCTTGAGTTTATCGGTATCATATTTGTAGAATTCGCTGGCAGCTTCATTTGCATCAACGATTCTCCCTGTTGATGGATCAATAAGCAGCATTATCGCCCCGTTCATTTCGAAGAAGTTTCTGTAACGCTGTTCACTCTTGACCAGTTCATCTTCTTCAAGAGCAAGAGTTAGAATGTCTCCAACTGAAGCAGCGAATTGCTTTTCGTCGGCTGTCCATTCTCTTGAGGTTTCCATATCGCAGAAGAGTGATCCAACGATCTTCCCCCTGATCTTCAACGGTATATCGAGGATGGCTTCAATGCCAGCCTCTTTAAGACTGTCGACAAAGGGACTACTATTCTCAATCTCAACATTCGAAACGCTCAAGAATCGCTTATCGCTCACTAGATTCACGTATTCGCCAGCCAGATCAGTGCCCATCGCAAGTGATCTATCCATTCTGATCTTTCCTTCATGTAGATCATAGCTAAGCATCAGTTCCATTTCTCCGACCCTGTTCAACATATATATTCCGGCACGATCGACATTGAGCGAAGAACCTACCGTCTCAATCGTTTCTCTCATGAATTCATCGAGGGAAAATCGCTTACCCGCTATTGCCTTCGAAATCTTGAAGAGACTTCTACCGGCTTCATTCTTGAATCTCTGGATCTCTGTCATTTCAGTTATATCATAACTGAGATCTACTATCTCACCAGAAGGAAGCCGATAAACATAGTTCACCCACCAACCTTCTTGCTTCCCGCAAATATATCGCTCAAGACCAACACTACGTGGCTTTCCGTCTTTGAACGTTTTCTTTATTGCATCGTACAGCTGGCTTTTCTCCAATGTTTGGAAGACATCTCTTACATCCTTACCCGAGTGGTTACAGGCGGCACTTTCTGCGATTCCTCTCGGCGGCTTGAACTCCTTCAGAAAAAAGCTCTCACCTTGATCGTGGCTATCAATGATGAGAAGACCACCATTCATATTCTGCACCAGTTCACGATATTTCGATTCGCTATGTGCGATTCTCTCTTCCTTCTGCCTCTCTTCTGTCACATCCCTGAAGATCAAGACAATTCCTGAGATTTCGCCATCATCCCTGATGATCGGAGCTGCCGAGTCTGCTATTGAATAGACCTTCCCATTCTTGGACTTAAGACCCGTATGATTAGCCAAACCAATTTTCATACCAGTCTTAATAATATCCTCAACTTGAATCTGAGTCGATTCGCCTGTCTCTTCACTGAATATTTCCATAACATCATTCATTCTCTTACCAACAATTTCTTTTTCCTCAAGGCCAATCAAGTTGCAGGCGACAGCATTCGCAAATACGATCATTCCAAATCCATCGGTTGCAAGGACCGCATCTCCTATGCTCGATAAAGTGACTCTGTATCGCTCTTCACTCTCATTAAGACTCTCAGATGACTTAATACGCTCAATGATTTTCCCTAGCCTCTCTGTTATCGAAAAAACCATCTGACCTTCTTCATATAGAAATGCAATTTCGCTGTCACCACAGTAATAGACAGTTACACTTCCTACTTCTTTACCTCCTTTCTTTATCGGTTCACGAATGAACCGGTCGCTTTTCAAGATTTTGCCCGATTCGTACACTTTGTCGTTGTACACAATAACTGCGAGGGTATTTTCTGGATCCATAAATGCATCAGGAAATATTCTCACAAGACCAATGATAATGTCTTCGATAGAGTTCTCGGCTCTATCAACGATTCTCGAAAAGCTATATAATAGGTTCAGCTCCTTCTTTCTCTCTCTGAGTTGTGCTTCGAGACTCAAGTTAATACTCCTAGTCTCCCATTTTCTACTGGTCACTTTCCGGTCCTCCTGTTACCTTATCTCCCCCGGAACTCTTAGAAACATACAGATTATTGTCTGCTCTCTTGATCATTTCTTCAAGCTCGTCTTTCTGACCTGCTAAACCTGCTATGCCAAGGCTGGCACTAACCTCCAACGGAATACCATTAAACTCAATATTCGTCTCCCGAAACGAGCGGAGTATTCTAAGTGCAGCTTCCTCAGTACGTCTTGAGTCAGTCATGGGCAATATTACTATGAACTCATCCCCACCGTACCGACCAAATATGTCGGCTGCTCTCAAAATCCTGCAGCAGATTTGTGCTACTCTCTTCAGAACGTAATCTCCTCCAAGATGACCCAATTTGTCGTTAAGCTTCTTGAAGTTATCAACATCAAACATTATCAAGCCCATCTCAGTTCCATAACGCTTTGCCTTTTCGATTTCTCTTTCTCCCAGTTCGAAAAGACCTCTCCTGTTGTATACACCTGTAAGATAGTCCCTTATCGAAAGATCTCTTACCTCCTCGTGAAGGCGGGCGTTATTTATACCTATTGCAGCAATATCTGCAAATGCTTTCAGAGCTTCCAAATGCCGCTTCCTGAAAGCCCTTTCAATCTCGCTGTCAACGGCGATCATTCCAATAGGTTCATCTTCAATAAGGAGGGGTACACCCATCCACGATTTTATGAAAGCAAAATCCGGTTTGTTGAACTGGTGGTATTTCTTCTGAGCATATTCAGCCAGGACTATTCGTTTCTTCTTGACAACATCATGGCCAGGACTACCAACCTCCATTGTAAACCTCGTTCCAAGGAAAGATTCTCTACCCGGCCAGCTACCACCTACTATCAGCAACTGGTCTCCATCGATTAACTCAACTGCGGCGCTGTAAAACGGAATGACCTGCCTGAGTCCGCCAACTATGGATTCAATAACGGTGTTCATGTTTAGATCTTTCGTAATCGCTTCGGTCGCCTTTCTTAAAGATTCAGAAGTGATGTGATTCCTCTTTATTGTCACAAAGTTCTTTATCTTATTAAGCGAAAGAGAAATGGTGGTGCCTATTAGCCTGTAAAGGTCTATGCTCTCCTCGGTTAAGCCGGTTACCCTCTCTGTAACACTTTCAAAAGCTCCGATAACCTCATTATTTGACTCAAGAGCTATACACACGTACCTTAATTCGATCCCATCATAAACTATGTCTTCCAGAAGTATGTGATTGCCACTTAGCTTCCTGAGAACTTCGGGATCTCCTTCTAAGTCTACCGGGAAGATCTCGGTATTACCCCTTGAGACTTCAAGATCGAAGGGATCCTCATCACTGAAGACAATTCTGCAACCCACAATGCCCTTTTCTTCATATGCGCGATTCACAATCTTCGAAGCAGCTTCATGGAGGTTGTCTCCGCTGAGAACTAAGACATACAAATCGTTCATGAAAATCATCATACTGTCTCTGGTTCTCAATTCAGCCTGGAGCTTCACTTCGCTAGTAACGTCTCTCGAAGACATAGTCCAACCTTCTATTTCATTACTCTTAAGTAGAGGACTGACGGCCGTTTCCATCCATAACATTCTGCCGCCCTTAGTCCTTGTTCTATACCTGAAGGAACCATGTATCTTCTCTGCAGCCAGTTTTTTCGATTCCTCAATAACCCGTTCAACATCTCTCCGATCAATCAGATCAAATGCCTTTGTCCCTACCAACTCCTCCGGGGTGAAGCCCATTGTATTCACCACAGAAGGGGATACGTAAGTGAAAATCAATTTTTTGTCGGCCACGGCAAGAATGTCCAGAACATTGCCCTCAAAATTCTTTAGTAATCTGTCGCTCCTTAATAGTCTCTCCTTCAGCACTACTTCTTCACCTCGGGAAGCCTCTTCCGAAAGCTGTTCCTTATCACTGAGAGAAATTGAACTGATCAAGCACCTCAAGAAGGCCTTCTCATCTTCTGTCCAATCTCTGTACACAGACTTGTCTTCGCAAACTAGAGCTAATCCGGCCGTGCCCAAGGAATTGACTATTACTACTGCGCCCCCAGATTTCTCTGAGGAGATTCCATACTTCTTCGCCCCAATGATTTTCTCAATCCAGCGATCTTGTATGACTTCATTTCTTACACCTAGAATCCTTTCGATTTCCTTCGTTTCACTCTTCCATTCGCAGATTTGTCTCAAGGAAAAAGAACCATCCGTTAGATCCTGGAACTCGTAGATTGCAAGCCGATCAGCACAAAGAGACTTGCCGGCTACAGTTAGAACATCGCACAGCTTCGTTACACTCCGTCCCTCAACAGACATATAAGAAAAGATTGTCTCCAACGAAGCAAAAAAATCGCGTCTACAGACTCCCATAATCCCCTCCGCGGATGGACTGCAAGAACAATCCCATTTGATTATATCATTGCAACTTCTTGCCAAAAATCCCGAGTATGTCTCTAATATCTCAACTAGGGCAACATAAGAGAAGAGCCGCACACAATTGACAGCTTTGAAAATAAGCATTCTATGTTTTGAACTTTGCGCTTAGCGCTACAATGAAAGAGGTAGAAGCTCATTCACTCTGAAGATTCGCCCGAATGGCTTATTTGGAGTTCGGGAAGCATCCTCAATCGATATCTGCTTTCACGAAGTCTCTCCACGATTACATTCAAGAATTCCCCAACCGTCAAGACTTCCTATTCTGGACAATCCTAATCTCTGGCTTTGCGCCGTCAATCGTATTCTGAACTATACCTTTTCTTAGAGAACAACAGTAAATTGCTCCGAAATCTCTAGAAGATCACCGATCTAGTGTAATTGTTGTCTCATACTCCAGTAGAAGCAATCTCCAGGCATTTCCGTTACTTCCTGGCGAATCACAGGATCAAGATTCTCTGTTGGCTTGTCACGAATAGTAGAACTGCGTTGTTTGCCACACTCGATAATCTGGGACGCTTCAACTTCTCGATTTTCAGCAAGGGGTTTGGTTCTGTGAAAACTGGAGGGTGGGAGAGCTCGCGATTCTTGATGTCTGAGTCCTCTAATTAATTGATAATTTGCCATAGGAGATTCTTTGTGTTGTTCATGTTGATTCAGTATACTCCCGATTTTCGTGGCTTTGAAGAGCTTGAGCACCATATCTCCCTAAGGATGAAAATCTCAAGAGATTGAGATATCTGCTCCAATTCGAAAGCGGTGCTAAACTAAGTTATCGGACAGTGGAGGTGAAAGATGCGTTTTCTCGAACAATATCTTGAAAGAGAAGTTAGACCTGCACTTGGGTGCACAGAACCCGGAGCGATCGCATTTTGTGTTGCTCTTGCAGCAAGCAAACTCGAAGGAAAGGTAGAAAAAGTAGAAGTAACTACCAGTGTCAATGTGTACAAGAACGGAATGTACGTGGGAATTCCAGGTACAGATGAAAAGGGGAATGAGTTTGCTGCCGCTTTAGGTGCTGTATGCGGAGACGCAGGCCTCCAGCTCGAGGCACTTAGACCTTGCCGAATTGAGTCAGTAGATCTTGCAAGAGAGATGCTGGACAAGGGCCTGGTCAGTGTGATCTGTGATCAAGATCTATCTGGAGTATTTATTGAAGCCTCGGTGGCTAATCGGAATCACTCTGCGCTTTGCAGGATAATTGACAGTCACACCAATGTCGTTTTATTAGAAATTGACGGAGAAAAGGTTCCCTCAAGTGAGGAAATAGTCCCTTCCGACATACTGGAACTTACCCCTGAAGAGATATTTGAGTCAGTTCGAGAAATCACTGAACTGGAAATCGAGAAGATCTTCGAGGGAATAGAAATGAATCTCAAGATAGCTAGATTTGGTCTTAATGAAATGCTACCTTCGAGAGAAACTTCCAGATACTATGAAAACGAAAGTCTCGGATACAGAATTCGGAGTTACTGTTTCGCGGCTTCAGCGGCCAGGATGTCAGGTGTTCCACTTCCTGTAATGAGCAGTGGCGGAAGTGGTAACCAGGGAATCGTTGCCACACTTCCAGTGGCTCTGACCGGTGAGCACTTCCAAAAGAGTCGCGAGGACATTGCGAAAGCAGTAGCTTTGAGCCACCTTTTCTCCGGTTACATAAAGAACAAGCTCGGCAGAGTTGCCCCGATCTGCGGATGCGTTACAGCTGCCGGGACGGGGGCCACAGCAGGGATTACCTATCTCCTTGGAGGAACAAGGGACATCATTGAACAGGCAATGCTAACTTTACTATCGAGCACGACGGGAATTATGTGCGATGGTGCAAAAGAGAGCTGTTCATTGAAGGCGGGCCTTGGAGGTCAGGAAGCATATAGCTGTGCATTACTGGCAATGGACAATCTTGGAGTTAATTCTGAACAGGGATTCATTTCCACCACTCTGGACAGGTCTATAGAAAACATCCAGGTCCTTCTTTCAAAAGGTATGTCAAAGATCGACTCCGCAATAGTTGAGGTACTCGAAAATAGAAAAAGAAAAACGAAAGAACTCCATTAAGTGAATCAATTGGACAATTCATAAATCCTTGAAAAATCTCGCTCTGTCAAGCCTGAATATCGGAGAACTTATGGCATACTAAATGACAATCAGACAAATCTCTCTCTGATCGCATAAAGAAAAGGTTTACCCTATACACAAATGGCTCCTATTCTTCGTACGTAATATTCTGTCCGCGGAACAAGAAACGCATATATTGAATGCGGCGAGTTGGTTCCAGTATTTGAAGAACAAAACACACCATTCTCTATCCATCCAAAGTGCTCTTCAGATCTGAAATGTTCCTTCCAATCGTCTTATGTACCTCAAGAATCTTGCCAAACGATGAGATGACTTTTAGTCCTGTCCCTGTAACAAGCGCAACAACCGATTCTTCCTTACTTACGATTCCCTCTTCAATGGCTTTCGCCAAACCTGCTATAGAAGCCGCACCAGTTGGTTCTGCAAAGATGCCCTCGAGTCTTGCCATGACACGGGTAGCGTTAACCATCTCACTATCCGACACGGAGATAGCCGACCCACCGGAATCCCTTATTGCTTGAAGAGCAAGTTCACCGTCAAGCGGGTAAGGAACGCTAATGGCCATCGCCAGGGTACTGGGCTTTTCCCATCTCTCGATCTTTGTATTGTGCTCCTTAAAGGCTCTTACTAAAGGCGCACACCCCTCGGCCTGAACGGCAAGTAATCTTGGGAGGTCAGTTATTATGCCAGCTTCTATCATCTCTAAAAAACCTTTCCAAACAGCCGCTAATAGTCCGGCCCCTCCCGCGGGCACTATAACCCAATCTGGAGTATTCCATCCAAGATCTTCCGCAATCTCGAAAGCTATGGTCTTCGTACCTTCAAAGTGATAAGGATTGACTGCCGCGGCAGTTGTCAGATGAGTCCAGTTGTAATATTCAGGTAGTTCAGTTATCAAGTCAATGCAATCGCTTACAGTACTGTTTTCCACAAGGATGAGATTAGCACCATACAAGATCGTTTGCACGTTTCTTTCAACAGGCGTATCGGCAGGCATCAGTACGAAGCAACGAAGTCCAGCTCGGGCACAATAAGCGGCTGTTGCAGGGCCAGCGTTTCCATCAGAAGCGATGATCACTTTTTCTGAACCGATTTCTATAGCCTTAATGACACCCATAACCGCAGGACGATCTTTGTAAGTGCCGGTAGGGTTCTGAGTCTCGTCCTTCAGCATAATTCTCCCGGTGCTTCCCAACTCTGCTCGAAGTCTAACGCTAGTAGTTAAAGGGGTTGCACCCTCTCCAAGCGTTACACAGTGATGAAAATCATCGATTGGTAGTAGTCTATGGTATTTCCACATGCCGTAACGATCTTTGTCCGGAAAATCATCCAGACCCGTTTCGCCAATTTGATTGTATCTGTAATTAAGAGTGTTGCCACACTTAGGGCATTTTGGGATACCAACTGAATTGCTGTTCTGGAAACCGCATACGTCACAACTTTGCACATAATGGCGAGATGTCACATTCCTACCTCACAACTCTTCCTGAAGCGTTTCCACCAAGTAGCTTTTCGACCTCGTCCCTAGATACAATGTTGAAGTCTCCCTTTATTGTGTGTTTTAGGCAAGATGCAGCGACACCGAACTCAAGCGACTTCCCCGATTCCCATGAACTGTCAAGTCCAAAGATCAATCCCGCAGCAAATGCATCTCCTCCGCCTACACGATCGATTATGTTTATGTCGTATTTCGTAGATACAATGAATTCCCCACCGGTAAGCAGCGCTGCGGACCACCTGTTGAAATTGGCATTTATGCTTTCTCTTAGGGAAATTGCGACTGCCTTCAGATCAAATGTGTCCCTAAGCTTTGTTGCCACATCTTTGTATCCCTCGACACTTAGCCTGCCATCGCTAACATCAGTTCCCTGTGCCTTTATTCCAAAGACAGATTCGCTATCTTCCTCATTTGCAAAGAGCACATCTATATTCTTCATAAGGGAAGTCATTACATCTCTCGCCTTTTCTTTGCTCCACAATCTCGACCTGTAATTGAGATCGCAAGAGACAGTTATCCCTCTCTTCTTGGCCTCCGTCAGAGCTACTTCGCATGTTTCGATCAACCCATCGCTTAGTGCAGGAGTGATGCCTGTGAAGTGAAACCAGGTGGCGTTTGAGAAAATCTCTTCCCAGTCGAAATCCCCGGGCTTTGAATTAGCGAAGACCGAGTTATCACGATCGTAAATAACTTTTGATGGCCTCTGAGAATAACCATATTCGTAGAAATACTTACCTAGCCTGCCGGTATCTTTCATGACATAACTGGTATCCACCCCGTGGACCGTTATGTTTCCTATGGCCGCATCTCCGAATTGATCTGCCGACACCTTTGACACGAATCTGCTTTTCCCCCCGTACTTCGCAATCGCAACGGCTACATTGGCTTCCGCTCCCCCGTAAACAACTTCGAAATTCTTAGTCTGCTCAAATCTCTCTCCCAAAGGAGATGCAAGACGCATCATTATTTCTCCGAAGGTAACTACTCTGGACATCCAAATCATCCTCCCACTTCATAAACTGACAATCGAAATCAATGAAGACTCTTACTGCAAAGTTTGGAAATTATCAACGCTTGCAATTCATAATCATTTAGATAATAGCACAGCAGATCAAAACCTCCAGTAAAGCGTAATGTGAATCCATCAACTTGCGAAAAAAATTTTTTCTATGACTTTCCTCAGTGATATATCTAGATTTATCTCATTATTCGCTTCTAATTCTTTTTAAATGTGCATTATTGTCTCTAATGACTAATCTTCTGATTTGATTAGAAGGACAAATCATGTTAGATTATAGTAGAAATTTTTTCTATGAGGGTGATTTTTTTGGGAACTCTTCTAGATAGAATAGCCAGAGAAAGCGCCGACTTCACACCAACAATGAAGAGAATTGCAGATGCGGTTCTTCAAAACCCCTCCGAAACCGTTAATCTTTCAATAACTCAGCTTATGAACAGGTCGAAAGTGGGAAGTGAATCGACAATCGTAAGGTTCTACAGGCAGCTGGGATATGAAAGCTTTCATGAATTCAAGGTTACTCTAGCATCTGAAATCGCCGGATCGTCTTTTTATCATCCTTATGAGGATATCTCGATAGAAGACAAGCCATCAGATGTTGTCGGAAAGATTTTCAATGGGTGCATTATGGCTTTGAAAAAGAACTCAGAGGGGCCAATTGGAAAGGGAATAACCGAAGCAGTCGATTTGATTGAGAATAGTAGAAGAATAATATGCATTGGATACGGTGTTTCAGGCTCCATAGCTAACAATTTATCTTTCAAGCTGAATCTTCTCGGAAAAGATGCTATTTATTGTCCGGATTCACATACAAATGCAGTTACGCTTTCAAAACTTGGTAAGGATGACTGCGTATTCGCAATCTCCCAGTCGGGGGAGAGCAAAGACGTGGTTTTGCCTCTTCAAAAAGTGAAGAATACGGTGAAAATCATAGCGCTTACAGGATTTGCCGATGCAACGCTTGCTAGAATTGCAGATCTCTGCATTGTAGCTGCCGTCCCTGAAGAAATGAACTTGCGTACCGACGCAATCGTTTCGAGATGTGTCCAGATGGTGGTTGTTGACTCACTCTTCGCTTGTCTTGCGGTAAGGGAGGGGGAAGAGTCACTCGATACTCTTTCATTATCGAGAAGATCATTATCATATCTGAAATTCTAAACTCGGAGGTGCAACATGGGAGCTTTTAAAGGAATTATTCCACCGGTACTAACAACATTTGACTCAGAGGGAAATATCGATGAGAAACGGTATCTCAATCTCATAGACTTCCTTTCCAGAAGGGTTCACGGTCTCTTTGTCTGCGGTACTTACGGTGGAGGACCGCTCATGACTGTGGATGAACGAAAGAAGGTAACTGAACTTGCAATTAAGGGGGCAGCAGACCGTGTACCAGTAATCGCTCACATTGGATCAAGCAATCCAAATGATATATTCGAACTTGCCAAACATGCCGAACAAGCTGGCGCCAAAGCTGTTGCAACAGTGGTACCCTTCTACTTCCCCTACTCTCAAGCCGATATCGTCAGATTCTTCAAAAAACTCATAGAGACAACTGCTCTTCCTGTATTCATTTACAACAATCCAAAAACAACCGGAGTAACGATAGACATCGAGACTCTTAAGAAACTGAGAGACGTGGGTCTTTACGGGATAAAGGATAGCACGTTTGATCTTCTCTATTTCTACGGAGTAAAATTCAACATGGACATGGACAACTTCTGTTATATAAGCGGTACAGAAGCCTTCATTATTCCCTCGATACCACTGGGTGCCGATGCGGCTATCTGTGGACTAGCGAACGCACTTCCCGAACCGGTAGTCGAACTATATGAAAAAAGCGTTGAAGGTAATTATGAAAAGGCACTGGAGCTTCAGCTGAGAGTAAATAAACTTAGAGACATTCAGCATTATGCTCAAAGCATTCCTGCGATTCATGCAATGTTGAAAATGAGAGGTATTGATTCCGGTTATCCAAGGCATCCTTATTCTCTCGTATCTGATTCAGTTTATCAGAAGATTGAAGACGCTCTGAAAGAAATGAAGGCACTCTAGGGGGTGAATTGATGAAGAGAGCTCTCGGGCTTGGAGAAATAATGGTCCAGATGAACCCAACGGAAAAGGGGGCTCTTCGTTTTCAAAGTCTTTTTGAGAGACATGTGGCAGGTTCAGAAGCGAACACGATTATTCAGATGCAGCGATTGGGAATAGAATGTTCATTTCTAAGTGCCGTTGGAGCGGATGAGTTTGGAAAGGTGGTAATCGACTCGCTCCGACTAGAAGGAGTAGACACGGACGGTATCGTTGAAGATAAAACCAACCCAACTGCCGTGTACTTCGTCCAGAGAAGCTATCCTGTACCAGACAAAACTATGGTCTTTTACTATAGAAAAGGCTCGGCTGCTGCAAATTTTGGCCCGGATAACTTGAGAGATGAACTCTTTGAAGGCGTAGATCTCTTTCTAGTAAGTGGAATTACTCCAGCTCTTAGTGAAAGCTGTAATGACGCGGCTTTGAAAAGTATTGAGCTTGCAAAGAAACATGGGGCTCAGGTCGCTTTTGATACCAACATAAGAATTAATCTTCTCAAGACGCGCGAGAATGCAATGAATACATTGGATCCATTTATTCGAGAAGCAGATATTCTCTTCACCGGTGCCGGTGATTTGACAATGTTGTTCGGCGATGATATGGAAAGGGCGAGAGAAGAGATCGTAAAGAAAGCTCAGTCTGCCGATATAATTGTCTTTAAGAACGGATCAGATGGAGTTGAAGCTTTGGTAGGCGGTAAAAGCTATTCAATGCCTTCATACAAGGTTCCTGTCATCGATGAACTGGGAGCCGGCGACGCCTGCGATGGAGCCTTCCTTGCAAGTTACCTTCAAGGGAAAAGCATTGAAGATTCGCTAAGATATGCAAATGTCGCCGGGGCAATAACGGTCAGCTTGAAGGGCGATATTGAACCCTTGCCCGACTGGCAAGCAATTGAGACTTTCCTGAATGTATACGGTGCAGGCGAGAAGAGGCTACTGAGGTGATTGTGTGAAACCAGAAGTCCTGTGTTTTGGTGAACCTCTTGCAGCGTTCTACAGCAAAGATAGACGGAGTCTTTCAAAGGCCGGTGAGTTCGAGATGACCTGGGGAGGAGACACTTCAAATGTCGCGCTTGGCATCTCAAAACTCGATCATACATCGGGATACATAACAAAGGTTGGAGACGACGCCTTCGGAGAGGGGTTTCTTAATCTCTGGAAATCCAATGGAGTAGACACAACCAATGTTATTATTGACAGTGATAGGCTAACAGGAATGTACTTCGCGAGCTTCACGGGAGAAAAACATGAGTTCATTTACAGAAGGAAGGACGCTGCTGCTAGTACTTACAGTGTGAATGACGCAAGAGAGGTTGATTTTGAAGGAGTAAGAATTCTACACCTTAGCGGAGTTTCTCAGGCGATTAGCAGACAATGTCTCGAAGCCAGTTTTGTTCTCATGAATAGAGCAAGAGAGAATGGTGTAGTAATCTCGTTTGATTTAAATTTTCGCAGCAAACTCTGGTCGAGCTATCTTGCCAAATCTGTATATATGAGTGTTATTTCAGAGTATGCCGATATCGTTTCTCTAAACGATGACGAGCAAGAGGTACTGAGGATAAAGGGCAATCCAGAGGATGCAGCCAATTCCATTCTAGAACTCGGCCCAAAAATTGTCGCCCTCAGGTGTGGAGTAAAGGGAGCGGTCATAGCTACTAGAAAGAAGAGCGTGAAAGGCAGAGCAAAGAAGGTTGAAGTTGCCGACACTGTTGGGGCTGGAGACACATTCACTGCGTCTCTGTTGTGCTGTTATTTGGAAGACAGAGATGTAGAAGATTCTCTTCAGTTTGCGCTGTCTGCCGCGGCGTTGACTTGTACTAAAACTGGTTCTACAGAAGGACAACCGTCAAAAGAACAGGTTAATGATTTTCTTGGGGGAAACCCTGTTACTCAATAGGAGGTGTTTTTTGTGAAGAAGTTTCTAGTTTTTCTAGTAATCGCTCTGATGGCCTCATCGGTTCTATTCGGTGTAGACTATCCAAGAAAGCCTGTATCAGTAGTCTGCCCCTGGGGCGCAGGTGGCGGAACTGATCGCGTTGCGAGATACGTTGCAGACGAGTTAAGTAAGGCTCTTGGTCAGCCATTCACAGTTGTTAACAGAACCGGTGGCGGCGGAGCAGTCGGACACAGTGCCGGAGTATATGCAGCACCAGACGGATACACGATCACACTCGTGACTCTCGAAATCGCCAATATGCATTGGCTTGGCCTTACCACGATAACTTACAAAGACTTCGATTACATTGCGCAGTTCAATGAAGACGCGGCAGGTGTTATCGTTGCGGCAGACGCTCCTTGGAACGATATCCACGAACTTCTCGCCGATATTAAGGCCAATCCGAATGAGTTCTTCTTCTCCGGCTCAAGTGCCGCTTCTATATGGGACCTAGCCAGAATCGGTATGTTTAACGAAGCGGGCGTTCCCATTGATTCTGTCACGTGGGTTCCTACAACTGGGGCAGCAGCGTCAATAATTGAACTGCTCGGTGGACACGTTGACGTAATTACATGTTCGATAGCAGAAGCGGCTTCTCAACTTGAAAGTGGTCAGTTGAAGGCTCTAGCAGTAATGTCGGATGAAAGGCTGGGTAAGTTCCCCGATGTTCAAACTCTCAAGGAACAGGGAATAAACTGGTCTGCAGGAACCTGGAGAGGGATTTCAGTTCCTGTAGGTACTCCCGATGAAGTGAAGGCAATACTGGAAACCGAAGTCTTGAAGATCGCAAATTCAGATGCATTTGCAGAGTTCATGGCAACAAACGGTTTTGGGATAAAGATACGAAACGGCGAGGAGTTCTACCAATTCGCGGAGCAGCAGGACAGCGCATGGAAAGAAGTCCTCGAACTCGGAGGATTCATCGAATAAGTTTTGCCAACAGCAGGCGGCCCGGCGGGCCGCCTCTTCTATTTGAGTAATTGGGGTGATTTAATGAATGTCAAGAATATTCTATTCGGGGTGTTTCTTATTTTGCTTGCAACACTGATATTTTACTTCGGCTGGTCCTTTCCAGCATACAAGATAAGAGGAGAGACTCTTCCCGGTCCGAAGTTTTTTCCTTTTACTCTCGCTGTGATTTTAATAATCTTTGGCCTGTATTTTATCATTAAGAGCGCTGTTATGATAAAGATGAAGAAGCTGCCAAAGGATTCAGCAATTGCTTTTGAGGAAAAATTCACTTTTGAGGGAATTAAGAATATTGTTGCCGTAATTGCAGCGATTGTTTTCTTTGTGCCAATTATCGAGTTTTTGGGCTTCATTCTTGGGACAATAATTGTATCATCGATTTTGATGATCGTTCTGAATGTGAAAGTGCTTCGTTCAATCATATATTCAACTATTCTAGCAGTTATGATTTTCCTGATATTTGGGACATTGTTTAGGATACCTCTTCCCGAAGGAATAATCATGAACATTGTCAGGGGGTGAGTAGATGGACGCAGTATTAGCAGTCTTCAGCCCTGACGTTATCTTCCCTGTCCTCATGGCAATGACGTTTGGGATTTTCGTAGGTGGTCTACCTGGACTTACTGCAACAATGGCCGTGGCTTTGATAATACCGATTAGTTACTACATGACCCCTCTCGCCGGTCTTGGAATGGTCCTCGGAGTTTCATTTACTTCGATTTTTTCGGGTGACATTCCCGCGACATTTCTGAGAATCCCGGGAACTCCCGCTTCTGGAGCTGCCGCTCTCGATGGATTTGAGCTGGCTAAGAAGGGTAAAGGATCACTGGCACTCACCCTGGATCTCTTTTGCTCGGCAATTGGAGGGTTGATAGGGATACTGCTATTGATTTTGGTTGCGCCGCCTCTAGCGAACTTCGCTCTTCAATTCACTAACTTTGAATACTTCTGGCTCGGCCTTTTCGGCCTCAGCATGAGCGCAGTTCTCAGCAAAGGAAATATGGTGAAAGGGCTTACTTCTGCAGTACTTGGTCTGGCGATTTCCACTATTGGAATAGATGTTACAACAGGCTTTCCAAGATATACATTCAGCAATATTGAGCTAATGGATGGTCTCGGCTTTATCCCGGTTATGATAGGCTTATTCGGAATCTCCGAGGTGCTGAAACGCGTTCAGCAGGGCGCCTCTAAGCTCCAACTGCCTCCTATCACCGAGAAAGTGAAGATTTCTCCACTCGAAGCTCTTCGAATAATCTGGCAGAACAAGTGGACGCTCATTAAGTCTGCATTTGTCGGCACTTTTGTGGGAGCGCTTCCCGGAGCTGGAGCAGATATTGCATCGTGGGTTGCCTACGGCGTTGAGAAGAAGACTTCTAGAAACAGTGAAGACTTTGGTAAGGGAAATATCAAGGGAGTAATTGCGCCTACAAGCGCAAACAATGCAGCCCTTGGTGGGACATGGATTCCCGCTCTAGTTTTCGGCGTTCCAGGAGATACCATAACAGCAATAGTCCTCGGAGCGATGCTCATGTACGGTCTTAAACCCGGTCCATTGATATTCATAGAATCGCCCGATTTGGTAAACGGAGTCTTCAGTATTGCAATCCTGGCAAATATCTTGCTTATACCAATTGGGTATCTCGGAATCAAAGCGTTCGCCTTCGTTCTGAAGATGAAGACAAGCGTAGTTTTGACTGCAGTCGTGTTATTTTCTATGATCGGGTCTTTCGCAATCAGGAACAGTTATTTCGATATCTACGTTATGTTGATATTTGGATTCATTGGATTTATGTTTGAAAGACTATCAGTCCCGTTGGCTCCTATGATACTAGGCTTGATTCTAGGCCCTATGGTAGAGGACAACCTGAGAGTTGGACTTATTAAAACAGGAGGAAGCATGGACCAGTTTTTCACAAGGCCGATCTCACTTGTTCTTTTCATTCTAATAGTTCTGGTCTTCCTTGGTGGTCCTGCTCTTGGCCTTTTAAAGAAAGCCTTTTCGAAAAGCAAGAAGGAAGAATGACGCAATCAGATAATTAATTAGCGATGCCGGAAGGCATCGCTTTTTTCAAATTGCTTTGCTCGCTCATTCAACTTTGACGCCCCGCCAGAAGGCCACGTAGTTCCTGATGTTTGTTGTCTTTTCCAGAGGTTCTCGACAGTACCATGGAGCATTTTCGTTTCTTTCACTGTGAACAACGATGTTGTAATAGTGAGCTTCGCCCTTCCAGCAGCAAATAGTAGTGAAATCGCTTTGTTCAAGGAAATCTCTGTTTACGGCCACCGGAGGAAAGTAATGATTACCTTCCATAATGATCGTCTGGTCGCTATCTGCAATGACTTTTCCATACCGAACTGCCTTCATAAAAATCTTCTCATCAATTGAAACATACTTGGAGAGTTAATACCGTGTATTATAATCAACCATTGCATGATAAGTGCCATTCATATTGAACTGCACGAAACTCTCCACTTTTGTCGACCAAAATGAATTTGATTTGATTCCTCCAGAACCTCGTTTTTTATCAGAAGATCACGAAGATTCACTGCAGACTTCTTCGCGAAACACAATCCCCTTATACGCTAGTTAAGCCCTAATCTCCAGTTGGCTTATCACAAGATGTTTCACCAAGGTGAATGAAACCTCTAACTACAGTTGATAGCATTGACAATCGCTTGCCTTATCCCACTCTCGGGAGCTTCATATCCCCAGAATATCTCTTTCCCATTCACGAAAAACGCTCTTGGTAATCCGAACTCTTCCTTGACTCCCGGCTCTTCGATTTCGTGAAGATTGAAAACGACATTGTCTTTGAACTCCTTCACAACTCTCATAACTCTATATGCCTCTATGTCACTGGTTGAACAGAAACGGTTGAAGAAGAGATCCACCACAATCTTCCCTTCAACAGGCTCATAAGTATACTTGCTCACCATTTGCTTCGGTATCTCTGCCTTGCCGGATAGAGCAAGCATCATCAATCTCTCATCTCCGTTCCTTGAGATTTCGCGAAAGCCGGACTTCTCAAAGAAAGAGACAGGGAGGTACCATTTCGGATCTGTGTATCCAAATGAGATTATCCCCTTTCTTGAAGTGCTCCTGGCAATATCAATAGCGCTGGACATCATTCTCTTTCCTACTCCATTTTTCTGATAGTCCCACGTGACGAACAGGCAGTTAATAACGTACAGTTCTTTGCCAATCGGTCCCCAGGGAGAGATCTCAATCGGAAACATGTTAAGGAACCCAACGTGCTTCCCTTTCAGAAGTCCTATTAGAGACACCAGTCCGTTCTGCCATTTTTCCAAGAACCACTGTGTTCTTCTACGAACAGATTCGGCTACTTCATTATTCATTGAGTGACCACACCCAGCTACGAACTCCAAATCTTCTTCAGTAGCCCTTTTCACTTCAATCAATCGATTCACCTCCAAACAGGATCTTCAAGAAAGAAGAAGATCCTTAACCCAAAAAGAGGCATGAAATCGACGAAGGCCGTCGTAAATCTCAAAATCTGCGAGTCACCGAGCTATAAATTCTTCTACGGCTACCAGGAATCTCATAGTCAGAATTCATAGAAGAAAGGGATTCTTGGTATGTTCAATTCCAGAAAAGTCAAGACCCTCGGCTACAAGATCTCTCAACTTAACGAATACATATTCGTCGAGCAATCCGCTCTGTACTTGAGTGCAATAATGTCTAGAGATGATTCTACGGACATACCCTTTCTGTAGGGCCTGTCTTCTGTCAAAGCAACGAAGACATCCGCCAGCATGATGATTCTTGATTCCAGATCGAGTTCCGCACCACTCCTGCCCCAGGGATATCCGCTCCCGTCAAGTCTCTCATGATGATTTATCCCCCACTGCAATAGCCGGTGCTTCTCAATAGCCTCTCTCCCTCCAACTATTAGAAACGAATCAAATATGTGACGTTGCATGATGAATGTCTCTTCTTCAGTTAGTTTGCCTGGCTTTTCCAGAATGGAAATAGGGGTCGCCATCTTCCCTAGGTCATGAATTTTTGCTGCAAAAAATACTTCCATTGACCTTTCATCACCCAAATGGGCTCTTCTGGCAAGCAGTCTGGAAAGATAAGCTATCCTTTCAGTGTGAAACGTAGTGAACTTGCTCTTTACATCTGTCATATACATCAGGATATCCCCAAGTGACTGAAGATCATTATTGCTCAAGGTATTCTCTTCAAGGTCCTGTTCGAATTCATTGTAGAGCGTATCCTCATCAACAACAGACCACCAGAAACCCTTCTTCTCTGAAATCTTCTCAAATGCGTCTCTTGCTTCTTCGAGAAACTCATTAGAGTTTGCTATGTTTTGTTTCACTTCATCAATATGCTTCACAGTTCTCTCTCCAGAGATCAAAGAAATACTTACTGTATCGGCTAGATGAATTACATTTGCCATTACATCCTGCTCATTGCTTGGATCAAGAAGCATGGAATAATAGTGATGTTTTTCAACCACTTCCGACAGCTCAGCAATGTCCTTTATCTTACTGACTATCCTGGACCCGATAACAGCATGGTTCTCTTGGAGTCCGCTATCAAGCGCCAACCAGTTTCTCATAGATGCATTCTCCACTCCGTGTATTCTCTGAACCTGGTTTACTTGCACGGGATTAAGAAGTCCGATATCGTGAAGAAATCCGATAACATTCATACGGTGTTTGGAGAACCCGAGTTCCATGCCCATTGACTTAGACATATATGCAACCTGCAGTGAATGCAGATCAATCTTGGAAACTTTTTGAAGCAGTCTGAAAAGTAATAGATACATCTCTTTGGTATTAAAACGCATTTCGAAATTCCTCCTGGTTCATGCTGTTCTCAAATAGAAGGCATGTCACTTGTTTAATTGCAAACGCATGCCATAAACTCATATCTCAAGAATACTCTTCCCTGTATTTTGGATCAAGTAGTATTAATTATATGACTTATTCAATCATTCACATTTCCTAAGTCTTTAACTTCTGCAACTCCTGGCATTTATTCACTCATATTCGATGCATCTTTGCTTATTCTTTAGGGTTTTGCAAATTCTTGATTCAAATGAGTATTGTTTTTGTCCACATAACAATTATTAATTTTGCTATTGATTTTATTGTATTAATTATGATATTATTAAATATGAGTTAGCAGAATTTGAGGTGGTTCAATGAAAGATTTGGGAAGAAATTTCTGGCTGTTCACAACTGGAAGATTAGTCTCGCTCATTGGAAGTGGTGTCCAGGCTTTGGCAATCCCGCTTTACATTCTCGATATTACAGGCTCCGGGGCAATGATGGGTACTTTCTCTATTGTCACTATGCTCCCCAGAATACTCTTCGGTCCGATCGCGGGAGTATTAGGTGATAGATTCAACCGCAAGCTTATCATGATATACATGGATTTTGCCAGAGGTGCCGCAATTTTGGCAATGGCATACCTTGCAAACAGTGAAGCTCTTACCATAACACTTCTCTTTATCTTTCAACTAATAGTCTCAACGCTGGATATTTCTTTCGATCCCGCAACTGCAGCTATGCTACCAGACATAATAGGAGAAGACAACCTATTGAGAGGAAATTCAATTCTTGGAGCGGTGAACTCGGTCTCTTACATTGTGGGACCGGCTCTCGGGGGAATTCTTTATGGTCTGTTTGGAATTGAGATAGTATTTATTCTTAACGGAGCATCATTCATAGCCTCAGCAATAAGCGAAATCTTCATCAGGTATCAGCAGACAACAGAAAAATCTAAAGTTTCAGTGAAAAGCGTTTTTCTCGATATCGCAGAGGGAATTACCTTTCTGAGGAAAATCAAAGGACTCCTGATGGTTCTTGTTTTTGCTATGGTCTCCAATTTTCTCTTGTCTCCGATCTTCATAGTTGTCTTCCCTTTTTTTGCACGCACAGTAGTCGGCTTTTCCAGTCAGCAGTACGGTTTTCTTCAATCTGGTTGGGTAGTTGGAGTTCTCGTTGGTAATGTATTGCTGGGAACAATTCTTGTTAAGAAAAGGCAGGGTCGCCTATTTGCAGGAGGTCTGGCCGCAGAAACAATTATAAACTTCATTCTGGCAGCTTTCTTCTTTCCGTACTTCACGAGACTTTTCGGTGGAGCTTCATGGCTGTACTTTGTGTCACTTGGTGTACCTATTATTGTAATGGGTGTCTTCAACGCCTTTGTGAACACGCCGCTTCAAACTCTTTTTCATCGTATAGTGCCTACAAGTCACAGATCAAGAGTGTTTTCAGTGATCTCAATTCTTGCGCAGATTGCTACTCCTTTGGGTTCGGCAATCTTCGGATTTGCAGTTGACAGATTTCCCGTTCACTATCTTGTTCTAGCATCGTGTATCGGAAATGCCATTCTTACCGTTGTCTTTCTCATAAAAGGTATGTCCAAGCTCTTCGAAGACAAGCTGAGCCGAAACAGGAACGAAACAACAGGTCCCTCGATTGAGACTGAGACCGCAAGTGAAGGTATAGGAGCGTGATCATTCAAATCCCTCAAATTGAGCCGAAATACAAACGGCTCTCGAAAGTATTCATCTAATTAATCGAAACTAAATTTCATAAAAAAAGAACCGGAGAGGAGTTCTCCGGTTCTTAGTTCTTATGTTAGTTCAATCAGTGGCGTTTTGTGTTTCTCTTTCTGATACGAGTTGCTCCAACTCTGAAACTATTGAATCTATCTCGGCTTGAGCCTCTTCAGAAGGTTCGATTACCATTAGCTTTTCGAAGTAACTTAGCCTTTTGTTCAGTTTTTCCTCTATCCAGTCAGGGCTGTAATCAAGATCGAGTGAAAGAGAGTTGTTCCTTATGAGTATGTAAAGAATATTGGCCTTCAATTCACTAGAGATTTCTCTATCGACCATACTTTCTAGACCAATTTCGATTTCTTCGATTGTGCTGAATACGTAATCTACGAAACTCTGACCGTAATTGCTTAACTGCTGCTGAAGAAGGTCCTGGTTCATGAAGGTATTTTCCAATTCTTCAAGCAGTGAACTGTAATGAGTCGCGGCAACCTCGGGATCATCGCTATCAATCTCGTACATCATCTGAACAACCATTCCGCGCTTTTCTCCGATCTCGAAGAGTCTTCGGATTGCAGTTTCGTAGTTCGGACTGTCTGTGTAGCCAAGCATTTCAGACAACTCTATGAACACCGCATAATCCAACGGAGATTCTTCTGCAAGAGATTCTTCACCGAATATCTTTGCGGCCATTTCAACAAAGAATTCGTTCGCCGCTTCCTCAGTTGCGATGGCATCAGTATAATCCTTGTAGAAAAGCAGTTCACTATCTAGAATCTCATAGTCGAAATCGTTTTGGTCAATGTAGTTCTCTATCCAACGACTATAAGTATCGTTCTGGTAACCTGCAACGAAGTCGTTGTAACTGGGCGAATTCATCATGTCTTCAAGACTGTCAATTTCGGTTCTCTCCTCGACAATTATCAAATGATATCCGAATTCACTTTCAACAGGACCGTAGAGTTTGCCTATCGGGGCGGAAAGGATTGCTTCTTCAAATTCGGGGACTGTTTGTCCCTTCTGAAGAGATCCTAGATCTCCCCCATTAACCGCCGTTCCCGAATCAATCGAATACTGCAAAGCGGCTTCTGCAAAAGTGATCTCGCCGCCTTCAATTCGATTCATGAGATCGGTTGCGGTTGCTTCATCACTTACCAGTATGTGCCTTGCCCTAATTGTCTCAAACTGGGTCTTAATTTCCGTCTTGAACTCCTCAAAATAGACTGCAAGAGCTTCATCATTCAACGGTGCAACGGATTCTTGAACAAGCTCAGATTTCAGCGTCGCAAAGACATAACTTCTCATCTCTAACCTGAAGGCTTCAAGAGAGCCGTAGATTGCTTCAATTTGCTGTAGCACCTCCGGATTTGATGTGTATGTCTCCATCATCGCATCTGTTTCAGCATCGACTTCTTCGTCCGAAGGAAGTAAATTGTTTTCTTCAGCGTAGTAATCAATAAGCTTCTCATCAACTATGTATGGTATTATCATCGTTTTCAAGCCGATTTCACTAGGAACATAGTAGCTGTCAAAGTATGGATCAAGCGCTATTCCCTGACTTGCTGCATTTGCAATCGTTGCTTCGAATGCTTGTTGAATATCTTCCTTTGTTATCCAGAACTCTTCCGAAACTGGTTCTCCAGCCTTCGTAATCCTAACGGCGTACTCAGCTCCGAGTAGGGCTATCGAGAGAACAGCCACCAGGAAAACTAGTATAAACTTCTTCAAAATTATTCCCCCTCGTGTATTAGGTACATTCATGATAACATTTCATTGAAAAGGGTGTGTCACAAGAGGTGAATATTTTGAAGAAAACTGACCTTGATCTGGAGAGCCTCAACTCAGCATCATGGAAGTGGCTGAATTCCGAAGAGTCGATAATATCTGGTGGTGAGAAGTCGCGACAGCCTCAAGCGTTTTATTTTTTTGCGAATGAACAAAATCATTCATATTGCAGAAGATACAACAAAGTAGTGAATTTTAGAAGAGATGTCGAGGATATTGGGCTTTGTGACAAATGCGGAATGAGATTTCGGACTTATAGAGCCGCTCAAATCTGTATATTTGCACCTGCTGAACCTTACTTCACAATCGATTCTCGAGATGACGGCAAAGCGATTGAAGAATTCCCTGACAAGGATCTTGCGGAAAAGGGTGTAAGTGACTTCGAGAGCAAGAGCTGGCAATAAAGAGCTTTCAAAATTTGAGCATTCGGAGCATATTTGCTCTCATTGAGCATGGAGAAGATAGGAATCATATGGTAAAGTTAGATTGAATCTTATGATTAAACCTTCTTGGTTCGCATCAAGAGATTCCCTGGTCAAATAGTATATCTTTTTGTTCCTTTCGAAATAAAGGTTTACCATCATTTCTTTGATTCCTGGAGGTGGACAGTGAAGAACTTGTCAAAAACGTTATTGTTGTTTGTTGCAGCCATTTTTGTTGTCTTTTCCATTTCTTCGTGCATCGTTGTGGATAATCCGGTTGTCGTTAGGGTTCCCTTTGAAGAACTGAAGGGCGGTGCTTATTATGGGGGCGGTCTCCTTTTTTCGCCTTCAGACATGTCGATTTCGCACCTGGGAGAGGGAACTCTGATTGCATTCCAGGATCTTACAATGGAGTGGACACTTGAAGAAGGTTCTTCTATCGCGGAGAGAAACTATGGTTATCTCTACATCAAATCCATAGATACGACTGGTATCGAATATGAGTATCTGATTTACGATTCGGAAGGTGCAATTGTAAAACATGTTGACTCCATTTTTCAGCCGGTTTCTGTAGGATCTCAGGATTTCTCGAGCTCATCTGATGTTGATTTCTTCTCCGGCGTCTCATACCATTCTGCCGCCGGCATGCAGGATCCAGATATTAGCAATGGGTACCTTCTAACCTTCAGACATGATATACCCGATGGAGAGAATTCCGCCCCAATTTCTTTCAGAAAAGTCCTTTTCAGAGTTCAGCAACCGCCAATGGTTTCCTCGACCAGATTTCCCAGAGGCGTAATTGCAGTGAGCAATTCTATACCTAGATCACTTGTGATAAACTCTTCTCTACTTGTTCAAGAACCCTCTGAAATCGAAAATCAAATCGTGTTTTCGAGGACGTCTTCTATCCCTCGTTTTTCTCCCGGTGACTACATCTTTGACACAATAAAAGACTCTTTGAGAAGAGTTGTTTCGGTGAATGATACTGACCCTTCAAGAGTAACACTAGAAACGGAAGAAGCTTTTGTTGAAGAGGCTCTGGGTACGTTAATACTGAACATTGAGGGTGATGTATCAGAAATCATAGAGAAATTTGGATCCGAAAGTGATCGTTCCTTTGCAGAGAGTGTAACAACAAACCTGATTAAGAAAGAATGGGAAGTATCTATCATTGATGATGATGAGATGAAAGCTGCAATAAAGAATAAACTGGTTCTTGACGCGAATATCAGTCTTGACTTTCATCTTTCGTGGAACAAATTCAGCTCAAATGGAACGCTTCGCTTTCCGGCAACTGTTTCTTCGATACTGGAAATAGTTGGAAAGGAAGGGTTCGAGATTGAAAAAACCAAGAAGGTTGCTGAACCAAAGGTAAGCATAAGTGTATGCGGCATTCCCGTAAAAGTCAGCATACCGATTGAGCTATTCTATGGAATGGAAACGCAGATCGAGAGCATTGATCTTCAATTCGGTCCAGAGATAGAGGTTTATCCGAAGTTCCATTACGAAGTCGAAGCAAAAATAGACTTCCACGGAGCTCATGGAAAGAGTTATTCAAGGGGTTCAATAGACTACAATTCAGTTTTTGTTGATAAGATCGATTTCGAAGGATCTCCTGAAATAGAAGGAAGGTTTGGCTTCAAGTTCCATCCGGGAGTAACTATCGCTTGTGTCCTTCGTCCGGAGATGGAGATGCCAGTCGGTTTCTCTGCAAAAGTAAATGAATCGAAGGCTGAACTTGATTTTGAGACTGAAGGCCATATAATGATCAAGTTGGATCTTTTATTCTATAAGCATACTTTTGCAAAGACAAAGGTCTTCAGCCAGACGAAGAATATTTATTCAAAAGAGTTCTGACAACTGTTCAGAAAGCTTTTTATAGTAGTTATCTTGTTAATGCCAGGAAATTCGAGAAAATAACCCTGCAAAATAAATCGAGGGCATCATCAAAGAATAGAGGTTGTATTTAGAAGTATAGAAGAATTTCAGGCATAAGAGAATGAACACGGGCATCCCGAAGCATTGCCTGCAGAGGGATGCCCTCTATTAACGAACTATCTCAGATATGAATACTCATTCCATTTACGCCTTCAAGCGCACCAAGTACTGTCTCTGATAGCGTTGGATGAGGGTGTATTGAGTTCTCAAGCTCTTCGATCGTTAGCCCATTCTTGACAGCTATTACTCCTTCCATAATCAGCTCCGTCGCAGATGGCGAAACTATGCTCATACCGAGAACCTTTCCGCTTTCCTTATCCGCGATTACCTTCACAAACCCTGTGTTTTCTAGTACAGTCCTTGCCCTGCCATTAGCACTCAAAGGGAACTTAGCGATACTTACTCTCTCCATATCTTCAACATCGTCCTCTCTTATCCCGGTCGATCCTACCTCCGGACTGGAGAAGATGATTGAAGGAACTGCAGAGTAATCCATTTCCATTACTTCTCCGACAATGTTGTGAGCCGCTACTATACCCTCATAGCTGGCAACATGAGCAAGCATTATTCCGGCTCTAATATCCCCTATTGCATAAACACCTTGAACGTTTGTTTGCATTCGGCTGTTCGTAACAATTCCCCTTTCAATTTCCAGACCAAGCTTTCTCACATCTTCGGTTATGGAGGGTCTCCTGCCAACTGCGACAAGAACTTTCTCGGCCTGAAGAGAGAGCTCTTGTTCACCTTCTGCATTGAGAATAAAAGAACATTCTTCTCTTTCCACCTCAGTGACCTTAGTCTTTTCTATTATCTCGACTCCCTTTCTTGTCAAAGACTTCCGTATATCGTCAGCAATGTCGCTGTCTTCATAGGGCAGTATGTGATCTGCCAGCTCAACAATAGTCGTCTTAACTCCTAATGAACTGAAAAATGTTGCAAACTCAACTCCTATGACACCCCCGCCAACAATTACGAGACTTTCAGGCATTTCTTCCATACGAAAAACGTCATTGCTTGTCCAGATTCCTTCGACTTCACTGAACGGCCTAAACATAGAGGGTTCTGATCCACTAGCTATAACTATATTATTTGTATCCAGAATCTCCCCGTTCTGCTCCAGAAGGACGTGCTTTGGATCCTTTATCACGGCCGTGTCATTGTAGAAATCAACTTCGTTCTTCTTTAGAAGGTGCTCAATTCCTTTTCTAGACATCGTGATCGTTCTATTCATGTGAGACATGATTTTCTTCAGATCATAATTAAGACCGGTTATCTCGATTCCAAGTCTCTTTGACTTGTCAACTATCTCGGTGTACAAATGGGCAGAAGTCAGCATCGCTTTCGTCGGAATACAGCCCCAGTTTGTGCAGGTCCCACCGAGATATTCCTTTTCAACGAGTGCGACTTTCTTTCCCAGCTGTGCTATTCTTATTGCACATACATAGCCGCCAGGTCCACCGCCAATTACAACCGCATCAAGCATTTTCTCTCCTCCTTATGTAGATCTTTATATCACCGTATTTATCAGCTATCTTTTTGATTATCTCATGGCCTTCTTTCTGAATAGACACAGGAATTCTCTCCCCCGAAAGTGGGTAATCTACAATAACAAGCAATACTTCTTCGGGGTTCATGTTTTCCAGAGTCTTTCTTGCTTGAATATCCGGAATCGGGCAAGATTCACCTCTCATATCAAGAAGCTGGTCAGGCTCGATGATGTCAAGCTCTCCTCCCAGGTAATAACTGCATATTCCCTCCGAGCAGGCAATCGCGTTGAAACCCTTTGCTTCCGTTATGAAAGAAATCGCCTCGTCCAGCATTCTGAAAATGTGAGGAGAACTGAAGTCGAATCTCTCAACACCATGCAAATGAGTTGAAGTCAGTATACCAAGCTTCTTCATTTGCTGTAGATGTCTGTATACAGTTGACAAATCAATTTGAAGTAGCGACGCAATTTCTGAAGCAGTTAGAAAGTTATCCATCAGCATCGTAACTATTTCAATTCTTGTCTGATTTGAGAAAGTCCGAAACAAATCCGGAAGCTTCATTGACAACCCAAATCCCTCCAGTAGAAAGAGGTGCACGTCTGAACGAAGTGCACCTCGAAAATCGCACAATTATCGCCTAGCCTATTGACTTTTCACATTCCTCAACTATGTCAATAAAGCCTTCGTAAGTAATCAGAGGTACAGAGACGTCACTAGCCGAGTATCCTCTGGCTTCAACATCGTCCTTAAGAGCAAAGACCTCCGCCTTTGTGGTCAATTCGTTCAATGCCCAGAAAACACCGTCCTGAATTAGGACAACCTTGTCGCCTTCTTTCGCCGCGTTGATCTTGATTCTATCGGCAGAATTATTGGGCCCATTTTTCACAACTATTAAATACATACCAGACACCTCACATAAATACTACGTTGTCAAAATCGTGGAAGAAGTCTCCAAGATCAGCTTCTCCAATCAGCTTTGCATTGAAGCTTTCTTCGATCTCCTTAACTTTGAATCTCTCCACATGTTCTCTGACACCGTATACCGCAGTCTCGTATCTCTTGATAAACCTAAAACACATGGAAATCGAGAGTAGGCCAAGACATTCAGGCTTAGTTTTCTTTGAAAGAGCAACAGTTGCCTCTTCCATTAGGAGAACGGATGGTTCAATATCCTCGCCATACATTCCGAACGCAGTTCTAAATGCTTCGTTTACCCAAATAGAACCTGCTGGCGCCTGATATACAACGAAAAGTATCTTCTTATCCATAAAGCACCTCACGCCATCAGGTTAACAAACCTGTCACTGTTGAAAATCAGTGAAGCCAGTTCGGGAAGACCACTGGGATTCGAACCTTCGATAATCATATCTTTGGTTACACCTCTGTAGTCCATGCATATTCCACAGATCTCAACTTTCAAACCTTTTTCTTTTATCATAGATTCCAATTTTCTGGGGATATCTCTGTCTACTCTTATAGGCTTGACCTTACTGTTTATAGAAAGGATTGAGTCTGCAAATAGAAATATCGTAACTTCATGTCCCTTGTTAAGGCCGGCTTCAGCAATCTTTATTGCTGAATCAAGATCCTCATATGAGTAAGGTGGTGCGAAAACTTGAATTGTTATTCTCAAAAGAGACGCCTCACTTTCTGTATAGTATATAGGCCATTGTCCAGTTGCCAAGTATCAAGAACACACTAGCGATTATAGAAGAGATTGCGAGAGTTGGAAGACCGGCAAGAAAATGACCTATATTACAACCGCCTGCCAGACTGGCTCCAGCTCCCATCATCGTGCCGCCGATCATCACAACAAGATAAGTCTTGGGATTCTTGGGCATTCTCAGTTTGAACTCTTTGGCAAGAAGTGAAGCGATGAGAGCGCCAAGAATGATACCGATTATTTCGAATCCGTCCCATCTAAGAGGCTGATTGCTGATGTAAGAATCAAATATTGAGACCCAGCCACCGGTGATACCGAATCCGTAGTTTCTCCCTGCAGCCTCACTTGTTATCCATGCAATGGGAGAGAGAATAGCAAGAGAAACCGCAGCAACCTTCCAGTTGAACTTAGTCTTTCTCTCTGTTGTCTTTGTCCCCAATGTATACCACAGAAGAACCGCAGCTAGTATCACTGCAGGGATCCAGGGATTGATATTGAGGACCGTTGCAAGAGTCGGACCAACCTTGTCAAGGTAGACAGAGGAATTGGCATCGACGGAAACATTAAATTGAGAAGCCCATGTTCTTATAGGTGAAAACACTCCGCCGCGCATTGCCATTGCACCAATTCCGTAGAATACTGCAGCGATCATTGCAGTTGTCATTCCTTCTCCCGATCTGTACGTTACACCAGACGCACAACCACCGGCTAGCACCATACCCAGGCCAAATACGTAAGCCCCAACAATATTGCCGAAAAGATTCAGTGTTGGTGGTGCAATCTTTATCCAACCCATTTGGGCAACAAAGAGAACTGTGATCAT
Source organism: Mesotoga sp. BH458_6_3_2_1 (assembly GCF_003664995.1). Classification (NCBI taxonomy): domain Bacteria; kingdom Thermotogati; phylum Thermotogota; class Thermotogae; order Kosmotogales; family Kosmotogaceae; genus Mesotoga; species Mesotoga sp. BH458_6_3_2_1. The sequence goes on along the minus strand of NZ_JFHL01000002.1, from coordinate 437,972 downwards.
TTGCAGACCGACAGCAAGAAAACCTAATTTCCAAAGGTAGTTATCCTTGAAGAGCAAAACATCTCTAAACGCTGAGTTAAAACACACTCTTCCTCTCTGAAGAATTATTCCAAAAACGAGACCAACTAAGAGACCCGTCCAGGCCATGTCATCTCACCCCTTTTTCACTTTACCTTGATGTATATCTTCCACTCGCTGTTACCGACTTCCTCCACTTCGAGAACTTCATGTCCCATTCCCTTGACTGCTTCGGGAATTCTTTCCATCGACATAGCGTAATCGATCCAGACTTCAAGTATCTCTCCAGATTTCATCTTCTTAAGAGCTCGCTTTGTCTCAACGTCTGGTACAGGGCAAACCTCGCCTCTCACATCCACCGATTTTGTCACTTCATACTTCGCCATCTTCATCCTCCATTCAATGTGATTTACTTCACAATATTTCTTGAAAACTCTTTGCCTCCACCTTTAAACCAGATCGGCAGTTTATTGCATTCAGAAAGAATCTTCAACAAAATGATAAATGCGAACTATTTCCGTATAATTGCTATATAATTCCAACTTGGTAACGGAACACTTTGCAAAATATTCATATTCGGACTCCGATTTCGAAGTAGAATTGAAGTTATTAGTCGAGGAGGTCATCGTGGAAAGAGGATACGTTCAGATCTATACGGGTGATGGCAAAGGCAAGACTACTGCAGCAGTCGGTCTGTCGGTAAGAGCGGCACTTGCGGGAGAGAAGGTATTCATTGGTCAGTTTATCAAGGGCATGAAGTACAGTGAACTCTCATTACCCAATTACATAGACAGAATTGTCATTGAGCAGTTCGGAAGGAGATGTTTCATAAAGAATAATCCTGAAAGCCAAGATCTCGAAGCGGCCCGAAATGGACTTGCAAGAGCAAGAGCAAGAGAGATTATTATTGGAAGAGAGTTTGGAGTTGTTGTACTGGACGAGATTTTCATCGCCCACTACTATAGACTGATTTCTACTGAAGACATCAGGAGATTGATTTCGTCAAAGCCTGAAGAGACAGAGCTTGTTTTAACTGGAAGGAAAGCACCTTCAGAAATTCTCGATGAGGCAGATCTCGTTACTGAAATGAAAGAGATCAAGCACTACTATTCAGCGGGAGTACAGGCGAGAGAGGGAATCGAGTATTGAAAAAGTTGAGAGACCGTCAGATAAACTTCCAGGACCTCAGGGCCCTGATTCTTGACTTGGATGGAACTTTGCTGGATGACACCAAAGAGATCTCTGATTTCTCCCTTGAGGCAATTGAGAAACTCAAGAAAAATGAGATAAAGATTGCAGTTTTCACTGGTCGAGACTACTTAATGGCACGTGAATATCTCAACGTTCTGGATCTTGAAGGACCCCATGCCCTTCAGAATGGAGCTTTTCTCATTAAAGGGAAAGGTGAGATAATTGCGAAACGTTTGGTTGATGGAAACATTTCATCTTTCTTGCTTGAACTCGCACCCACTTTGGGGTGTGATATTCTTGCGAGAACAGATTCTCAAGATGTTCCTGATTGGTTTCATGAGGGCGATTTTGTGATCAACCCATATCTCCCTTTCCTTCAGAGTAACGAACACAGAATTACAATGGTTGACGATCTTTCCGAAGCAATAGCCAAAAGGAGACTCCTACAGTTAGATATTACGGGAGATTTCGAGGTTCTGACTCGCGTTTTGGCCGAGATCAAAGCAAATTTTGAAGGTCATTTCAGCTACTCGTTAATAAGAACCTCTGATGATACAGGGTTCTTAGATGTATATTGGTCTCGGGTTGAGAGCGGTGGAATCCGCAAAGAAATCACATCAATGGTTTCGAACTGGGGACTGCTTTCTATATACGATGGATCAGTCTCCAAAGGTATTGCGTTCAATGCCTTTCTAGACTATCATGGACTGTCCAGTGAGGAAGTAGCGTTCATTGGAGATCACTATGCGGATATCCCCCTTCTACAGAGAGTTGGGCTTGCCGTGGCAGTAGAGAACGCATTTCCAGAAGTGAAAGCCGTATGTGATTACGTAACTCACTCAAACACCAATGATGGCGTCGCTTATGCAATCAATGAAGTCTTTTTTCGAAAGGAAAATGAACCTCGAAAATTGTGAAGCTGCCTATCGCACGTTCGATGAAATTCTCAGAAAAGGAACTCATCTTGAACAGTCGGTCTGATTTTCAAAAACCACTGCGAAGATGTTAGAATTCAAAGTGAAGCCATCTAGATTGGAATTACAATTGAATTTTGAACCAACGTTTGTATTTTTATTTCCCAAGAATGAGAGATGAGCCAGTTTTGTCATTAGATGAATCAACAGACTTTAATCTCGACCTTATTGATGAAGCGGTCATGATGGTTGATCCCACTGGAAGAATTTCCTTCCAAAATCTTTCTTCGAAAAAGTGCTTCGGTGATGTTGTTGGCAAAGAGTACCATATTCTCTTCGGTTCTAGCGATTTGTTTATAGACCATGCCGGTTCTGTGTGGAGCGTCTCCTCATATTTCGACAAAAGCAAATTCTGTGATGTCAAGATTTTGAAGAAGGCAAATAGGATTAACATGGAGTCTTTAGTTGAAAAGGAGAAGCCAGGAAGTGCGAACGACAACTTTGAAGAAGATCTCAAGAATCCGGCTTCCTATTCAATAACTTCAACCGCTATTCCCCATTTTGAAACTAACAGTGGATTCAGCAGTCTATTCAGAAAAGTCTTTGAAGAACTGTTCGTAGGAGCTGCGATCTTTTCCGTCGACAGGACTTGCGAAAAGATTACTCCTTTAGCGAAGAACCTCGCTTTTGAACTTAACCGACTGGCACGGCTCCCCATTATAGAGGGTATAGCTCTAGCGAGACCAATGAGCAAGGCCGATCATCTGTATTTGCAGGCGCTGAGAAGAGTTGCGAAGACGGGAAGGCAGGAGAGAATTGTGCTTTCTGAGCAAGCCTATCACGAGGAGGTCTGGATAAAACCGATTTCCAACAGAGAGTTAGTGAGCATACACAGAGAGATCACTGCCGAAATTAATGACCTTACTGAGTTAGCTAATACAAGAAGCATAATCGATACAGTTGATCAGGCACTGATTTCTACAGATGAAAGAGGAGTGGTTATCCTTACCAACAGAGCCGCCGAGAAGCTTTTCGGAAGAAAGAGAGATCAGATTATCGGGAGAGACGTGTTCAACTTCGTAGAAGTGAGAGGTAATCGAAATGAGAATAGACTGATTAATAATGGTAGGAGAGGTGATAAACGTTTTTTGATAGTCACTCGGGGTGATGGATCGCGAGTAGAAGTCGAAGCTTTGGTGACGGAGATTGATGCCTCCCAATCTGAAGGATCTGGAGGAAGAATTGTTTATTCCTTTGCTCACTCCAGTTCTGATCATGTCATTCCCGAATCGACTGAGAAAACTATTAAGAGCCTTATTGAGACTCTCTCAACAGTGGTTGAGGTTAGAGATCCATATACTGCCGGTCACCAACGAAGGGTCAGCAAACTTGCTACGGCAATAGCAACCGAGATGGGACTCAACTCGGATCAAATAGATACTGTACGTGAGGGCGCACTTCTCCATGATATTGGTAAGATTTCTGTGCCAACTGAGATACTTAGCAAACCGGGGCGTCTCACGGAAAATGAATGGTTCCTAATTCAAAGTCATAGTGAAGCAGGTTTTAGGATGCTGGAAAGAATCGAATTACCGTGGCCAGTATCAAGCATCGTACGTCAGCACCATGAACGGCTTGACGGTTCCGGATATCCCCAGGGGTTGAGGGGTAAGGAAATTCCTTTTGAAACGAGAGTCGTAACGGTTGCAGATGTGTTTGAAGCAATTGTATCTCACAGGCCATACAGGCCTGCACATGAAACTTCAGCGGCGATTTCTGAACTTACTGAAGGGGCGGGCAAACTCTACGACCCTGACGTTGTTGATTGCTGTCTATCGCTAGTAGGGAGTGGATTCTCCCTAGATTAGAAGTCTTTCGAACCAATGCTGATTCATTACTTATTATCAAGAGGAGGATCAGTAACTTCCAGTTTCGAGAAATTCTACTTTCGATTCGAAAGAGCATCGACTCAATCCCATATAGCACTTTCTATAGCCGCAATTCCCATTGATCTTATGCAAAAAGCGATTGCATGGATCTCGACCAGCAGAAAGGGAAGTTCTCGAAGTACGTCTGTAAAACGGGACAATCATCAGGCTCGAAATCATGACGAATGTTGCTGGAAACTTCAGATGACTGCCTCGTGAAATAAGCCCATCTCTATACGGCGTCTGTTTATGTGAAGAAGAGAAGCTCATCTAGGATCACGGGGTAGTTTCTGAAGAAACAAATCGCTTATCACTTCCTGAACCACCCCCTTTTGTGGATGAAAAACAACATTATGAGAACGACTATTGCCATTGCAATCAAGACTGCGGGGTAAGCCCACTTCACAGAGAGCTCAGGCATATAATGAAAATTCATTCCGTAGAGGCCGGCAATGAATGACAGGGGTATGAAGATGGTAGAGATAACTGTCAGCACTTTCATTATCTCGTTCATTCTGTTACTGGTCGAAGAAAGGTATAGATTCATCAGCTCCGATGCAAGATCTCGACTCAGATCAAGCATGTCTATCGACTGCATTACGTGGTCATATACGTCTCTGAAATAAAGCGAAATCTGGTCTCCAAAGTACTTGCTTTCGTCTCTTGAAATACGCCCAATCGCGTCCCTGGTAGGCCAAAGAAGCCTCTTCAAATGAGCTAGTCTATGCTTCAGTACATATAACTCCTTGAGCTTTTCCCTGGCCACTTTTTCCATGAGCTCATCTTCAAGGTTCTCAAGCTCGTTGCCTAGTTCCTGCAATACAGGGAAGTAGTTATCAACGATAGTATCAACTATGGCGTAAGCCGTGTAATCGTTACTCATATTTCTTATCTGAGCGTTCCTCCGTATCCTCTTCCTAACAGGGTCTAGAACGTCTCCGTACCTTTCCTGGAAAGTCAGCACGAAAGTCTCTCCAACAAAAACGCTTACTTGCTCTGTCACAAGAGAACTATCATCCATTCGCAACATAGGAAGGCAGAGAAAAACACAGTTCTCATATTCGTCAACCTTAGGGATTTGCGGAACATTCGTAACATCTTCAAGGGCCAGAGGATGGAGAGAAAAGATGTCGCCAAGCTTTCGAATTAGCGTTTCATCTCCTAATCCTTGAACGTCAACCCAGTGAACCTTTCCTCTCTCGAAAACTATTGACTTCAGTTCGTCCAAGTTCTCAATGATTTCTTCTCTAAGATAGTCTCCGTCGAATTCGATAAGCCTGATCTCTGGAAAGGGAGCCTTTTCGTCAATATTGAGACTTCCAGGTACTGAACCAAGCGGTGGCTTCCTCTTCTTGAAAAGACCCTTTTGATTCATCTGCGCACCTCCACTGTAGAAAAAACAGAAGAACTCGCTATATTGCCTCCTTGATTCTAGCACTGAGTCTAATGAAAAAGGTTCTTCAACAACTTCGTTTCTTTAAGAAAGAGGCTGTCAGAGGGTTCTGCGATTTGCATCTTTAGGAGTATATTTGGATCGTAGCCAGGAAATTGGAGTTCTAGGAGGGAAAGATGAGAAAGGTCTTCGTGCTGTTCAACGCCGCTTTTTTTATTTCAACACTCTTTTCTTCAATCGATACTGTAAAAATCGGGGAGTATCCCACTTCTCAGAAAAACATCAAAGAAAGCTTCAACTATTCCATCTATTATGAGCATCACATAGGCGATTGCGGGATAAAGTCAATGTTCTTTGCAGCACTGTTTAGATCTATAGGTATCCCGGCAAGAACACTTGGTGGGTTTCAGATTTTCTCGGGTCAGCTGGGCTCACAATTCCCGGACGTATTCTCTCTGCCAAACTACGGTTGGGTACCCGTCGACACTTCGGCAGGACAGATCGTGAACAACGCTCCAAATGTTGCCGATGATGAGCGAAAAGCACTCATTGCCTTTTTTTGGGAATTAAGAACTTCTAAGGATGATTGTCCAGAATTAGATGGACTGGAACTGGAAGAAGGGCCTTTTGATATCCAATGCCTTGGTCTTGCCATGCAGTTGCCATTTATTGATTGTGAAATCGGGAATGAAGATCTTTTTGTTTCTTTTGCTGTCCTGGAAGGATTTTCAATGAATTCAACTCTGATTCGTTAGGATGCGGGAATCCAAAGTCTCCTGAAATCCAGAGAAGTTTAGAATCTCAATCTATTTTCCAACTGAAGAGAGGTGAGTCAGTATGAAAGCTTCAAAGGTATGTTTGCTCTTTATCTTTATAATGGTTGTTGGTGTTTCTTTTGCATGTACGACACTTATTGTAACTAAGGGTGCGAGTGCTGATGGATCAATGATTGTTGCTCATTCAGACGACAACGACCTGGCCGATCAGAGAATAGTCTATGTACCTGCCCAGGATCATGAACCCGGGTCATTTAGACCGGTTTACTGCACGGCAGTCGCGATAGGAGAATTTTCTCAGTATAACAGCTTCATTTATCCAAGGATTGTATCGGACAGAGCTCCTGGTTATGATACATCTAGCTATCCAGCTTCAATTCCAATTGGAATGATCCCCCAAGTAGCACACACATATGCCTATTTCGATGGCTCATACGGCATAATGAACGAACATCAACTGATGTTTGGGGAATGCACTAACGGAGCAAAGGTTCAGATCGGTCCCGAACCTGGCAGAAGAATTTTCTACTCCTCGGAGCTTTCTCGAGTAGCTCTGGAACGGTGCAAGACTGCTCGAGAAGCAGTTGAAATGATTGGTTTCTTGATTGAAGAATATGGGTACTACGGTACAGGTGAAACACTGCCTGTTGCAGATCCAAACGAAGCATGGATCATTGAAATGGCTCCTTCTCCTGAAGGTACGGGAGGGCTTTGGGTTGCAAAGAAGGTCCCCGACGGAGAAGTCTTCGTGGCTGCAAACCAATTCCGAATAAGGGAAATTGATCCCGAAGACTCGAATATCCTTTTCGGAAAGACTCTTCACGAAGTTGCAGAGAAATTCGGATGGTGGAATCCCGAAGAAGGCCTTCTTGACTGGCTGAAAACTGTGAGTCTTGGAGAGTACAATCACCCATACTACTCGTTGAGGAGAGTATGGCGTCTCTTCTCCTTAATCTCTCCCAGCCTAAACCTTTCTCCCTGGGTAGAAGATGGTTTCACAAGAGAATACCCATTCTCGATAAAACCGGACAGGAGACTATCAGCGCATGACGTAATGAACTTATATCGGGACCACTATGAAGGAACGGAGTTCGACTTGACAAAAGGGATTGCCGCCGGTCCATTTGGTTATCCAGACAGATTCTACGGTCGCTACGACGGGCAAGGTGATGTTGGTGATCCTTCTCGCCAACTTGAAGGTGCTTGGGAAAGGCCTGTATCAGTGACGTATTGTGGATACACTTTCGTGTGTCAGGGAAGGGAATGGCTTCCAGATCCCATTGGAGGAATAATGTGGTTAGGTTTAGATAAACCTGCCGATACTTGTTTCACTCCCTTCTACGCAGGAGTAAGCAATCTTCCTGATTCTATTCAAGTCTGCGATACTTCACAGTTCAGCAGGGACAGTGCCTGGTGGGCGTTCAACTTCGTGTCCAATTGGGCCGCTCTGAAGTATAGTTACATGCATGAAGAAATCAAACTAATGCAACAGAAATATGAAACGCTTTCTCTAAGTCGCCTTCCGGAAATCGAAGCAAGTGTTGCCACGATGCTTCCGACAAAACCAAGGGAGGCTGCTGACTACCTCTCGAGATTCTGTTCAAGAAACTCTCAGGAAATTGTCCAGGCCTGGTGGGAATTCTCTGAGTATTTGATAGTGAAGTATAACGATGGTTTCATTAGTGAGAAAGGCAACATGGCTCAGCCAACAGGTTATTCAGAAGCATGGCTAGAAGAAACGGATTGGTCTGAAGGACCGACCTCTTACGAGAAGAAATGAAACATCTCATCCCTCCAAAAGAAGGGCTATTCCACGCCCTCTCTTGGAGGGGTGTACTTTATTCCGATATTCCATGCTTTTCCAAGGTACATACCTATAGACCAGTAGGAGTTGTCGTAGACAGAGAACGTCACCGGACTGATCTTCCTTATGTCTGGAAGACCGTCGACAATACACGACTCTGCACAATATGTTTGGATGACTTCACCGACAAATGTCACGTGTACTGCACCGAATTCGAGACTACTGACCAACTTGCATTCCATGTTCAAAGGCGCTTCTTCGATCATTGGAACGCTTCCGGTTTTTCCAACGAAGGTGTTGAAAAGCTCTGACTTGTCGGTGGTCTTTCCGGAGTAGATTCCCATGTAATCTACACCTCTGAGCATGTCAAGAGATGGTACATTCACACTGAAGTAACCCGACTCCTTTATATTCTTGCAACTTAGTCTAGTTTTCGCTAAAGAAATCTGGAGCATTGGCGGCTGAACCTCTACTACCCCACAAAAGGCCACTGTGGTGTAATTGGGCCTCTCTTCGTTCATCGTACCAATCACTACTAATGGCATGGGGTAAAGATATATTCCCTGTCCAATTCTGTCCTTCAATCGATTCACCATTCTTTCTCGAAAGTCATCAACGAAACATGATCACAATGCCTGATGATGTGAATTTTCCGTAAATCCATTGTACTCGATTTTTTCTAAAAAAAGCAACCCATCTCTTGCTGAGAATTCTCAGATAATCACCTGATCTGCCACAAGGATTCCGAAGAAAGATTGCGCGAAATTTATGGAAAATTACTTAAGAGACTGTATATGGTTTATGCTGATTGTATAATTGGCTGTAGAGAGAAAAAGGAGGGATTTTGTGGAAAACATTTATGACGATGTTGTCTGGGTTGACTTTGATACTCTAGAAGCCTTCATGAAAGATGTTTTTGTAGGTGTCGGCGTTCCTGAAAAGGATGCAAGTGTTTGTGCCAATGTTCTCATTACTTCAGACAAGAGAGGGATCGACTCACACGGCATAGGAAGACTAAAGCCCATCTACGTGGATAGAATCCGGTCAGGAACTCAAAGTCCCGTCACAGAGTTTGAGATAATTAGGGAAAGCCCCACGACGGCCGTGGTTGACGGACACAACGGGATGGGACACGTAATTGCTTACAGATCAATGAAGCTCGCGATTGAGAAGGCGAAAACCTATGGAATGGGAATGGTGGTAGTACGCAACTCGACACACTACGGAATAGCCGGCTATTATCCAATGATGGCCATTGAAGAGGGCATGATAGGAATTACTGGCACGAATGCCCGTCCATCTATTGCACCAACTTTTGGAGTGGAAAATATGCTGGGAACTAATCCACTCACTTTCGGGATTCCAACAGACGAAGACTTCCCCTTTGTTCTGGACTGCGCTACTTCTGTCGCTCAAAGAGGAAAGATTGAAGTCTATGCCAGAGCAGGCAAGGAGCTGCCAGAAGGTTGGGTTATTGGTCTTGATGGCAAACCAAGAACCGACACTGAGCAAATCCTGATTGATCTGACAAAAGGAGAAGCCGCTTTGACTCCGCTAGGAGGTATCGGCGAGGAGACTGCCGGATACAAGGGCTATGGCTACGCAACAGTAGTTGAGATTCTTTCTGCTGCTTTGCAGGCAGGCAGCTATTTGAAGATGCTGACAGGTGTGGGACCTAAGAATGAAAAGAGACCCATTCCAATAGGTCATTTCTTTATAGCAATAGACATCGAGCCGTTCACTCCAGTGAACGAATTCAAGAAACTCGCTGGTGATATCCTCAGAGAGCTTAGGGCATCGAAAAAGGCTCCCGGGCAGGAAAGGATATATACAGCTGGCGAGAAGGAATACCTCGCATGGATATCAAGAAAGGACAAAGGAGCCCCTTTGAATGAGATCTTGAGGAAACAACTAGTACAGCTCAGAAATGAGCTGGGGCTTGATAAATACAGATTTAGCTGGGAATAACGACGCACCGGGAGGTGAGCTGTCCGTTAAGGACTTATCAGATGAAAATTGGAGTTATCGGATTTGGAGCAGCCTCAATAGGCTTCTTAAGCGAAGTTATTGATGAGAATCATGAGATTCACATTCTGGAACGCTCAAAGGATATTTTTAGTTCAAGCATAAGTGGAATAAGGTCGGATGGGAAGATTTTCGTATCAGATACTATGGGCGGTGATATGGAGATTCCGCTCTATATTCAAAGAAGTGTAGTCGATTTCTATCTGGAGAAACTGTGCTCCGAAGACAAACTCGTTGTCAAAACAGGCACATCCTTTGACAGAAAATCCTCATTTTTTAACCTCTTCTATGAAAAGGGTTTTGAACCTGTGAACTCTAAGTTCTGGCATATAGGGACCGATAAACTGGGTTCGGTTCTTACAAGGATTTTCGACGAATTCTCGCAGAAGAAGAACGTCCACTTTCACTTTGGCTCGAGAGTCGATGAAATCGACATTGAAAAGGAAAGAATTGTTCTTAGAGGAGAGGGATTCGAAGCCGAGTTTGATTATGTGGTTGTTGCTGTGGGCAGAAGCGGTCACTCGCTTATAAAAAAGGTTACAGGGCGATATCCGGAAATCGTTGCATCAAGTAATACAGTAGACATTGGAATCAGATTTGAGCTTCCCGATCATGTGGTTGAAGAGATCAATAATGAGATGTATGAATTCAAAGTTCGATTGAAGGCCAGGACAGGATATACAGTGAGAACTTTCTGTAACAATCCATCTGGAAAGGTCGTTCTGGAGAACTACGATGATTTTGTGACCGTGAACGGCCACTCCAATTCCGGAGGGAGTTCAGAGAGCACCAACTTCGCAATACTTTGCACAACACGTTTCACCGAACCTTTTCGCGATCCAATTGGTTACGGCTCATATATAAGCAGATTGAGCAATATACTTGCCGGTGGCAGGAAAGTGATTCTTCAAACTTATGAGGATTTCATACAGACGAAGAGAACAAAGAGATTGGGGAGGGTAAAACCTACGTTACCGGAAAGCGATTTCATTCTGGGGGACATTAACCTTGTTTTACCCAGAAGAATATCTGTTTCCATTACTGAGTTTATTGAGAAACTCAGTGAGGTAATTCCTGGAATATCCTATCCCGACAATCTTATGTATGCCGTTGAAGTCAAGTTTTACTCAAACAAGATAAACAACGGTCGATACAAGAATCTGAAATTCATCGGTGATTGCAGTGGTCACACAAGATCCATAACATATGCAACCGGTCACGGAAAGCTCTTAGGTTCTTCTCTCAAATAGGAATTTCATTGAAACGACTTCCAATGAGACAAACGCTTGGTGGAAGAGCTTTTTCGTCATCTTGTCGAATGACGCGGGTTGCTACACTTTCAACCCACCAACGCGAGGTCAATGAGTGCAAATTGAGTAATAAAACTGAAAGAGACAATGCTGGAAATTTGGATACTAGAAACTCAAATGGAGTAATACATGACAGCTTGCGGTGGTATTGTAGGTTGTAGGTCAAGGACCTGTTTTTGCCGAGTAGTTTGATACCCTTGAAAACCGAAGTAGCGAGTGCTAAATGTAATGTATACGCAAATAAAAATATACATGTTTACTGAACCATTGGTTCAATGTTGGGGTCTCATTTGTTGAAATACCGAGATGAAAGACAAATCGATTCCAGCAAGATAGCAAGGCCAGTGCAAAGCACACCTACACCCTTTTAAGTGCAACCTGTCCTCATAGCACCCAAATTATGTATGGAAGATCAACCGGAAGGGTCCGATCGTAGATCGGACCTTTGTTTTGAAGGGAGGATCTAGTGTTGAAGGTAGTAAACACAATCGTCTTTTTGGGCACAGGAAATCTGAGTATTACAGGTTCTTTCTACAGAGACTTGATAGGACTTGAATTGTTTAGAGATCAGGGGAAATGTTGGATTTTCTTCACTGCCAACGGCGGTATGATTGGTTTTTGTAATCATCTTCAAGTAAATGCTGGAGAAGATAATCCAATAATTACTTTGCTCACCGACGAAGTCGATGAATTCTACGAAAAATTGACCAAATTGGGTGTTGAATGCACCGAGCCGACCGTAAACGAGAAGTTCAATATCTATCATTTTTTCACAAGGGATCCCGATGGTTATCGTTTGGAGATTCAGAGGTTTCTTGACTGATCGGTTGGACTGTTCTTGAACGGCCATGAATGGTAGAATTGAGTGAAAATTCAATTCAGGGTGATAGATTTGAGAAGGATAGCTATATTAGCTACTTTGCTTTTTTCTCTTGTTGCATATGGCACAGAGTACGTGCCAGATAGCAAGGCTTTCAGCGCTACTTCGTTGGCAGTTAGTCCAGATGGGGAGAGACTTGTTTCCGGATATATTGATAATACAATCAAAGTGTGGAGCCTCTTAGATGGAAGATTGACTCATAATCTTACTTTTAACAGCGCCTGGGTAACTTCAGTTGCTGTCTCTTCAGACGGAAAGCTGGGAATCGCGGGCTATGACGACGGAATAATTATCGTTTGGGACCTTCTAACAGGAAAAAAGATTAAGTCTTTGAGCAGTCACACCAGTGCAGTAAACGACTTGATTGTAACTGAAGACGGTAAGACGCTTTATTCATGCAGCTCAGATGCAACGGTGAAGATATGGTCGCTCTCAAGTCTATCCTTCATAAGAACTCTCAGAGGCCATTCCGGGTCCGTACACTCCATTATCGATTGGCCTGAACAGAATCGTCTATACTCAGCTTCTAAAGATGGAACTCTTAGAATATGGGATACATCAAGTGGACAGCAAGTTAAGGTTATCAGAGCAGATATCGGACCACTTACCGCAGTATCTATGGATAAAGATAGATCAGTTCTTCTAATTGGATCTGAGGCGGGCCATCTGAGATCATATGATGTCAAAACCTGGTCCCCCCTGAAGACATCGAGAGTTCACAACGCAGAGCTTACAAAGATTCTCGTCGACAACGGGTTAATCTACACAGCATCCTCAGACAGAACAATAAAGAGTCTTTCCTTTCCTTCTTTCACTCTTGTGCATATGATAACGGGTCACAACTGGGATGTAACAGAGATAGTCCTTTCAAATGATGGTCATGTGCTTTACTCGTCTTCCACGGATGGGACATTGAAAATATGGGATATTGAAAAAGCCTCTCCAATAGGAACATTGATAGGGTTTGGTGACGGCGAGTATTTCTCTTATAATTCCAACGGCAATTGGGTTTCTTCAGTACTTGCAACTGAGAGAGTAACTACTGTCGAAGGAGCTAAACCTGTGGAAGTTGCGAGAGAGCTCAGTTCACTTCTTCTCCAGCTAGATAAGTTGCCGAAAATCTACACTCCCGCTCTTCTTAGTATAAGCATAGAGAAAGACACGGTGGATTTTTCAGTCTCCACGCCTGTAAAGAAAGTGACAGTGAATGAAGAAGAAGTGGAAATCGGTGAAGATGGAGAAGTTGTGTTTAGCCCCGATGGAGCAGGCGACTACATGATCCGAGCTTATGACGATTCCGGTTCCTACGACGAACGAACTGTAACCATTCTATTTGAAGAAACCGTGATGTACGTAGTAGAAGAAATCGGCACATATAAGAGAGGCGACAGGGTAATCATTGACGATTTTCGTGAAGTGGCATTCCTTGTAAATGGAGAGTGGCTTGACAGAGACTGCTTTTCGAGAGTCGCTCCTGATGTTGAACCACCTCTAATAACCGGCGACAAAGTGCAGAAGGTTTCGATCGGCGATACCAAGTATCTGAAGTTGTCCGTCTCCGACAACAGCACAGTGACTTTGATCGAAATTATTGGCCCAGACCTTGCCGTGACTCCTCTTGAAGTAAATTCAGTTTTGGCCGAAATTGAAACTGAAGTTCAGGGAACGGGCGAATATACTGTCAATGCATACGATCAAGATGGAAACAAAGCGACGTTAACATTCTCATTAGAAGCTGAAGCAAGAAGTTTCTGGGTTTCCAGAGAGCATGAAAGTCTGGGATTTGGGCAGGAAGTCAAAGTTACCGAAGAAGGCGAAGACTGTTATTTTGTTTACGGTTACGGCTGGTTAGAAAAAGAGTATCTATCCAGAAGACCGGTTTCGACTGGAGATCCAGTAATCAGTGGAGAACCAGTTCAGCATGCTGTTTCGGGTAATGAAAGGATCCTAAGCTTCACAGTTAGCGACGACGTTAACGTAAAAGAGGTTGTTGTTTCCGGAAAGACCTACCCAGTAAATGAAAGAGAAAAGGAAATGCACATTATGGTAAGCGAATACGGTGAACATCTTGTAATTGTAAATGATGTTGAGGGCAATTCAGCTCGAGCATTGTTCACTCTCTCAGCCCCTCCAGAAAATGAAAGGGATGGTGGCAAGATCTGGTACTGGTTGATTCCGATTGTGATAATAATTCCTTTGGTTCTTCTCCTGACAGCAAAGTCTTCAAAAAAGAAGACACGGAAGATAAGGCTTTGATTTGATGATGAAGAGAATACTGCTTGCCGCAATAGTCGGTTTCGCCGTCCTCGCAGTTGTCTCAGGCTTCGGACTGCTTAACGGACAAAGTGCAGATTTCGAAGTTTTGGAGTTTGGTAGTGTAACAGTAGAATACGGCGAGCTACTATCACTACCAGTTGTAGACATCGTAAGAAGCAATGGAACGGCCCTTGCCTTTTCAGTAGTAGGAGAGAAAGGAAGAATAGAGAACGATCTTCTTTTGATTGATACTAAATCTCTAAGCTGCCCCAAAGACAGAGTGGAGATCGTTGTACAGTCGGAAAGATCGAGATCTGTTGTTCCCATTGAGATTGTAGTAGCAAATCCACCTCTGTCCCCTGCTCTTGCAATCAAAAACCAGAAGCTCTTTGAAGGAGAGTCTCTAGAGATTGACTTGAAAGAGCTTACCACTTCAGATTCAGAAGACATATTTTTCGAAATCGTCAGTGGCGTGGGCGAAATTCAGGGTGCTGAATATCGATACACCGCTGGGCATCGAGAGGCCCCTGTTGCGCACAGAGTAACTATTAAAGCAATTGACAACTTGGGACAGTGGCACTGCGAAACCTTTAACATAATCGTAATGGACAAGAACCACTGGCCAGAAGAACCTTACTCTCCTTATCCCATCGATGGTGTTGAGGATTTCATGAATAATTTGATTCTCTCATGGAAGTGCGAAGACCCCGATGGAGACAGCCTTTCTTATACTCTCTACTTTGGGTCCGAAAAACTGGAAGTCCTGGCCGGACAAATCGCGGACACCACCTACACCTTACCTTCTCTTGAACCGGATACTGAATACAGTTGGCAGGTTGTGGCTGACGATGGAAAGGGTGGATTGATTAGAAGCCCAATCTGGTCATTCAAAACAAAAAGGATTCCCAAATTGGAATGGAAGAGGGTTATTGGTAATGACGGAAGAGACAGCTTCACTAAAATCAGGCCTCTTTCAGATGGTGGCTTCATTCTTGCGGGTTCTGCGGATGCTGGACTAGCTTCGGATTCCTCAGCAAAAGTCCTTTCAAGAGCAGGATGGGTTGTGAAACTTGACGGAAATGGCTATTTTGCCTGGCAAAAGAAGTTCGATATGGGCTGGACCGAGTTCAATGACATAATACAAACCTACGATAAGGGATTTCTGGTGGTAGGCAAAAGCCACGCCTCAATTGGTCTCGGATCTGGGGAAGAATCTTCACTGCTAGCCATCAAACTCGATAGATACGCAAATGAAAGCTGGAGATTCAGAATTGGAGGAAATCACAACGAAGCAGTCGCAGTCGTTGAGATCGAGGACGGATACTTAATTTTGGGAACGAAATCCTCACATGAAAGCGCAGGAAAGAGCGTCGTTCTGATAAAACTTGATAGGTCAGGATCGGAAGTCTGGCAAAAATCATTTGGTGGGAGCTCCTTTGAACGGGCAGTCGACTTCAATCTTGACCCTAACGGAGACATAGTGATCGTTGCAGAAACAACTTCAATGGATGGAGAAGCCGAAGGGAATAGCGGAAGCCACTTATCGATTAACGGATTGACTCTGGAGTTCTCATCGGTTCTGGTGATCAAAGTCAGCATTAATGGTGAGCTCCTTTGGGCCAAAGTTCTTGGTGGAGAGTGTGAGGATTCACCTTCCTCTGTGAAGGTGGCCTCAAACGGGGATATATTTGTTGTAGGTTCAACCAGCTCCACCAGAGGTGCTTTCTCTAGGAAAACTTCCGATTATGATGGATTCATAATAAAACTATCAGAAGAGGGAGAAGTTTTGTGGACTAAATGCTTAGGAGGCAAAGGCAACGACTTTCTTGAAGATTTTTATTTCACTCCTTCTGGTGGCGTTCAAGCAGTCGGATTCTCGGAGTCAAATCTGGAAAGAAAAGGTTTGGAAAACACTCCCTTGAAAAGATCTGGATTAGCTTATAGCGACATCTGGCTCCTGCAGCTTGATGTTGACGGGAATTTGCTTTGGGAAGAATATCTTGGCGGAGAACTGGAAGATGTTAGCCTAGCAGTCGCAAGTTCAGGCGACGGATTTGCTTTAACAGGTTTCTCTGCATCGAGTGACGGGGATTTAGGCTCTAATAAAGGGAATTATGATGCTTTCGTCTTCTATCTCGAATAATCAGCTGTAGAACTGCCACTTCAAACCTTCCCTTTTCGCTGCAAATACAGATGAAAGGCAGTTGCTAAAGAGAGCGTCTGTACTCTCCCCATCTACGGGAAACTGACAGATTCCAATCACGACAGATGGCGCAATTTCTGTGTCATTGACTACAACGGGTCTTTCCAAAGCTGATAACAAGGAAATGGCTGTCGAAGAAACTTCCTTCCTGACGCTCAAATCCATTACGATAACAAAGACATCATCCATGACCCTGAAAAACTCTGCTTTTGGAACTGCTTTTGCAAGTCTTCTGCTAATTCTCTGTAGAATGATATCTGCGGTCCTTTTGCCAAACATTGCAACTGTTTCCTTAGAATCTGATAATGTGACACATATAATCGAAAAGGAGCTCCCAGTAACTCTTGCAGTATGAATTTTGCAGGCAAGATGAGTGTGCAGAGAGCTCTCATTTCCAAATCCGGAGAGAGAATCAAGGTACGACATATCTCTTAAAGCGTTTCGAATACTTGTAGATTCGCTGTTGTCAATCATAGTAATCAAATATGATAGTTTATTTGAAATCCCAAGAAAGAAAATGTTGACAGACAACTGTGATCTTCGAGTCTGAATTGAATCGCTTAGGTCGAAAGACGCATAACTTACCTCTCCGTTGATTAACGAACTGAGTCTTGCAGAACCGGAGTCGTTCAACAAGTTGAATAAACTGGAGAAATCTATTACATCTTGCTTCATAAAGCTTAACTCATAGAAATAATCAGAAGTCAGCTTTCTCCATTCACTGTTCTCGACAACTACTTTCCCCTCGGTCGAAAGAATTGCCGAAGCTTCGTGAGTTCCCTCAAGCAAGCGTTCGGCAATCTGCACTGCCTCGTTAGTTTCTCTCTCTCTGGTTTCCACAGGCCACCTCACATCACGGATCTTGATTCTTATAAATGATCTAATGCAATACTATGCCAAGAAAGAGGTTGATCGATCATTGCTAGAGGCGTAGAATTTTACTATGGAGAGAGAGATGTTGTTCAGACAGGCAGAAAGAGAGGATGTGCCCTTTGTTGCCTCACTTGTTTTCGATACAGATCCTTCGCATTTCAGAAGGGCTTTTGGAAGAAAGGCTCATAAATTTGTCTCCGAGCTCATACTACTTAATAACCCGCTAAACATCAGGCATATAACCGTCTGCGAATTCAGGGAACAACCGGTCGCGATATATGCTCTTTACTCGATGAAGGAGATGAAGCAATTAGCTTCTTTAAAGCCAAATTATAGAGATTTCCTCACTAGTCTGAGTAGATTCAGGTTGCTAATGGAAGTTAGAACGCTACGTAAGGCAATGAAAATGAGTGTTTCATCTAACCAGAGCTATCTAGGAATCATTTCGGTTGAAAGAGGTTTCAGGAATATGGGCTTTGCGAGAATGGTATTTAGCTATCTTCTCGCAACTTGTCAAGAGATTGTACTCGATGTTTCAAAGAGTAATGGTAGGGCCCTTTCAATATATACTAGATATGGTTTTAAACCCGAAATGAGGCTTCCGCGCGACTACCCGGTCAAAGACAGCATACGGCTGAAAAGCACCCGAAAGACTGCTGGATGATTATCTAACCAAAAGTTCTTCTAAGATTGCCTCTAAGACTCTCAAAGCAAGAACAATAGCTTTCTAAGTACTTCAAAATAGTCAGTTTCTTCGAATATGATTGTCCGGTCATCCATCTTGCGCACTCCCGGAAAAAAGGAGAGTTTGTGTGCCAGTCTGTGATCAACATAGGCAATCTCGACATTGAATCTCTCTGGCAGTTCCAAAGGAAGTGTCTCAAGATTCTTCAAGGCCTTATAGACCCCCTCTTCAATCAGTTTCACCGCTCTCATAGGATGGATTGAATCAACGGAGGATCCGCTTCCACGGTTTGTTGAGACCGTCACAATGCCAGGTACTGCCTGCTTTGCAATCCTCACAATTCCTTCATCACCACTGACAAAGACTATCGGTATACCGTAGTAGGCTGCTGACATCGCGTTTAGCATGAATTCACTAACAAGCTCCCCATTTATCTTCAAATAGAAGATCTCGCCGGTCATAGTGTGAGAAAGAGGATTCAAAGCCTGCCCTGATGGGGAGTGATAGCCTGTGAATACGACGGCCCCAAAACCGGTATCAACTCCCTGCATCATCATCAGAGGGTCTCTCGCCCATCCTCTCAATATGCGGACTTCTTCAGGAAGAGAAGACGGATCAATATTTCTTGCACTTCCATGGGCATCCCTCACAACGATTTCCGAGGCACCTGCTTTTATAGCACCCTGTACAGCGGCCCTTACTTCCGCAGTCATCTGCTTCTTGAAATACTCGTAGTCCTCATGCCCCTTCCTCGCTTCGTTCCAATCGGCAATCCCTGAAGTCCCTTCAATGTCAGCACTGATGTATACTCTCACAGTCAAACCTCCCCATAATTTTTTCACTCCATTTCCGTTTCTGGCCTTTGGTTCACACAAAATATTGCCTTTTCGTCAAGATTGCTCCTTGATGCCACGGCTTCACAAATAAAAAGGCCAAAAAAGCAGCCTAATTCCAATTCAGTCTCTCCTCTCAGAGAATGGATAAAGCTCCTCGAAGATCACCGGTTGCCATCGCTCGAAGAAACACCGATGCAGCTGTCGTAATTTTGTATGTAACATATCCGTCCGAGACCACTTGACTTCCTAAAAAAGCATACTAACTGTCGTAAATCATCGAGCGTCTGCTTCTGGTAGTCGGAATCCCTAGAATGGACTCCGGAGGAAATCAAAAACACTCCTCAACAGCTTTTTTTGCCAATTTATCCGCAATCTCGTTAAAGGTGTCTCCAACATGCGATTTGACTTTCACCCATTCTATGTTGATATCGGCTGATAGTTTATCAAGAAGATCTCTGTACTTTCTCGTCGACTCGTTCTTTGCTTTCCACTCTCCTGTTTTCCAGCTCTTCAATCCCTCATAGTCGTAATGTATTTTTACTCTCTTATACCCCTTATTCAGGCAGTAGCTCAACCCTTGAATAACACCTTCAATCTCTCCAATCACATTTCTCATTTCCAGGTTTTCTCTCACACAACCCTTTATCTTCTCCTCGATACGCTTTTCGGAGATCACGACCACTCCATAGCCTGCCGCATTGTCTCTAAAACTCCCATCAACGAAGAGGTGTATTCCACCATATGTCCTGCCATTAAACTCTTCCCACGCAAACAGTAACTTCTCAGACAGCTCATCGCAGGTGGAAGATGGCAACACTATCCTATTGTTCCCGGACCGATTTGTGTAGAGTTTAAAGGTTATTCCATTAGACAATTGGACGAAATACTCTCCAGAAGAACTTAGAGAGAAATGAATCCCCTTGCTATCTAGAAAATCCGCAAAAGCGATTCCCGTCATTCTTATTTCATGTGTCCAGTCCCTCAAGTTCATACTCGATAAAGTGCCTCAATGAAATTCAGGAAGATTATTGTTGAATATCCACCGATTGCGATGAAAGGCCCGAATGGAAGCTGAGCTCGTCTGTCGAACCTTTTTCCTTCAGCTGCAGCTTTTATGGCATACACTATCAGAGCGGCGAACGAAGCTATCATAATTGTGTAAAGAGATCCGACTACCCCTGTTGCAAGTGAAAGAACAGCAAGAAGTTCAACGTCACCAAATCCGAAGCTGTCTTTCCTCACGAGGTTTGCAATTAAAAAGAAGGCTACCATTGCCCCGGTCACGAGAAGAGCATACAGCAAGTTCAAAGGAAATCTATCTTCAAAAATCGACCATGCGAAGGCACCGACTCCAACAAGAATCACGCCGAGATCAGGAATCATGTAGTGCTCAAGATCTATGAAGGAAGAAACGATGAGTCCTGTGGATAGAACTGATAATGAAATCGCTCCCGAAAGAGAAAAAAGAGACGCGTTTAGCGCATACAATCCTGCTGTCAACAACTCAACTGTGGGATATCTTGCGGAAATTGGGTTACCACAGTATCTGCACTTTCCCTTCAGGACTAGGTAGCTAATAACTGGAAGGTTGTCTTTCCAGGAAAGCTCATGCTTGCAGTGTGGACAGAAGCTTCTTCGAGGTCTGACAATAGAGTACTCCTTGGAAGGAATCCTGAAGATCAACGCGTTAGAAAAACTCCCAAAAATTAGCCCAAAAACGAAAAAAACCGGTACCCTAAAAGCTAAATAATCCCACACTGTCTTCTCTCTTCTTCAGAAAGGAACTCATCGAAAAGTTCTTTCTTTCCGTAGTAATACCAAACCTGCTCACTTTCAAAGTCCTCCATAAGCTTCTTTGCCTCAGAACAAAGCCCTTTCTTAACATGAGTCACAATGAGAAGCATCTTCAGCTCTGGCCTATCGGGATCTTCTTTCAAAAACTTCTTAGCCTCTTTTTCCACAATATCGAACCTTGAATACTTAAACTGAATCTTCGCCCAAGGCTCCATATCGTTTATATAGACCGGCTTTGCCCCAAGCACTTCCTGCTCGACTCTGTCTCTCATGTCAATGTTTCCCATTCTTTCGTACAAATCAGCCATCTCAACCTTCGTCAAGATGCTATCTGGGTCCCTGCGAGAAAGACTCATCAGAACATTAAGGGCTTCCTCCGTACGACCACCATTTATATACGCGTCTGTCAGCATAAAATAGGTGACTAGATGATCCGGCGACAAAGTAATCTCCTTCTCCCAACAACTCGCCGCCTCATCAAACTCCCCTCTGTTGTAGAAGGTCTGACCAAGAAATGAGTAAGCGGATACTAGTGATGGATCTATCTTCAAAGCACGCTGAAGCCACTTAATCCCCTCTTCTTCATTCCCAGATTCCAAAAAGATTGTGCCCTTTAGCTCACAAACAGACGCTTCATCAACATTCGCCTCCATAAGCAAATCAAGAAACCGCTGGGCACTATCATAATCACCTCTGTCCGCAATCGAAAGTATCTTGTCTTGAAAGCCAGAGAACGTGCCTCTTGCAAAAGACTTGATAGAGAGTTCAGTCTCAGCAAGATATTCCAGAAATTCCTCGAACTCAATGGGTGCATAGTTTTCAGGGGTTACAATATTCTCGAAAGTATCAATTAAAGTTCTGATAACATAAAGATCCTTCTCTACCTGACTTCCTTTCACATCATCTATCGCCAGATTAATGTCGCCATCGTAGATCTGGTCAAGTATTGCGATAGAAAACGGTAAGGTTTCAGTAATAGAAAAGCTCTTTTCTCCTTGCCTGAGGCGAATAATCTCCATAAAACACCTCTTCTCTGAGTCATTTGTAAAAATATACCACGTTTGCCCACCACAAAAGTGACTTTACACTTATCAAGCAATACTTTGTAGGAAATTCATTTAATGAGATAATTACTTTGTAGGACAAGTAAGATCATGAGAAGGGAGTGTTTCTGATGGGCGCTGAAGAGCTCGCTGTGCTTAAGTATGCTCTGGCCCGTGAAAGAGAGGGCGTGAAGTTTTACAGAGAAAGATCAAAGGAAATTCACATTCCAGAGGTTAAGGAACTCTTCTTGGAACTTGCTGAGATGGAAATGGATCATGTCTCCTTTATCTCCAAAATGATAGAAGATCAATCTAGAGGAGACGAAATAACGTTCGCCAACATTGAAGAGAAAAACATCTTCTATTCAAGAGAATCTCTGGAGCTGAGAGGCATTTCGGTTGACTCACTTGCGGGAGATCTCTCGGCTTTGCGAATTGCTTATCTGATAGAAAAAGATTTCGAAGACTTCTATAAACAAAGAGCACAAGAATCTTCAAAAAAGGAGATTAAAGACCTTTTCGACATGCTTTCTAAATGGGAGGAAGACCATAAGACGACTTTACTAGGTCTTTATGAATCTCTAATGAAAGAATACTGGAGCGTGCAGAGATTCGAACCGCTCTACTAAGTCTTCTTCCTGGTAACGTTTCTATTCTTTGAGATACTTGCTGAAGTGGTTTTCCTGTTGGCGGCAGGTCCGCTTTCTTCTTTCACGATATTAAAATCGATTTCCATGGTCGTCTTGTCTGCCCTAACAACCTGAACCTTCAGTTCATCACCTATTCTGAAGATACGTTTCCGTTTTCTTCCAACAAGAATATTCTGGTTCTCAATAAAATCATAATAGTCATCCAGAGTTGAAATGTGAACGAGACCCGAGACCATCTTTTCCGTCAACTCCACGAATATCCCAAATTTCGTTACCCCGGTAATCACACCTTCAAAAACGTCTCCTACACGACCGGAAATGTACTCCACCTTCTTCATATCGAGCAAATCCCATTCCGCTTCATTAGCTACCCTTTCTCTCTTCGATGCCCAGGACGCTATCTTCGGAAGAGTCTCTTCAACTTTCTTTGACTCTTCTCCGAGATCATTCCCAGAATTCTCTATCAATTTCTTCAATAGTCTGTGCACAACTAGGTCAGGATACCGCCTGATCGGCGACGTGAAATGAGTGTAAGCCTCAGAAGCCAGTCCGAAGTGACCAATGTTTCTCTCGGAATAGACCGCACGCTTCATACCTCGCACAAGGACTCTTTCTATGGAAGAGTGAAGAGGATGATCCTTTGTCTTCTCCAGTATTTGTTGAAGAGCTTTTGGATGAACATTCCTTGGAATCATTATTTTCATTCCCAGCGCCTCAAGATAATTTTTCAGCTGCATCATTGATTCGGGATCTGGCTCCTCGTGAATCCTGTACACAAAAGGTAATCCTCTGTTGTCAAATATCTCGGCAACTGTCTCGTTTGCAAGTATCATGAATTCTTCAATGATCCATTCTGACACCCCACGGCTCTGTGGGATAATGTCCACCACTTTACCGTTCTCATCAAAGACTATCTTGACTTCTCTGGATGAGATGTCCATGACAGAGCCGCGCTTCTTTCGGATGTCTCTGATCTTTTGTGCAAGTTCATGTGACATCCTAAGGCTTTCAGAGACAGGGGTCAATTTCTCAACAGTGGCCTGGGAAGCTTCTCCATTGAGAAAATCGTTTACTTCAGAATATGTAAGTCGACTCTTAGAATTAATCACCGCATTCTTGACTGCTGTCGAAACTACCTTTCCTCTTGGATCAATTTCCATCAGAAGAGACAGGGTCAACCTATCCTCAGCAGGTTTCAATGAACAAATGTCGTTTGACAGTTCAAAGGGAAGCATAGGAATTACTGTGTCGAGTAAGTAGACCGATGTGCCCCTTAAATAAGCTTCGACATCGATCTGCGTTCCCTCTCGAACATAGTGGGAGACATCGGCGATATGAATACCTAGCAAATAGTTCCCCTTGGAGTTCTTCTTCAAGGATATGGCGTCATCGAAATCCTTTGCATCATCGCCATCTATTGTATAGACTAATTCATCGCGGAGATCTTCTCTTCCTCTGATTTCTTCTGGGCTTAGCTTATTGGTAGTTTCTACGGCCTGTTCATTGACTTCTTCTGGAAAGTAGCCGGGCTCAGGAAGATCCTGCCTGTAGATAACTGTCATCAAGTCTGCCTCAGGACTGAATGCATCCCCGAGGACTCGCTCAACGATTCCTTCTGGATTCTTTCCAGGCGAAGGATATCTGGTGATCTTGATTAGAACCTTTTGGTCGGGTCTGGCTCCATTGAAACCTTCCGGAGGTATATAGAAGTCACTCTTTATTCGCATATCGTCGGCCACGACAAAGGCCATTATACCTCTCGTTTTGAAGGTTCCGACCACTTTCGTCTTATTGCGATTGATTACCTTGACGATCTTTCCTTTTCTTATTTCTCTATATTTTCCGGTAATCTCCGCAAGGACTGTATCGCCATGGATAGAGAATCCTGTATCCTCTGGAGGGATAAAGACGTCCTCTTCATCTTCTACACTTATGAAAGCACCCATTCCTCTTCGTGCAAATTCGATTTTTCCTACTACCATCTTTTCCCCAGGAGATATGTATCTGCCTTTCGAATCTCGAATTACCTCTCCAGAATTGACCAGTTCCATGAGATATTTTTTTAGCAGCCCTCTGCTTTCCTTATCACTAAACCCTAACTTTACGGCGATTCCTCTCAAGGTGGTAGGTGTGTATTCTGGTGAAGTAATGAACTCTCTTATTGCTTTCATACTTAGCTTCATAAGCCTCTTTCCTCTCTGTCCTCAGACAACATTGAATCTCTTCATGTTATAATTATACAGTCTATGAGTAAGTACTTTCTAAACTTGCGGGAGGTTCTTAATGCGAATTGGGATATTGACTGGCGGCGGGGACTGTCCAGGACTAAATGCAGTAATCAGAGGAATCGTCAAATCTGCTCCGGAAAGTGTGGAGATAATTGGTTTGATGCATGGTTGGAAGGGTTTGGTTGTCGGTGAGAGTATGAAACTCACAGATAACGATGTTGAAGGCATTCACATTCTGGGAGGCACAATTCTTGGCACATCCAGAACTAACCCCTTTAAGTCAGAAGACATGAGAATCAAAATGGAAGAAAATATTGAGAAGCTTGGGCTGGACGCGATAATAGGTATAGGCGGTGACGATACGTTGAGTGTGGCCGCAAAACTTTCTTCGATGGGATACAAAGCGATCGGCGTGCCGAAGACAATCGACAACGACGTTGCCAACACTGATTACACTTTTGGGTACCAAACTGCTGTTAATGTCGGTGCCGATGCAATAGACAGGCTTCATTCCACAGCGAAGTCACACGGAAGAATCATAATCGTCGAGCTCATGGGTCGAGAGGCCGGATGGGTAACTTTGGAAGCGGGCATGGCTGCTGGAGCACATTTAATACTGATTCCAGAGTACCCCATGACTATAGATGAAATTATCGCATATGTGAAGAAGCGAATGAATAGATATGGATATATGATAGTTGCTGTTGCCGAAGGGTTCAAGCCAACAGAGCTTGAAAATGTTGTTGGCGATGAGAGCAAGATAGATGCTTTTGGACATATTAAACTCGGTGGAATTGCACACTATATGGCAAACATCATTTCTGAGAGAACCGGTTACGACACAAGATCTGTAGTTCTAGGCCATCTATTAAGAGGGGGGACACCTACAGCCTTTGATAGAATTCTTGGAACGAGATATGGGGTACATGCAATGGAACTTGTTATGAAAGGCGATTTTGGCAGGATGGTTGCGCTTAAAGGCAACAACATTGTCTCCATACCCCTTGAATATGGAATAGCTACGAAGAAGCTCGTTCCCTTCGAATACTACAAGCTGTCTCAGATTTTTTTCGATTGAGGGATTGAATTGTCTTATTCCGAACCTGTTAGGATTGCAAGACTCTCAATAAGCGAGTACTTTCGAAGACGTGCTGCTGTTGAAGTCCCCGCGTGGGTATCTAGTGAATTTACCTCCAGAAGAGCGGGCTGTTTCGTATCTCTGCACACTCTGGGCGGATCGCTAAGAGGGTGTATAGGAACGATATTCCCCACGGAAGAGAATATTGCAAGTGAGATAATACAGAACGCGATTTCATCGGCCATCAGAGACCCACGGTTTCCCCCTGTGGAAGCAGCTGAGTTCCATGATTTGGAATTGTCTGTGGATATTCTTAGTTTGCCAGAAAAAGCAACCCTTTCAGATCTCGATCCAAAGAAGTTCGGCGTTGTGGTTTCTCTGGGATACAGAAAAGGTGTCCTTCTGCCTGATCTAGAGGGGGTAAATACCGTCCAGCAACAGCTTGAAATCGCGTTGAAGAAAGCTGGTATTGGTCAATCGGAGGACTACAACATTTTCAGGTTTTCAGTTGAAAGGTATCACTGATTCTATTAAGAGGTGGTTTTTTTGAAACCGGCCGTGTATTTTGACGAATATGGTGAGGATGATGCGTTGCAATGCCTGCTTTGTCCAAGGCACTGCATAATTAAACCTAATCAGGTAGGTTTTTGTGGTGTTAGAAGAAATGTTGACGGAATGCTCTATTCGCTGAATTACGGTCAACTGACTTCGATAGCGGTAGATCCTATCGAGAAGAAGCCCTTGTACCACTTCTTCCCTGGAGAAAAGATACTTTCAGTTGGATCGTGGGGATGTAATCTTAAATGCGATTTTTGCCAGAACTGGGAGATATCAAAGCAACGACCAAAGACTGTAAAGCGGGTAATGCCTCAACAGCTTATTCAGATCGCGCTTGAGAGGGAATCGCAAGGAATAGCATTTACTTACAATGAACCGATTGTCTCTTTCGAGTTCATTCTAGACACTTCAAGGGCAGCAGCCAAAGAGGGTATCTACAGTGTCCTTGTTACAAACGGTGTGATCGATGAGGAACCTATGGATCTTCTTTCTCAGTCGGTTAGAGCAATGAATATTGATCTAAAGGGTTGGAACGATGACTTTTACAGAAATGAAATTGGTACAGATAAGAGAAATGTTCTAAGATCAATAGAGACGGCAAAAAAGGTAGGAACGCATTTGGAATTGACAACATTAATAATTCCTGGTAAAAATGATTCCACTGAAGAAATGATAGAAGAGGCAAAATGGATTTCAGAAATTTCAAAAGATATTCCTCTCCATATAAACAGATATCATCCTAGCTACAAAAGTGAAATACCTCCGACTCCGCCTGAATCTTTAACAATGCTTGCAGAAGTAGCAAAGGAGTATTTGAGATACGTGTACGTTGGAAACGCGAGCCTTCCCGGTCTCTCCGATACTATTTGTCCTCACTGCGGGAACCTTTTAATCGAAAGAAAAGGTATGCGGAGCTCAGTGGTTGGAATAGACGAAAAAGGAAGGTGCAACAAGTGCCAAGAAGAAATTCCAGTCGTCTTCTGAGAAGCCGGACAATTGTTTATGCGGTGCTTCTGGTTTCTGCTATTGTGTTGTTGATTTTCATTTTCTTCCGGCAAAAGCCCCTGGAATATTATGACAGAACAGAGTATCTTCTCGGAACTTACGTTACCGTAAGGGTCTCTTCTTCAAAAATGTCTCCAGTTACCCTCGCAGAAGCTGCCATGACGGAAATAGAAAGGATTGATGAGAAATTCGGAAGCAGAAGCGACGGAATAATTGCAGAGCTTAACAGAAGCGGTGAACTTCACGATATAGATAAGGAGACGAGTTTTCTCATAAAATCTGCCCTCGAAATTGCAAAGAACACTTCCGGGGCCTTTGATCCGACACTGTACGAACTGACCAAACTCTGGGGTTTTGACGATGAATCATCTGACAAAAGGATCCCCTCAGAGAAAGAAATCGAAGAAGCTCTTGCATCGACTGGCTTCTCCAGAATCACTTTTGTTGAAGAGTCGGAATATGTATCATTGGCAGATGGAGCAATGCTAGATCTCGGAGCGATTGCAAAGGGATACGCAGTAGATATGGCTATTGCGAAGATAAAAGCGCTTGACGAGGGGGCGACTGGTTTCATTGATGCTGGCGGAGACATAGGGGTAATCGGTCCCAAGTACGGAAGCAGGCCGTGGATAGTCGGTGTTAGAGATCCAAGAGGGGAGAGTGTCCAAGACGTTATAGAGTATATCTATCTATATGATGGTGCTGTGGCTACTTCTGGAGACTATGAAAGATTTTTTATAGAAGACAACGTACGTTACCACCACATTATGGATCCAGAGACGGGATTCCCATCCCGCAACGGAGTTATTAGCGCAACCGCTATTGGTAGAAGCGTTATGCTTGCAGATGCCTATGCGACTGCCGCCTTTGTGATTGGAATGGAGCCGGGAGTAACATTTTTGCCGAGATTTGGAGCACTCGTTCTTCTCGTAATGGAAGATATGAGTATTTTTAAGTCGCCAGGTTTTGAAGTATATCAGGAGCGATGAAACTACTAACGAGATATGATATTTTGATTGTCTTCGGACTAATTACAGTAGTGTTACTTCTCGCAATGACACGAGATAGAGGTTCATCTTTTGCCGAAGTGTACCATGATGGGAGGTTAATAAGGACAGTCAATCTTAGAGTAGACTCAGAGTTTTCGCTTGCAGTAGGTATGCGAATTAAGGTCGAAAAGGGAAGGATCTCAGTCATTGATTCAGATTGTCCTGATAAGCTGTGTGTCTTACAAGGAGCAGTAGACAGCCCAAATATCCCAATCGTTTGCGTTCCCAACAGGATAGTCATAAAGATCCCATGGGGTAGGACGGAAGTAGATGTGATTTCTCAATAGGCTTGTTAAGTTCTCTTTGAAGATTTGACAGAGAAAGTGCTGAACCGCTCTGAAAATTGCTGGGAGTCATTGGATAACTGACTCCCCGAGGTTTGTGTATCACTGGAATACTAGCTAAATTTGCTGATGGAGTAATGATGGAAGCGAGAAGAATCACCACACTGTCGATGTTAATTGCGATAGGTTCTGTTCTTTATCTTCTTGAAAGCCTTATACCGTTTCCTCTACCAGTTCCGGGTGGAAGATGGGGCTTTTCTAATCTTGTCTTAATCATCGCGCTAGCAGGCATGCCTTTTCGCGACATTCTTGTGCTCTCTGTTGGAAAAAGCCTAATTGGAAGTCTGATAACGGGTAGACTTGCAACTCCCGGTTTCTTGATGGGAATTACGGGTTCTCTCTCTTCCGGAGCACTGATGTGGCTCTTGAGCCGGACCGAAAGATTCGGTCTGGTAGGCATAAGTCTGGCCGGAGCCTCGGCGAGTAACTTGGTACAGTTGCTAGTTGCGTACGCATTGATAGTGAAGAGTATAGAAATAGTATTTCTTTACCCCTATATGTTAGTCATTGGATCAGTTTCTGCGCTGATTAATGCCTATATTGCATTTGAAGTTATACGAAGGATGGGTGATACTCTTTGGCTAGATTGATACTTGGCTCATCTTCTCCAAGGAGAAAAGAGCTGCTTCAGCTAATTGGAGTTACCTTTGAGGTAGTTCCGCCAGAAGGAATTATAGAAAGGCTTTCAGAGCGATTTTCAGAGGTGGAGCTAGCGGAACTTTCTTACAGGAAGGCTGAAAATGTATATTTCAGGAACCCTGATGCGGTAATTGTGGGAGCAGACACCGTTGTAGTCCTAAATGGATTGGTACTTGGAAAGCCCTCTTCAATTGAGGCAGCTTACGAAATGCTCTCTGCTCTTTCGGGCAAGACCCACTCCGTCTACACGTCTGTCTCAGTTGTATCGGAAGAAGACGAGTTCACTTTTGTTGAAGAAACCGCTGTCACATTTCGAGAAATGCCCGGGAAAGTGCTTAAGGAGTACTCTGCAAGTGGTATCTCACTTGACAAAGCCGGGGCATACGGAATCCAAGACTGTGGTGCCATTTTTGTAAGAAGCATCTCGGGCGACTTCTACAATGTGATGGGGCTTCCCATAGGAAGACTTTGGGAGGAACTTCATTCGCGGGGGGTAATTTGAATTGTGCCTCCACTCAATGCCTAGAGAAAGGCTCCTAAAGTATGGTACAGGTTCTCTTTCGGACAGCGAACTGATCGCGATCCTTCTTAGAACTGGAGCAAAGGGGAAAGGGGTAGTCCAGTTAAGCGAAGAGCTTCTCGATCATTATGGTTCTCTCACAGCGCTTCTGTCTGCTGAAGTTGCGGAATTGATGACCGCAAAAGGTCTTGGAACGGCAAAAGCAGTCTGCCTGAAGGCTGCTCTAGAGCTTGGGCAGAGAATCTTCAGGGAGATGACGGAAAAGACAAAAGTGAGGTTGGATGAACCACAGAGTGTTTACTATCTCTGCAATGACATGGCTTTCATGGATCGAGAGACTGTCAGGGTAATTTCCTTGGACACCAAACTGAACTATAGAGGGCTAAACACCGTTAGTGTGGGAATATTGGATTCCTCTGTTCTTCACCCGAGAGAGGTCTACAAACCCGCCATATCCAGGACGGCTGCAGCAATAATTCTCGTCCACAACCATCCATCTGGCGACCCTTCTCCAAGTAAGGAAGATGAAGGGATTACTTCAAAGATTAGAGACGCTGGAGAAACACTCGGAATTAGGATGCTTGATCACGTTATAATAGGAAGCGGAAAGTACTACAGTTTTGCAGCCGGAAGAGTTTTCGAAGCGGGGGTGACTGAAAATGATCTCAAGAGAAGAGGCAATGAAGTTAATAATGGACAACATGCACTCCAAGAATCTGATTAAACATGTTCTTGCCACTGAGGCGGTGATGAAGGCCCTGGCGAAAGATCTTGGACAAGATGAAGAAGTCTGGGCCATGGCAGGACTTCTTCACGACCTTGACTACGAATTCACTAAGGACAACTTTGAAGAACACGGCAATAAGACAGTGCAGATGCTTGAGAACAAGGATTTGCCCGAAGATATTAAAGATGCGATTCTGGCCCATTGCGAAAAGAAAGAAAGAGGAAAACTTATCGAAAAGGCAATTTATGCGGCCGACCCAGTAACTGGATTCATAGTGGCTGCAGTTCTAATTAGGAAAGGTAGTAAGCTATCCGATATCGACGTGGATTTTCTCTTGAACAGATATAAGGAGAAATCATTCGCCAGGGGTGCCAATAGAGATCAGATGGCGAGTTGTGCTGGAATCGGCATGACTCTAGAGGATTTCCTATCTCTATCTCTGAAAGCAATGCAAGAAATATCAGAAGACCTGGGCTTGTGACTTCGCGAAATAAAATAAGGATTGGTGATGCAATGCTTGGAGCATTAATCGAAAGGGAAGTTCGAAGGTACAAAGAAGAGTATTCTCCAATAAGAAGAGAGTTACCGGAGAAACTCAACATTGCCAAATTCATTGACCACACTCTTTTGAAGGCCGATGCAACTCCAGAAATGATAAAGAAACTGTGTGACGAGGCAATCAATTATGAATTCTGGAGTGTCTGTGTCAATTCTGGGTATCTGCCTATAGTGAATGAATCACTTATAGGGAGCAATGTAAAGAAGGCCGTTGTCATTGGGTTTCCTTTGGGACAGGCATCAAAAGAAGCGAAAGCTTTCGAAGCATCATGGGCGGTTGATAATGGAGCAGACGAGCTTGATATGGTAATGAATGTAGGTCTCTTGAAGGCAGGAGAGTACGAAAGCGTATTTGATGACATGGTCAAAGTGGTAGAATCAGCACGAGGCAAACCCGTTAAAGTAATAATCGAAACATCTCTGCTTAATGAAGAGGAAAAGGTTGCTGCCTGCGTAATCGCCAGACAGTCGGGTGCTGCATTTGTCAAGACTTCAACCGGATTTTCAACCGGAGGAGCGACGACAAATGACGTTTCTTTGATGAAGTTTGTTGTCGGAGACACCTGTAGAGTCAAGGCCTCCGGCGGTGTCAAATCAAGAGAAGACGCTCTAGAAATGATAGTTGCCGGAGCTAACAGAATCGGTACTAGCTCTGGGATAAAAATCATTTCTGGAGAATCAGAGGACAATCAGGGGGGTTATTGAAATGGATTTTTGCACATTATCGGTTAAAGATTTTTTGAAAAAAGTTGCTGAGAAGTCGGCGACTCCAGGAGGGGGTGCTGTCGGAGCAGTGGTAGCTGCCCTCGCAGCTTCGTTAGGATCAATGGTCGCAAACCTGACCATAGGGAAAAAGGGCTATGAAGATGTCGAAGGACATATGGAGTCAGCCTTAGAGGTTTTTGAGTCGGAAAGCAACTATCTTTGCGACTTGATGAACCGAGATATTCAGGCCTTTGACCAAGTAATGTCTGCTTATAAGCTTCCGAAAACCACCGATGATGAGAAGAACACAAGAGAAATGAAAGTCCAGCAGGCTCTAAAGACAGCAATAGAAGTGCCTTTCGATCTTGCCAGGCGATGTAAGAACATAATTGTGAATGTAGAAAGACTTGCCAAGTGGGGGAATTCTAATGTTCTTTCGGACGCGGAAAGCGGCGCCCACCTTCTCTTAGCAGTCTATAGGATTGCCAAAGCCAATGTTATGATCAATATGAAGTCCCTTAAGGACCCCGATTATGGCGCGTGGATAAACGATGAAATGAGTCAACTAGAAAAACAGATTGATGCTTCTTACGATAAGATAATCGAGATTATCGGAAAGCGAAATGGTTGAGCTGAAAATAAGGTCTAAGAGCACTGAAACAAACGCAAGAACCGCTGTACTTTCCACTGCACACGGCGAGTTCGAGACCCCCGTTTTTATGCCCGTAGGCACTAATGGGACTGTAAAAGGAATCTGGCAAGATCAGCTTTGTGAGATAGATTCAAAAATAATACTGGGCAACGCTTTCCATTTGTTTTTGCGTCCAGGACTCGACACTCTGAGATACTTTGGCGGCCTTCATAATTTTATGTCGTGGGATCATTCTATCCTAACTGACAGTGGCGGATTCCAGGTCTTTTCGCTCTCCAACAAAAAAATTACCGAGGAAGGCGTGAAATTTCGTTCGCCTCTTGATGGCAGAAACCTTTTCGTTACCCCTGAACTCTCAATGGAGATTCAGGAAGCCATAGGATCAGATATTGCAATGGCCTTTGA
Source organism: Mesotoga sp. BH458_6_3_2_1 (assembly GCF_003664995.1). NCBI lineage: Bacteria > Thermotogati > Thermotogota > Thermotogae > Kosmotogales > Kosmotogaceae > Mesotoga > Mesotoga sp. BH458_6_3_2_1. The sequence continues at coordinate 404,925 of NZ_JFHL01000002.1, read as the reverse complement.
CGAGTGTGTTGAACCAAATGCAGACAAGGAATATGTCAGAAATTCAGTAAGACGAACCACTAACTGGGCGAAGAGATTCTTACTTGCTCACAAGAAGGATCGCAATCAGTCTCTCTTCGGTATTGTCCAGGGTGGGTTCTTCAATGACTTGAGGGAAGAGAGCGCTTCGGAAATCACTGCAATGGATTTTGAGGGCTTCGCCTTGGGAGGCCTAAGTGTTGGAGAAGACTTCGAGACAACGGAAAAAATTTTGTCGGCATCCGTCGGCCTTTTACCCGAAGATAGGCCAAGATACTTAATGGGAGTAGGATCACCTGAACTGATCATGGCCGCAGTCGAAAGCGGAGTCGATATGTTTGATTGTGTTCTTCCCACAAGGCTTGGCAGACATGGGTCGGCACTGACCTCAAGTGGAAGAATTAACCTCAAGTCGGCAAGAAATAAGCACGATAAATCTCCAGTAGATCCGAACTGTACATGCAAAGTCTGTTCAACGTACAATAGAGCGTATATCCATCACCTGTTCACAAGGGACGAGATACTTGGCAAGATTCTGTTGAGTTACCACAATGTAAGCTTTCTAATGGATTTTGTGAAGAGGATTCGAGAGGCTATACTTGAGAATAGGCTGAGTGAGTTCAAAGGACATTGTTCTGAAACCGGTCTTATTCGAGTAGGCGATCTTAAGACTTCTGAAGAACGTTTGGGGTGATATGATGAAGAGGCTCTTGATCTTGGTGGTCGTGTGTTTTGGCGTGGTTACTATAGCATTGAATCCCTTCTTACTGCAAACTGGAGGAAATGGGATACTTGCAAAGGGATATAGTTCGGGTTTTGGCAGCCCTTCAGATCTATACGGGATACTTAAATCGGCTTTTTCTTCAAACTTCATTGAGCTTACTACAAACGCGTCCCCCTCTTCAGATGAGCGTGGTCTATACATCCAGCTCTTTGAAGATTCAGACGATGGAATGGCAGGTTTGCTTCAGTATTACATGGATATTGGAATGACATCGAGCGTTAGATCCCTTAGCTACATGATATCGGGCGAACTCGGACCTCTTACATCTTACGGAGCAGACTTCAAAATCAACATGACAACTGGCGCGACACCTACTTACGGTGTTGCAGTCAGGGGTGGAATAACCGGAAGGGCTTACGAATTGCTAGACTACGTAGTTGCCTTTGACAGTCTTTTATGGAACAGTGGTATATCTTCAAACTCAATCGACCTACTTGCTGGAATAAGGTTCGTCCCAGATCCGTTCATGATAGGCCTTGAGTTAGGTACTAGAAACGGGATGGAAGTCAAGTATCTTGGTCTTTCAACGCAGTACACATATAAGAACCTCTTTTCGGCGCGTGCGGGAGTATCAGTGAATGCCGACCTCATACACAACATTGATTTCATTGTTGGAGGCGGTATTGAAGTTAGGGTGGGAGATATGATAATAACAGCCGGAGTAGGGGCCAACCTGACTAACAAGATAGAATCGCTCAGTTTTAAGAAGACCTGGAATGTGGGGCTTCTCGGGCAGTGGTGATTCACTGTTTACTAACACGTAGTGCAGTCTGTGAAACAAGGTGATACAATCCAGTAGCAAAATTATTCCTCAAATCGGTTTGGTCGGTTTGGCGGACTTCACTATGAGGCCGTAATCTTCTTTCTTGGGGAGGGCACTTCTACATCACCCCCTGTGGGTTTTTCTTTTTGGAGGAAAAATGGATAAAATAGCAGTTATCGACTTCGGATCTCAATATACTCTTCTTCTGGCAAGAAGAATTCGAGAGATCGGTGTTCTTTGCACGGTAGAGAGTCCAGATAGCTTCAAATTCGAGAAAGACATAAAAGGCGTGATTTTGTCTGGTGGACCCCAGAGTGTTTATGAAGAAGGCTCTGCAGGTTTCCCTGAACAACTGAAGTTCCTCTCAATACCGATTCTGGGAATATGCTATGGGATGCATCTCTTGGCAAAAGAAGTTGGAGGAGTCGTTTCAAGGGGATTGAGAGGCGAGTATGGCCTCACATCAGTATTAATTGAAAATGCTTGCCTTAGAAGTATCCCGGGCGAAATTATTGCATGGATGAGCCATGGCGATGAAGTGACTAAACTTCCAGATGGATGCCAGATCGTGGCGAGAAGTAGAAATGGGACAATTGCGGGATTCACAGATGGAAAGAATATCGCTCTCCAGTTTCACCCAGAAGTTCATCACACACAATTTGGGAAAGAACTACTCGAAGAATTCGTGATCGACATCTGTAAAGCATCACGAGACTGGAAGATTTCTGACATTGCTGATGAGAAAGTGAAGAGCATTCAAAGAATCGTTGGCGATCAAAGAGTTGTTGGAGGTCTTTCAGGAGGAGTAGATTCAACAGTAGCGGCAACGATAACTTCGAGAGCGATCGGCGAGAGATTCACCGGGATTTTCGTTAATCATGGATTAATGAGAAAAAACGAAGAGATTGAAGTTCCAGAGGCCTTGAGAAAACTGGGAATAAATGTAGAGACAGTTGACGCGTCAAAGGAATTCTTCCATGAACTGGAAGGAATACTGGACCCAGAGGAAAAGAGAAAGGTCATTGGGCGGACATTCATAAGAGTGTTTGAGAGAGAAGCTGGCAGACTGAATGCAAGCTTTTTGCTTCAGGGAACGATTTATTCGGATGTTATTGAATCCGGAGCTGCTTCCAAGAATGGTGAAAAGATCAAGAGTCACCATAATGTCGGAGGTCTTCCCGAGAATATGAGGCTGGAATTGCTTGAACCACTTAGAGAGCTTTTTAAGGATGAGGTTCGAAACCTCGGTCTCTCTCTTGGAATAGACAAATTCCTGATCAGCAGGCAGCCATTTCCCGGCCCAGGTCTTGGGGTGAGAATACTCGGAGAAGTAACTTCGGAGAAGGCACATATTCTGAAGGAAGTTGATTCTATTTTTATGGAAGTACTTCGCGAATCGGGTGAACTCGATAAGATATGGCAGTCATTTGCTGTCCTTCTACCAGTATCCAGCGTGGGTGTAAAAGGAGATAAACGATCATATGGTTATGTAGTTGCTCTTCGGGCCGTTAATAGTTCAGAAGGTATGACGGCATCTTGGTACGAACTTCCGCACGCGGTACTTAGGCAAGCTTCTTCAAGGATTACATCTGAAGTAAAAGAGATAGGCAGGGTCGTTTTCGACATTACTGACAAACCACCGGCCACAATTGAATGGGAATGAAATCAGAATAAAATCAAATAAAATCAAGAGAAAGAAAAGAAGGATCAGCATTTCAGAAGGGATCAACTTTTCTCGACCTGAGAATTCTCCGAGACAGGATCACACCTCTAGCCAGAAGGTTGTACGTTTGTATCGCTATAGGGTGATTTAACTAAGCTGATTGGTAAATAAGAGCAACAAATGTACACAAAAAAGACGCCCTTCCGGCGTCTTTCTGGAGCGGAAGACGGGGTTCGAACCCGCGACCCCCTGCTTGGCAAGCAGGTGCTCTACCACTGAGCTACATCCGCGAAAACTTGCTTTCCGTAAATCACTCTGGTGCGAGAGGAGGGACTTGAACCCTCACAGGTCTCCCCACTGGATCCTAAGTCCAGCGCGTCTGCCAATTTCGCCACTCTCGCTGGTGACTCGCGCGGGATTCGAACCCGCGACCCCCTGATTAAAAGTCAGGTGCTCTACCAGCTGAGCTAGCGAGTCGCTCCCACTTTCAGTCTCCAGCCTGCGCTGGCAGAAAGATTATATCATCACATCATCTGCCTATCAAGTGGAGAGAAATATTAAGAAAATGTGAAACAATATAGGCTCCTGAAAGAGACGTCAGTAGAAAGACCGACTACGAGATGTTAATATCTAGGTAGGAGGTTTTGCATGCTGTTACTTGCAGACATCGGAAATACGACAACCGTCTTTGGACTTGATAATGGAAGAGATATTGAGGCAGTTTGGAGATTACCTTCCTCCAGGATTGAAACAGAGGATGAACTCTTCGTAATTCTGGACGGATTACTGAGGAGCAGGGGAAGTTCTCTCTCCGAGGTAACCGGACTATGTGTTGCAAGTGTTGTGCCGAGACTCAATGGATCGGTGAATTACTTTGCCAGAAAATATCTGTCGAAACCAGCAGTTTTTGTGAAGGCCGACGAATTCATTTCGGTTGGACTCAACACTGACAATCCCACAGAGATCGGCGCAGATCGGCTGGCAAATGTAATTGGAGCCCGAGAATGTTACGGGGCAAACGCAATAGTCATAGACGTCGGCACGGCAATAACCATAGACATTCTTAAGGATGGAATCTTTGCAGGAGGCGCAATTCTTCCTGGTCCGGCAACGGCAATGTCTTCTCTCTTCTCTCACACCGCTAAGCTTCCTGAAGTTGAGCTCTTTTTTGAAGATCACTACTTTGGAACTAATACCGAAGATAACCTAAGAATCGGTATTGTAAACGGAACCTACTTTGCTCTCCAAGGTATAATAGGCAACATAATCAAGGAATTTGAAGAAAAGCCAAGAATCATTGGAACCGGCGGCGATGTCTATATGTTCATAGATGAAGGTGGTTTCATAGAAATCGACGATCCCATCCTTACCTTGAAGGGCCTAAGATCTTACTACAACAGAGTGAAGTTAGTTGAAAAGAATACTGCTGATTAACCCCTGGATTGAGGATGTATCGGCTTACGATTACTGGTTGAAGCCTCTAGGACTTCTTTATATTTCGTCTGCCCTCAAACATCTCGGTATTGAACCGGTTGTAATAGATTGTCTCGATAGATATGATCTTGAGCTTGTCTCGTTTGGTGCCGGACAGGGAGATAGACACTTCGGAACGGGAAAATTTCTTGAAGAGGAAATAGCTAAACCTCGATCCATTTCATCAATTCCAAGGAAATTCAAGAGATTCGGTTTCCCCGAGGGAATCTTGCGAAAGAAACTTAGGGAGTCGGGAAGTGTAGATGGAGTATTCGTGACTTCGATGATGACTTACTGGCACTATGGAGTAAGCGACACTATACGGGTAATTCGAGAGGAGAAGCCCGGAATTCCAGTTCTGCTGGGCGGAGTTTATGCTACACTGCTTCCTGATCATGCTAGGCAATACTCAGGAGCAGATTTTGTTTGCCCCGGAACTGGAATGAAACCGCTTGAGAAAGCTCTGGCTTATCTCGGCATCGACAGTACATTGCAAATTGACTGGTTCGAAGACCTTGATCCCGATTATTCTGTCTACGACTCACTTCGCTATGCAGTTGTTATTACAAGCCTCGGCTGTCCGTTCAGATGTACGTATTGCGCCAGTAATTCTCTCTGGAAAGGATTTCATAGTAGAGATTCAGTTAAGACCGCCGATTACATTCAGTTTCTAGTAGAGAAGAAGTATCTTTCCGACCTAGTCTTCTTCGACGATGCCATTCTAGTAGGTAATGGGTTTAAAGAACTGATGCGCGAAATAGATAATCGAAGAATTAGAGCAAGATTTCACTTACCAAACGGTGTCCATGCCAGATTTCTGGACATGGAAACTGCAGGTCTGATGTTCGAAAACAATTTCAAGACAATAAAGATCGGACTAGAGACTGTGGATCCAACTTTGCAGAACACGACGGGAGGAAAAGTAAGTTCAAGAGATTTCTATCAAGCAATTCAAAACCTCTATGAAGCTGGATTCACTTCTAGAGAAGTTAGTGCCTACATCATGGTGAATCTTCCCGGCCAGAGCGAAAAGGATGTTCTGAATTCACTAGAAGTCTGTGAAGAACTGGGAGTTAACCCGAGCGTTAATGAATTCACACCCATTCCTGGCACGATGCAATGGAGGGATTTAGTAGATAGAGGGATGTTTAGTGAAGAGATTGATCCACTGCTTCTCGACAATTCGATTCTTCCTCTCTGGTGGGAAGGGGGATTTTCTTTGAAAACCGTACAGAGATTGAAGGAAGCGGCGTGGGCATTGCGGAGGAAACTAAATGGAGAGTGATCTGTTCCTCGCCTTCGGTAGCAATATCGGAGATAGATTGCGTTACATTGTCAAAGCCTTCAAGAGACTCATAGAAATGGGGCTGTTTCCCTCAGCAGTCTCCTCTATTTATTACACTCAACCATATGGAAACACTGAACAGGAAGAATTCCTGAACTGCGTCGGGAAATTCCGACACACCGGAGACCCGGAGCTCTTGCTAAGAGAAATAAAGTGTGTTGAAAAGTCTGTGGGGCGAGTAGAGCGATTTCGATGGGGTCCGAGAGAAATAGACATTGACATTATTCTTTTTGGAGAAACTGTCGTAACTACAAAGGAGCTTACAATTCCCCACAACGATATAATTAAGAGGAAATTCGTTCTGGTTCCTCTGCTAGAAATAGAAAGCGAGATTAGGGATCCCAGAAATGGGGTCTTGTTTTCGGATTATTTAGAGAGGTTGGGGCAAAGTAACTGGCCCAAGATCTATATGAAAGCTAACTCCTTCAGAAGACTCATAGAATGGGAGGTGAAGAAATGAGAATTAGGCTACCCCACATAATAGCAGCATTTTCTATCCTGATAATCTTTATTTCTTCCTGCGGAAGCACACGGTCGGAACTGGTGCCGGGACGATTTGCGGGATTCACACTAAGTGAATATATGGATATCTCTACCTTAACTAGCGTTGGCGGCAAAGTTCTGGACATCAGTGTAGGTGATACTGCTCTGTTTCTTCAGAAAGAGTTTGCAAAGGGTACAAGAAAGCTCAGTGTTTATGTAGCGAAATTCGAAAACGTCTCTCAAAGCACGAGTTTTTGGTATACCCTAATAAGAGACGTCTCAAGTGAACTGAGAGCATTTGTAAGTGCCATTCCTTGGGTTTACGGAGAGTTTTCTGGGGAAATCGATGAAGGCTACATCAGAACGTGGTTTTCAGGGAAATGGTTCTACCTTTTTCTGGGAAACACAAAGGAAGAAGTGAATTCCTCTGTGGATGCTTTCAAAGAGTTTGAGAGAAGCCTGGTGAGATCTGTTGAATCGTAAGCCCTATAACGATCTAAAGACTCATTTAGTGCTCAAATACGGAGAACCCGTTCACAGAGTTCCCATCGATGCGGGTTTTTCTTGCCCGCACAAAATCAAGGGGACAGGAGGTTGCATATATTGTGATCCTTCAGGAAGCGGGTTTTCAATCGACTCTAGCCTTTCGCTTAGAGAACAAATGGAACAAAGGATATCACTGCTCAGGAAGAAAGGCATACACAAGTTTATGGCCTATTTTCAGCCAAATTCAAATACATTCGCTCCGATCGATATCCTTCGAAGAATTTATCGCGATGCGATTATTGATGACGTAGTTGTTCTCGACATATCTACGAGACCAGATCTTGTTTCTGACGATGTGCTCGACCTTCTTGAAGAGTTTAAAGAAGAAGTAGACGTTATTCTTGAGCTGGGACTACAAAGCATTAATCCAAATACACTGAAGACTATCAACAGAGGGCACACTCTGTCACATTTCATCGATTCGTCCCTGAGAGCCAAGAGCAGAGGCATAGAGCTTGTTGCTCACGTCATAGTCAATCTTCCGTGGGACACAGAGGAGGATGTATCTGAGGCGGCAAGGTTGATATCGGTGCTGAGAATTGACGGAGTCAAAATCCACTCTCTATATGTGGCTGAAGGTACCGAACTGGCAAGACAGTATCGGGCAGGAGAAGTCACAATTGGAAGTTTGGAGCAGTTTTTGGAGCGAGTGGTTATCTTCCTAGAAAACCTCAATAGTGAAGTGATTGTGCATAGGCTTGTTTCAGACCCGCCATTGGAGGGTACTATTTTTGGAAACTGGGGAATGTCAAAGATCAAGCTCTTGAATATGATTGAAAGAAAGATGATAATTGAAGGTAGAAGTCAGGGCTGCAAGGCTCTGAAGATTTAGTAGGGAAGCGAAATGTGTGACCGCGGATGATCCGAGGAAAGTCCGGACTCCATGGGCAGGGACGCTGGGTAATACCCAGGGAGAGTGATCTCCGGAAAGGGCCATAGAAAACGAAACCGCCTTCGGGCAAGGATGGAAAGGTGAAGGTAAGAGCTCACCGGCTGCCGGGCGATCGGCAGGCCTGGTAACCCCCGTCTGGAGCAAGTCCAAGCAGAAAGGGTCTGAGGTTGCCCACCGAACCCCTTTCGGGTAGGATGCTTGAGGGTCATGGCAACATGACTCCCAGATAGATGGTCACAATAACAGGATCCGGCTTACGGTTTCGCTTCCCTGCTTTTTGGAGTGACGTTATGATTTTTCCAATGACCAAGAGAGAGATGGATCAGAGAGGTTGGACTTTTCTTGACATAATACTTGTTACTGGCGATGCTTTTGTTGATCATCCATCATTTGGATCGGCAATGATCGCCAGAGTTCTTGAATCTGCTGGCTGGAAAGTAGGCGTGATTTCGCAGCCAGACTGGCGAACAACTGAAGACATTTCAGCACTGGGGAGGCCAAGGCTCTTCTTCGGCATAACCTCCGGAAATGTTGATTCTATGGTTGCTAACTACACTTCAACCGGAAGGAAGAGAAAGAGCGATGATTACACTCCTGGCGGGATTGGCGGAAAGAGACCTGATCGTGCAACTACAGTCTATTCAAATTTGATAAGGCAGGCTTTCAAAGACACTATCGTTGTCATTGGAGGAATAGAGGCAAGCTTGAGAAGGTTCTCGCATTATGACTGGTGGAGCAACAGAATAAGAAAATCCATTCTTCTTGACTCTAAAGCAGACTTGCTTGTATACGGAATGGGTGAGAAACCCATAACCGAAATTGCCAGTAAAATATCAGAATCAGGACAAATCCCTAAAGATGTCGAAGGAACCGTTTTCTGGTCGAGCGTAAAACCAATTGGAGTTGAGCTTCCATCTCATGAAGAAGTCTTACTTGACAAACGGAAGTACTTTAGACTTACAAGAATCATTCATGAAGAGACTGACCCTGTAAGGGGCACCTGTCTTTATCAGCTTCAGGATAATAGATATGTTGTACAGAACAAACCTCCACAGGTAAGTTCACAGGAATTGGATTCCTTCTATTCTCTTCCATTCAGTAGAAGAGTACACCCATGGTCTCTTTCGAAGGGAAAGGTCAAGGCGATTGAAACCGTTCGAAATTCGGTAACGAGTCACAGGGGTTGCTACGGTGAGTGCAACTTCTGTGCGATTGCGATTCATCAGGGAAGAACAGTAGTATCGAGAAGTGAAGACTCAATAATCAAAGAGATCGAAACCCTTACCGAAGACATTGAATTTCACGGAACAATAACCGATATAGGCGGTCCGACAGCAAACATGTATGGATTCGAGTGCTCTGTAAAGGAAAAAGCCGGGGCTTGTGCAGATAAGAGATGTCTCTTCCCAAAAGTATGTCGTTCTCTTAGACCCGATCATAGCAGATACCTCAATCTATTGAGAAGAGCAAAGAGAATTCCTGGGGTTAAGCATGTTTTCGTCTCTTCTGGAATAAGGTACGATCTCATTCTCAACGATGAAGAATCCGGTGGGGATTTCCTCAAAGAATTGATCGAAAATCATACCTCCGGACAATTAAAAATAGCACCCGAACATTCCGTTGATCATGTACTGAAGCATATGGGAAAACCATCAGAAGAGGCTCTCCGTAACTTCTTAAGAGAAGTAAGTCTTCTCTCAAGCAGAAATAGATACACTATCGGGTATTTCATTGCTGCTCATCCGGGATGCTCGATGCAGGACATGGTCGAACTGAAGACATTCGTGAACAAGGAAATGCATTACAACCCAGAGCAGGTTCAGATATTCACACCTACACCGGCAACGTACTCCACAGCAATGTACTACACAGGAATTGCCTCGGAAGATGGCGACCAAATCTTTGTGGAGAGATCGACCTCCGGAAGAAGAGAACAGAAAGACGTTCTCACGAAAAAGGAGAACCTAAAGCGAGAATCTGAGCAGAATATAGGCGGTACCGGCAACAAGCGTCATAATCGTAACTGGCATTGAAAATCTCAAAAAATCCCCGTACTTGAGACTCTCCTTTGAGTGTTTTTCTATCAGCCCAACTCCAACCATATTGGCGGCCGCGCCGGCAATAGAAAAACTCCCTCCAAGACAGGCCGAGATTGAGATTACCCACCAAATTTCGACAGGGACACCGTAATTTGCCGTCATTCCCTGTATAACTGGAATCATAAAAGTGACTGCGGGGACCGCGCCGATGAATCCGCTCATTACTGCCGACAACCAGTAAAGGGTAAGAAACAGCACTACTCTATTGCCCGAGAGTGTACCCAGAAGACCGGATATAAAGGAAGTAATACCAACCTCTTGCAGAGCGAATGCGAGAACAAAGAGCCCCATAAAGAAGAAGATTGTATCCCATTCGATATCCTCGGACAGACTGGAAAAACTTTTCCCATTCAGAATCATCGCGGCAGCAGCACCTGCGAGAGCGACAAGAGAAGGCTCGATTCCTATCAACCCATGGAGAAGAAACCCTGCTATGATTCCAAAAAACACTGCAAGTGATTTATAGAGAGCCGGTTTTGAGACTATAGCTTTGTTGGGATCCATGCTGGCAAGGCGCTGCAGCTTATCTCCCATTGATCTGTAATCCTTAAAGACCTTTCTATCAAGATATATAACAGTTATTAGTAGGGCAATGAGAGTGATTGGCCCATCAATCCTGAGAAAATCCATGAATCCAAATCCGCTTGCGGAACCGATTAAAATGTTTGGTGGATCTCCGATCAAAGTCGCGGTACCGCCGATGTTTGCTGAAAGAACTCCCGCCAGCAAAAATACCCGTGGTGAAACTTCGAGCGCATCGGCAACAAGAAAAATTATGGGTGCAAAGAGGAGTATCGTAGTAACGTTGTCAAGAAAGGCAGAGAAAAGAGCAATTGTAACCATGAAGAATACCAGAAGAGCTCTTACGTTACCCTTAGAGACTCTAACAACATGCACTGCAATGAATTCGAAGAATCCCGTTGTTCTTAGCGTTCCGACAACTATCATCATGCCGATGAGGATACTTATTGTATTGAAGTCTACAAGATAACCGAGCTCCTTCATATCGAAGTCAGGAATTATCTTAGACAAAAGTATTATGATTCCCGCAGCGAAGGCGACTGTGGACCTATTGAATTTTCCTGAAATAATCAGATAATACGCAACAACAAAAACGATCAGAACGAACAACCACTGCAACAGACTCACCCCTGAAAACATAACTTTATCAGTATATCACCTTCTCATTTTTTGAACAATGAATTCGGCCGATCAGTCAAATTACATACCGGAGTAGCCAAATCGAAGAAGGAGGTCAGAGTTATGAGGAAAGTTCTTTTAGTTGTGGTTGTTGTTCTGTTATCAGTGGCTTCTCTGGCCCTGGTTAATGAAGGCTACGAGAGTCCCGTGGTCAACGTAGTCCAAGCAGCAGGACCAGCAGTAGTAAAAGTAGACGTCGAAGCTACCAGAAAGTATTCAGTAACCGACCCTTATGGGTTTGAGGATTTCTTCAGGCGTTTCTTTGGAGAGATTCCTGATCAGAAAGTAACAGGTGTTGGTTCTGGATTTATTTTCAGCAAAGACGGTTACATTTTCACCAACGAACATGTAGTTTCTGGCGCCGAAAAAATCACAGTGTCTATGCTCGATGGAAACTCCTATCCCGCAAAATACATTGGTGGAGATGCAGAGTTGGACATCGCTGTTATTAAGATAAATCCCGATGGGATTGATCTTCCAATAGTGGAACTCGGTGAATCTGACTCGCTTAGGATAGGGGAATGGGCAGTTGCAATCGGAAATCCTTTCGGACTCAAACACACTGTGACGCTCGGTGTAATCAGCGCAGTTGGAAGGCAGTTGCCAAAACCTGATGGGAACGGGGTTTACTCGAATTTAATACAGACTGATGCGGCAATTAACCCCGGTAACAGCGGAGGTCCATTGTTGAACATCCATGGTCAGGTTATTGGTATCAACACCGCCATAATCTCCTCGGACGTCGGAACTTCACTAGGCTTTGCAATACCCATAGATGTGGCACTGAGATTTGTCGATTCGATAATAGAAACAGGATCGGTTCAGAGAGCCTATCTTGGGGTTTACATGGATACTGTCACAGAGGCCATCTCCAGATCGCTTGGATTAAAAGTCGATAACGGTGCTCTCATCACCGATGTAGTCCCAGGCTCTGCAGCAGAGAAGGCCGGAGTGAAGCCTCAAGACGTAATCATCGGTTTTGAAAATCTTGAGATCACAAATTCTTCTGAATTGAGGGCCGCCGTTCTTAACTACCCGGCAGGTTCCGAGGTTAAGATTACAATCGACAGATTTGGAGAGAGAATTGTGCAATCGGTAATTCTGGGATCACTTTCTCAAGAGAGTGAATCCTCATCACTCGATGATATTGAGGAATCCGAGATTTATGAAAGCTCTTTTGGAGTATCCGTTTCCGATTTAACTCCTGAAGACAGAGAACGGCTCGGACTACCTTCAGAATTCAGAGGAGTAGTTATAAGAAAGGTTGATTCAGAAGGAATCATCTACAGACTCGGCATCAGCAAAGATGATGTGATCACCCGTTTGAGTATAAATGGCAATCAGGAACCGGTCGAGAATGCGAACGATTTTAAGGCGCATGTCGAAAAGATCAAGAAGGGAGACTATGTGGCATTCTTTGTCTACAGAAGTGGCGTGAGATTCGTGGCTTCCTTCCAGTTCTAAATGAAAATGCCGCCACCCGGTAAAGGTGACGGCTTACCCCCTTTAATCCCCTGTGCAGGATTAACGCCTAGATTATAGCACAGGGGTTTTTTCTTTCCAAAATCATAATGAAGAAACAAGAAGTGTAGCTCTGGCACAAATCTTCCCTTCAACATGAGCAATGCCCTCTACCTTCACAATGTTCATCTTCTTTCCGATTACTCTCACGTTATATTCCAGTCTGCACGGTGGCCGCACTATTTCCTTGAATCGTGCGTGTTCAATGCCGGCGAAGAGTGGGGTCTTTTTCGGCTCCAGTAGAAGAATTCCCGCTGTCTGAGCAAGGCCCTCGATCATTAGCACGCCTGGATAAACTGGGTTGCCAGGAAAGTGACCTCTAAATATGGGATCCTCTTCAGACAAGTCCCTGTAGGCCTTAATCTCACTATCACCAATTAGAGTTACACAGTCAACTAGAAGAAAGGGATCCCTGTGCGGGATTTTACTCTTCACATACTCCTTATCTTTCACAAATCACCTCCCGTTTGATTTCCGGACTTAGGAATCGCATAGGGTTCGATATTCGTACTGAGATTACGTTTTTTGTCCCTGGTATGGCATTGCTAATAAACAGTCAGCATTTTCGTGCCAGGAGGATCAATTTTGGGACATAAGAGACAATCACTGACCGAGTTACTTGAAATCAAATATCCGATACTCCAGGGAGGAATGGCCTGGGTTGCAGACCACACTCTAGCTGCAGCAGTCTCAAATGCTGGCGGCTTGGGCATTATCGCTGGAGGCAACCTCTCCTCGGAGGAGCTGCTTGTCGAAATTCACGAGGTTAGAAAACTGACTTCCAATCCATTTGGAGTAAACATCATGTTGCTTTCCCCATATGCTGAAGAACAGATGGAAATAGTTCGAAAAGAGAAAATCCCGGTTGTGACTACTGGAGCAGGAAGTCCTTCTCGCTTTGTCGATGGACTTAAGTCTGCAGGGACAAAAGTGATCCCAGTAGTAGCTTCTGCAGGACTCGCCAAGAGATTGGAGATGCAGGGAGTCGATGCGGTTATCGCTGAAGGAATGGAAGCGGGTGGCCATATTGGAAAAGTGACATCCATGGTTCTCGTCCCGGCCGTTTCTTCTGCAACACAGATTCCGGTTGTCGCAGCTGGAGGTATCGCAGATGGAAGAGGATTCGTTGCGGCACTGGCGCTAGGGGCCAGTGGAGTTCAAATGGGAACAAGGTTTATCTGCACGTCCGAGTGTTCGGCACACCTTCGCTATAAGGAGAAAATTCTATCATCAAACGAGCTCGATACAGTTGTAACGGGAAATGCAAACGGCCATCCTGTTAGAGCCTTCAGAAACAGACTCACAAGATACATAGAGGAGCTTGAGAAAAGAGGCGAGGGATTCGAGGAAATTGAGAAAGTAGCCGTTGGTGCACTTAAAAGAGCCGTTAAGGAAGGTGATCTCAATTCAGGCTCTTTGATGGCCGGTCAATCTAGCGGCTTGATAGGGGAAGTATTAAGTGTGAACGAACTAATCAAATCAATTATTGAAGAGGCCGAAGAAATCATCGGCCATCTGGGAGGGATCGCAAAATGGTAGCATGGATATTTCCTGGACAGGGAAGTCAGTATGTGGGCATGGGAAGAGCCTTTTGCGAGGAAAGCGTACAACTCAAAGAATTTCTTGGAATCTCAGGCCGCATGCTGGGATTTGATTTGTTGAAAATGATGCTTGAGGGGCCGGAGAGAGAACTTACACTTACTGAAAATGCGCAGCCGGCTATCCTGTCTCTTAGCGTAGCTCTTTCAGACATCCTTGGAGAAATTGGAGCTAAACCGGACATTGTTGCGGGTTTATCCCTTGGTGAATTCACTGCACTTACAATAGCTGGGTCACTTGAATACGCCGATGCTCTTCGCCTTGTCAGGCTGAGGGGAATGGCCATGCAAGATACCATTTCTCCAGGCGAGGGAAGTATGGCGGCGATAATCGGTCTGCGAGATGAAGTTGTTGAAAGGATCTGCTCCGAGACTTCATCGAGTGAAGAGGTAATAGTTGCGAACTATAACTGTCCGGGACAGGTTGTGGTCTCAGGTCTTACAGAAAAAGTTAAAGTCGTAATGGAGAGTTCTAGAAGAGAAGGCGCAAAGAGATGTGTAGAGCTTTCGGTAAGTGCACCTTTCCACAGTCGATTCTTACAGCCTGTAGGAGAGATCTTGAGAGAATTCCTTGATGGTGTCAAGGTAAGCCCCCCGAAGATCCCGGTAGTATCTAATGTAACCGGTGATCTCTTCCCCGAAGATCCGAATGAGATAAAGGAGCTGTTGATTTCTCAGACATACAGCCCCGTAAGGTGGGAGCAATCTATAAGAAGGATGATTCAGCTGGGCGTTGACAAATTCATTGAGGTAGGTCCGGGAAAGGTTCTCAGCGGATTCATGAAGAAGATTGACGGGAGTATTACCGTAAACACTACAGACAGCGAAAGCCTTGAAACACTAAAAGAATTTCAGGAAATTTCTAACTAGACTGATTTTATTCATGAGAGGTGAATTAAATGGAAGGAACTTCAACAATCCAAGAAAGGGTTATTTCAATAGTTGCAGAAAATCTCGGGATCGATGCAGGTGAGATCAAGGGGAATTCCAGATTCATAGAGGACCTTGGCGCGGACTCGCTTGATCTAGTAGATCTGGTAATGGAGCTGGAAGACAAATTTGACATTCAGATCAGCGATAGCCAAACCGCAAGCTTCAAGACAATCGACGACGTAGTTGGATTTATACTTGCACTGGAAACTAAGTAGAATGAGAAGAGTTGTAGTTACGGGCATGGGAATTATAAGCTCTATCGGAAGCAACCTGGAAGAATTCTGGGAGTCCCTGAAGTCAGGAAGATCGGGAATCGATTGGATTGACACATTTGATGTTTCGGAATATGGATCTAAAGTCGCGGGTCGAGTCAAGAATTTCGACCCGACTTCCTATATGGAGAAGAGAGAAGCCAAGAGAACTGCCAGGTTTGTCCAGATGGCGATTGCAAGTGCCAGCGAGGCTTACAATGACTCCGGTCTAGAAGAAGAGCTTTTTGATTCGGAAATGGCTGGGGTCATATACGGTGTGGGACTAGGTGGAATGGACGTTATTGAAGATCAACATCTGATTCTTATGGACAAAGGCCCTTCTCGAATCACTCCATTTTTGATACCGATGACAATCGCAAATATGGCTCCTGGCCTTCTTGCTATCCGTTTCGGTTTTAAGGGAACCAATTTCACCATCTCAACTGCCTGCGCTTCTGGAACAAATGCAATCGGAGAAGCAACCCGGCTCATTAGAAGCGGAGTTCTTGACGTCGCAATGACTGGCGGCACGGAGGCGACGATTACACCTCTTGCTCTTGCCGGATTCTCGAATATGACTGCCCTTTCACGAGGAACTCCTGAATCGGCTTCAAGACCATTCGATAGTAAACGAGATGGATTTGTCATGGCTGAGGGTTCTGCAACACTAATAATCGAGGAGTATGAGCGCGCTTTGAGACGCGGTGCGAGAATTTACGGGGAAATCGTCGGTTACGGTTCTACTGACGATGCATTTCACATAACTTCGCCCGAGGAATCTGGAGATGGGGCATATAGAGCAATGAAAATGGCTCTAAAAGATGCTTGTGTTGACCCTTCAGAAGTTGACTACATTAACGCTCACGGAACTTCGACTCCGCTAAATGACGTAATAGAAACTAGAGCGATCAAGCGCCTTTACGGAATAAGAGAAAGCCTAAATATTAGTTCCACCAAGTCTATGGCTGGTCACGCTCTGGGAGCCGCTGGAGCTATCGAATCAGTGGCGACATTTCTCTCGATAAGGAATTCATTTGTGCCACCCACAATAAACTACTCTAATCCAGACCCAGAATGTGATCTTAACTACACTCCCAATTTCGGAATTGAAAAAGCCATAAATTTCGCAATGAAAAACTCATTTGGCTTTGGTGGTCATAATGCTTCTTTACTCTTCAAGAGGCTATAATCGATGCATTCCGGACGGGGCGACTACGCCCCGTTTTTTTTGATATCGGCTTACTTCTGTGGTGCAAAAGCCGGCGAAACCAATTGTTCAGATTCTAGCAGAGAGTTTCAGCCTGACTGACAATTCACTTCAAACCGGTTCTTTCCCGACTAGACTGGAAAGCGTCTTCAATGCGAATCTCACCGCCTGAGTTCTAATCGGTCTTAACTGACTGTCCAGTTGAATAAGCCATCCGGCTTCTCTCCTGGAAAGAGTTATGTTGAATCTCTGAGAGAAGCCTCTATCAACCGACAAGGTTTCGATCAGGAAAGCCTCACTTTCCAAGCTTCTATAAACTCCAAGAAACTTCACAAAAACCTCGTTTCTCGAAAAGGCTTCCCCAATAAGTCTCCCGAGTCGAACTTCGTCGACTTCTTTCAACCACAGATGTGACACATGAATCACGTCCTTTTCAATACTGACGACTCTTTCTTTTCTCTTGCAGTAAAACCTGAAGATCTCTTTCTCCATCGACAACCATTTTCTTTCGTACCTGGTTTTTGCCCCAGATGATGGGTTTTCTTCGAAAGTTAGAGTGCTAAACAACTTCGTTTCATTCACACTCAACATCATCTGGTGTACGAACTCTTTTGAGTCGGAATATAGTTGAAAGAACCCGTCCGGTTTCAGGACAGCGGCAATTTTCTCAACAAAAGCAGTGTCATTTAGGCGCCGACTTGAATGCCTCTTTTTTGGCCACGGGCACGGGAAGTTCATATATACTCCCGAAATCGAAGTAGGAGGAATTATATTAGCCAGGGCAAAGGATGCATCGATAAGAAGAACGCGTACATTGTCCAGAGAATTCCTGACCAGTGACTTCAATAGCTTTTCAGCGCTAATCATAGAAAGTTCAACACCCAGCAAGTCCACTCCTGGATTCTCAACTGCCTTCTGGACAAGAAATTCGCCGCTGCCGAATCCTATTTCTAAAAAGACGTCATTATCTCTTCCAAAGATACAGTTGAGATTCAGGGGCAAATCAAATTCAGTAGCGTCAAGATAGTTTCCAAGGTAATGAAGATTCATAACATCGCTCCGCTCAATTGATCCGCCCAGTTGCCGGGCCAGATTGTAATCGTTTCACAAAAAGCATTCTAACTCAATTCACCCAATATTTCCATCTTGAGCCCTCAACGAAGATAATCGTTTCATCCCCTTTTTGCGATGGTATAATTATCGTGACTCTCGGAGGTGAAGGAAATGCACTTTGACCCCGCTAAAATCGAAGTTCTATACTCTGAAGAAAAACTTAAAAGAATTGTTGATAGACTTGCTGAGAGAATCAATGAATACTATTCTCCAATTACAGATGAGATAACAGCCGTTTGCATCCTGAAAGGGTCAGTGCATTTTTACAGTGACCTTCTGAAAAGGATTGGTCTTAAAGTACGATACAACTTTGTCCATGTTTCTAGCTATGCCGGGGCTTCAACGACCGGAAGAATACGTGTAAAAACCTGGGTAGATGAATCGGTTACTGACCGTTATGTTCTATTGGTGGAAGACATAGTCGATACAGGAGGAACTCTCAGGTACATAATCAACTATATCTGGAAACAGAAACCTGCAGACGTGAAGCTCGTATCGCTATTTGAGAAGACTATTCACGATCACGGTGTGAAAATTGATTTCACTGGAGAAAGGATTGGTGATCAGTTTATAATAGGCTACGGACTCGATTATGACGAAGTATATAGAAATCTTCCTTATGTGGGTTGCTTGAAAGGTGAATAATGAAGAAAGGCAACATCGTTACACTAGTTCTCGCTGTACTGCTTCTGAGCATTTGTACGATAACTTCTCTCTTCGCATTGAGTGTAGTTAGTTCAAATCGAAAGAATACTCAGTTGATGTTAGAAGCTTCGATTATAAGAGGAGTAAGAGCTTCCGCAAAGAAACTTCTCGAGTTCAGTGCAGTTCGCGGCGAGCCATTGGCTGTCGTAATAAACGGGTATTCGCTTGAAACTGACCTGATTGACGGTAGATGGTGTGTGAGAGTTGGCGACGGGGACGAAGAAGAGATAATATTCGCCGAAGGCAGGTGAAAGATTTGATAGCAATATCCATTGATTCCGGTTGTGCACCCACGAGAGATTTCATTCAGTCCCACAGGCTCTTCTTCATGGGAATGAAAGTAATCATTGATGAAACGGAATATAACGATGAGTTTGATCTTATGGAAAATGTCTTCTACAGAGTTGTCGATAGCTCTAAGGAGTTTCATACAGCGCAACCACCTCTTGGCCAAGTCCTTGAGTATTACAATGATATAAAATCCAGGGGATTTACGGAACTCCTAGATATTCACTTTTCTTCGAAGATGTCTGGCCTTTACGATACTTGCTTAATGGCTTCGAAGATGGTTGAAGGACTGGAAGTACACGTGGTCGACACAAAGAAGGTCTCCATAGGGGCACATCTGGTTGCAAAAAGATTGATCGAACTTGCCGAATCTGGACTTAAAATCGACGATGTCATGAAAAGAGTACCCTGGGTTATTGATAACACATTCATGGAATTCAGCGTGCCCACTCTTAAGTATCTTATTAAGAATGGCAGAATAGGAAGGGCTCAGGGCCTCGCAGGAACTCTGCTGAACATCAAGCCAATTCTTTCAGTGGATGAAGAGGGTTTCATAAGCCCCATAGCCAAACTCAGGGGAATGAAACGACTGCAAGATGAAATGGTCTCAAATATCGTCGGGTTTCTGGAGAAAAGAAGAAGGTCGATAACTCTATACTCAATCTATGGAAGCGAAGAATACTTAGGAGTAATGAAAGAAACAACTGAGAGGGCCATAGAAACAATTGAGATGAATTTGGGTATTTCGAGAGAAGAGATCGAACTCATAAGCGGGAGAATCTGGCCAACAATTGCTTGTCACAGTGGCCCTGCAGTCTTTGGGTTGGCATGCTACGGGGAGAAAGAAATAGAGTAATGCTCTTTGAGCAATTCCTCGATAGATGCGAAGAGCTTTTTGAGACTTCTTTGACAGGGAAGAAAGAAGTAAGTCTTCTCCCCGAATTCAGACAACTTGTTTCGTTAGTGGATAAGGAAGAGCTTTCTTCCTATGTCTCGCTTGAGGATTACTTTTCGAAATTTACTTCATACTTTTCAAAAATCGACAACCTATCGAATGATCGCAAGTTCAGAAGGTTGAGAAACGGACTTGAAATGATTGAGAAACTGAGAAGGATCTTTCTTTTGCGTTCAACCGAAGAAATCGAATCCCTTCTCGGAAGACCTGTTTCTCACTCAACTCCGATCAAATTCGCATATTCTGTTGGCGAAGCAAGATCAAAAATACTTAAGAGAATGGATATCGAAACAATCGGAGATCTGATTCACTACTTTCCAAGAGACTACGAAGATCGCAGGATAATTGTCTCTATTTCCTCGATCGTTCCTGATTGCAAGGTAAGCGTGAAAGGTCGAATTCTAAATTTCTCGGTCAAGAGAGTCTCGGGATACACGATTATTTCAGCTGTAGCGAGTGACGGCTTTGGTCAATTGCTTTTGAAGTGGTTCAATCAGGACTATATTCTTCAAAAGCTGAAGAAGGAGAGAGAGTATTTAATTCATGGATTGGCAAAGAAGACTCCTTTTGGGCCCCTGGAGATGAACTCCCCGGAAATTGAGGAAGTTGAAGGCGAGGTACCAAGAGAGATTCTCCCGGTCTATTCTCTGACTTCGGGGATCTCAATGAAGATGATGAGAAAAGTAATAAAACGTAACCTTGGATTAGTTAGGTCGCTGGATAATATTGTCCC
The DNA here is from genome assembly GCF_003664995.1 of Mesotoga sp. BH458_6_3_2_1. Lineage (NCBI taxonomy): Bacteria > Thermotogati > Thermotogota > Thermotogae > Kosmotogales > Kosmotogaceae > Mesotoga > Mesotoga sp. BH458_6_3_2_1. The sequence continues at coordinate 384,355 of NZ_JFHL01000002.1, read as the reverse complement.
GCTTCCTTTTGTGAAGAGCAGAAACCTTCTTGATAGGAAACATGCCTTTGTTTCAATTCATTTTCCAAAGAGCCAGTTCGAAATAAGAAAAGCACACGACACTCTTGCGTATGAAGAGTTCTTCGTATTCCAGGCTGCAATCCTTCATAGAAGAAGGCAGATTCAGAAGCGTTATCAAGGCCTTTCGAAGGACATCAGTGGAGTTCTTTCCAGGAAATTGATTCAATCATTGCCCTTTGAGTTGACAGAAGACCAGGTGAAAGCCTTTAATGAGATTAGAGAAGACATGAGAGCCTCTTCGCCTATGAGCAGATTACTTCAGGGTGATGTCGGATCTGGAAAGACTCTTGTCGCAGAACTGGCAATTGTGGACAATTATGAAGCTGGTTACCAGAGTGCCCTCATGGTCCCGACTTCGGTCTTGGCAATACAGCATTACGAGAAAATCAAACGAGATCTGTCACCTATTGGAATTGAAGTAGCGTTGTTAACCGGTTCAATGAAAAGAAGTGAACAAGACTCTGTAAGAAACGCGATGATTACTGGAGCAGCAGACTTGGTTATTGGTACTCATTCTCTCATTCAAGAGGGAGTGGAATTCAAGAATCTTGGACTCGTAGTAGTCGACGAGCAACATAGATTCGGAGTGAAGCAGAGAGAAAATCTTACATCTAAGGGAAGTCTTCTAGACAGTCTAGTAATGACCGCCACTCCAATTCCAAGGACTCTTGCCCTAACGGCTTATGGGGATCTCGATATTTCGACTATTCTAACGATGCCGAAGGGAAGAACACCGGTGAGAACAATTCTGCTTGCCAGGAGTAGGTTGAGAGAGTTATACTCTTTCATCTCAGATGAACTGAAAATGGGGCATCAGGCCTTCTTCATATATCCTCTCGTTGAGGAATCAGAACAAGTCGATCTCAAGAATGCAACAGACGAAGCTGCAAGGCTTAGAGACAACGTTTTCCGTGGAGTAGGTGTTGAATTGCTACACGGAAGATTCACTGACACGGAGAAACAAGAGATAATGCAGAGATTCAGAACGAAAAAGAGCATGATTCTTGTTTCCACAACGGTCGTTGAAGTCGGAATTGACGTACCCTCGGCAACGGTAATGGTAATCGAACACCCTGAAAGATTCGGAATGGCACAGTTACATCAGCTCAGAGGACGGGTGGGAAGAAGCAGCCTCAAATCGATATGCACAATGGTTATGAATCGTTCAATTTCAGAAGAAGCTCTTGCAAGGCTAAGAGAATTTGCATCCACCTCAAGTGGGTTTGATGTTGCAGAACTTGATTTGAAGCTGAGAGGACCTGGAGAGTTCCTCGGGTTGAGACAGCATGGAATTCCCCAATTTAGAATTGGAGATATAGTTGCTGATCGAGATCTGCTTTTCAAGGCTAGAGAAGACGCAAAAAAGCTGATTTACGAAGATCCCGAACTCTCCGAACACGGCTCTCTACGAATTGAGATGGAGAGAGTCTATTCAGAAAAGATAAATTTGATAGAGGTCGGATGATATGTTGACAATAACAGGAGGAAAGTGGACCAGAAGATCGATAAAGACGACGGCCAGAAGAAATACCAGATATACACCACAGTCGGCAAGGAAAGCTCTCTTTGACATTGTGGATGTAACTTCGAAGACTTTCATCGATCTTTTTGCTGGAAGCGGAATAATGTCCTTTGAAGCAATGAGCAGAGGCGCTGTAAATGCAATGTCTGTCGATGTGTCGAAGAAAGCGTGCAACTCGATTCTTGATAATAAAAATGACCTCGATTCTTCAATGAATCTCAGGATCATTTGTGCCGATTTTCGAAGAGCGATCCCTTCGCTTGTTAGAAAGGGAGTGGGTGCCGACACTGTATTTGCTGACCCTCCCTTCGATGAAGAATACATTGAGCCTCTCTTTGCTGTTCTGAACCAGAACCCCGAACTCGTAAACAACCAGGGTCAATTGATAGTCGAAACTTCAGATAGAGAGAAGAGAGCTGTGCTGGAGTTTTCCTCGTTGTTCCGACTTGTTGATCAAAGAGAATATGCAGGCATAGTATTCTCAATTCTGGTGAGAAAATGAAGTTTCTTGTCGAAGATTCTTTAACAAAGCTGGCAAAAAAACTTCGACTAATGGGGTTTGATACCGAGATTTGTACTAGAAGCGAAATTAGCGAAGCATCAAGAGATAGAGAAGTATTTCTGACAAAGAGCAAGAAGTCACTGGAAATTGCCTGGAAAAACAAGATTAAGTGCTATCTCATAAAATCGGAAAACTGGAAGTCTCAACTGAGGTCAGTTATTCAAAGGTTCAAGATAGATGCAAACGATGTGCACTTCTTGAGCAGGTGTTCGAAGTGCAACGGTATGCTTGTTGAGGCATCTCCAAATGATTTGACTGACGTTCCGGAATATGTGGCACTCACGAAAGCCAGGTTCTGTAGATGTATACACTGTGGTCAAGTCTATTGGGACGGAAGTCATGTCGAACATATAAAATTGATGAATTCCTTCTTGGAGAAGAGTGGTGGTAGAACTGAAGAGATCTAATTTTGAGATTTCGGCCGATGAATTAATAAAGAGAATTCTCAGGAGAATTTCTTCAGAAGTCTCTTCCGATGCATTCCTGTTCATACTGGAAAAATACCGCGACGTGTTCAAAGAAGTTGATCCGAGAGATGGTCTTTCTCGAACGGGAAGAGAGATAAAGTTGACCAGCAATGACTTCCTCAGAAAGACGTCGGAGAATATCATCGAAGAGAAGAATGTCATCTTATCTTCCCGTCATGGAGAACAAGAGGAGCGGGTTAAACTAATACATCTTTCCTACAATAATGAACCCCTTGGTTTGCTACTGCTTTCTGCCGGCTCTGAAGTTAAGGACTCACTCAAAGCCTGGATTAAGGAACTCGAACTTGCATTATACTATTCTCTCAAGAGATCGGCTGAAGAAGAAGGGTACAGGAGACTGAAACTCGTATCTAGATTGACTTCAGTTCTTGAAACAGAAACTCATTCTGAAGAGTTGATCTACAAATCTCTAGAGATTGCAAGAGAAATGCTGAGGGTTAGGTGGATCTTTTTCCTAGAGAAAGTCGAGACCAAATTCCGCCTAAGAGCTGCCATAGGTGAAGGTACAAACCCTCTCAGAGGAATTGAGATTATGATTTCTGAGGAACAGCTCGATTTACTTTCTCAGGAGAGACTATTCGTTTCAGCCAGGAAGTCAGTGATTTCATCATTGATTTTCAGAGAAGAGATTTCGGTTGGCTCATTTGTTGCGATCCCTCTTACGGTTGAAAAAACTCTTGTTGGACTGATAATTGCGGCGGACAGGGAGGAAATTGAAGGCGAATTCAGGGCCTACAAACATCTCGATAAAGAAGACTTGAAGATGCTGGACGATATCAGCAGAAGGATGGCCGTCGCGATAAGCAAAATAAAGCTTACTTCAAAATTAGAGCTAGAGGTTAGAAAACTTAGACAACTTGGAAAGAAACATGAAGAACTTATAAGTGAGCAGAAAGAGCAGCTTTTCAAGCTTAGCGTACTTCATAAAATAACAGACGCTATGAAACGGAGCCTTGATCGAGAGAGAGTAGTCAGAATTCTTCTAGTAGGTGCAACCGACACTTCGGGGTTGAAATTCGACAGAGCGACATTCTTTAAAGTAGATACCGTCCGCTCCCTACTTGTTTCAGAAACCAGAGTCACTTCTGCAAGAAAAAACAGTGAACATGACAAATCTATATACAGCGATCTTTCCAGATATCTTCAGGACGCATCTCTTGAGCCATATGATGCTCAAGATGACAGGCAATTGGGTTCAATACCGTATCCGGGAAATCTGATTCTCGAGAGGGTGGTCCTCAGAAAGAAGATGGTTCATGTAACCCCGGAGATGTTGAGATTGAGAGTTGATGAATTGGCTCTTATGAATAGAATAATTGGAACCAATGAATACTTGATCGCTCCAGTAGCCGGTGAAGAGGACGTTCTGGGAGTTCTGGTAGTCGACAACAATGATTCCGGAAAGAAAATTAGCAGTGCAGATATGGAAATCCTTGGGCTGCTTGCCGATAGTACGGGAGTAGCCCTAGAATTGACTGAAAATTATAAAAGAATTCTTCAAATGGCTGAGAGTCTAGAGAAGGAGCGAAATCTGTCTAATTACTACCGCAAGTTCGTTTCAAGCATACTGCAGTCTCTCGAGTCCGCGATAATAGTCTGTTCCGTAGAAGGTGAAATAACAGAACTTAACAGAACAGCAGAATTTCTTCTAGACCTGAGCAGGGAAGAACTAATCGGGAAGAGCATTCGATCAATTCGAACGAAACTTGGTAGTATTATTGACCTGCTCTCTGATGCTATAAGAATTGGGGAGACAATTACGTTAACGGATCAACATTTCGAAGCTTTTGGCGAGAGACATTTCGATGTTCGAATCACCCCTTTGAGAGAAGAAAAGCGGAAGAGGCTTACAGGCGTAATTCTATCACTTGATGACATAACTAGGAGGAGAAAACTCGAACAAGAGCTCAAGAGCAGAGAAAAGCTTGCAGCATTGGGCGAGATGTCGGCAAAAGTAGCCCACGAAATCAGAAATCCAATAACAATAATCGGTGGTTTTGTGAAGAGAATACTGGCTTCCTCAGATAGGGAAAAAACTGAGGAATATGCAAGGATCTTGATGGACGAACTTCAGAGGTTGGACGGTATAGTAGGAGAAGTGCTGGAAATTTCCAGAAGAAAGGCCAAACCTTCCGAAGAAGAGTTTGATCTTGTTTCTGTCACACGCGAAATACTGGCAGGTTTTGAAGAAAAAGCCTCGAGAGAAAATGTTAAACTTGTCCTATATGCGAAAGAAGATAGAATTGAATATTACGGAAATAAAGATAGGATTAAACAGGTTATAATCAATCTTGTTCAGAATGCTATTGAGGCCTCGGAGAAAGCCGGGCAAGTTCTCATCACTCTAGAGAGAAAGGCTGAGTACGTTTATTTCTCGGCCAAGAACGGTGGGAATATTATCCCGGAAGAGACTCTGAAGCGAATCTTTGAACCCTTCTTCACAACGAAGACTTTAGGCACGGGTCTCGGCCTTTCTATATGCAAGAAGATCGTTGAAGAACACGGGGGAGAGATCCACGCCTCAAGCGGAATGGAAGGAACGGTTTTCACCTTCACTTTGCCGACTAAGAACTTTGGGAGGTTTGAACTTGAAAAGGATACTGATAGTTGAAGATGAAAAGAACATGAGACTGCTTCTCGAAGAAGAACTTGAGGAGTCTGGCTTCGAAGTGGTGAGCGCCAGTAGTGCTGAAGAAGCAATAGGAATTCTCAATCTTGATACTTCGTTCAACCTCATAACTATTGACATTGAAATGCAAGGGATGAATGGCCTCGAACTTGCCGGAACAATACGCAAGCAATACCCTGAGAAGAAAATTGTGCTTCTAACCGCCTACACACATTATAAGCATGATCTATCTTCCTGGGCTGCTGACGCCTACGTAGTTAAGTCTCCTGATTTTTCGGAGCTCAAATCGTTGGTTGAAGAGCTTCTCGGGGAAGAGAAATGATTACAATATAAGGAGGAAGTCATATGCGTGTGAGAATTATCTCACTTTCGGTCCTGTTATTGCTTACGGTCTTTCTGTTTGGATACTCGGTTAGACCGGGCGACCTCTTGACAGTTTCTGTCTATGGTTCCGCTGATCTTTCCAGCGAAGCCCTCGTGGGGCCAGACGGTACTGCTTCTGTGCGTCCGCTTGGGAATGTAATGTTACTTGGAAAAACTCTTGAAGAAATCCAGTCGTTGTTGTCATCCCAGTTTCTCAGCCAGGGCATATTGACATCAAAACCGCAAGTAACAGTATCAGTAAAATCGTTTGCTCCTTTCATGTTCTATGTTCTTGGTGAAGTAAGCAAACCTGGAGCCATAGAATGGCATGATACTACAATTGGGATTTCTCAACTCCTGGCACTTGCCGGTGGCCTAAGAGATGGTGCGGATCTTTCTTCTTCATTTGTTGTGGGAAAGGATGGGTCTAGAAAGCAAATTGACCTGTCTTCGATTCTCTATGGGGGAGCGGCTCTTACAGAAAGACTACTTGAGGGTTCAACTCTATTCGTACCTGCCGGTGCGCGGGCGTGGATAATGACGATGGGTGAGTTTAGATCTCCTACTCTTGTGAAGTTCAATCCCGGAATTACTCTAACCCAGGTGATTGCTAAGTCAGGAGGATTGACAGAAGGAGCCGACAATGAAGAGATCCTATTAATCAGTGATGATATTGAAGGCAACACTACCACAATAAACCTGAACGCTATTCTCTCCGGAAGAGACAAAGACATCCAGTTGCCTGCAGGAAGTATCGTCATTGCAAATGATTCCTCCTCAAAATCCGTAAAACTTCTGGGCGAGTTCAACAATCCAGCATCAATTCCCTATCATGAGAAACTAACTCTATTGCAGGCGATTGGAAAGGTTGGCGGGCTAAGACAGACAGCTTCTGATGAACTGTATATTTTAAGGATTGGCCTTACAGTACCTGAATCAGTAGAAGTTAGTTCTCTCTTTAGTGGCTCAGTCGAAGACATTTCCCTGAATCCTGGCGATACGATATTCGTTCCTCGTCAACAGGAACGATTTGTGTACATCGCCTCTGCATCATTTGGAGGAAAAGTTGAGTTCAGTACAGACGAAAAACTCTCTCTTCTGAGCGCGCTGGTGAAGGTTGATCTTTACGATCCCACAAATCAAGATTCGATAGTTGTGGTAGAGCCTTCAGGAGAGCGATTAGAGTTCTCACAGAAAGAAGACGCTGAACTGGAGCCTGGATCGATGATAATATTACCTCGCGGAGAGAAGAACGTGTTCGTAACTGGCGAGGTCATGAATCCCGGTTCAATACCATTTGCTAACTTCGAAGAGATTACTCTTGGAAAGGCAATTGCCAAGTCCGGAGGAGTCACTCAGAGCGCAGGTATGGTCGAGTTAGTAACCGAGTCAGGGACTAGATTGTTCTCTGTTGAGGAATCGACGAAAAGCCCTCTGATTCTAAGTCCTCAGTCAATAGTTAACGTCAAGGAAAAGGAACAACGATACGTGTACGTTATCTCTTCAACAGAGGGCGGAAGAGTCGATTTTAGCGAGAAGGAGTCCTTCACTCTTAGGAACTTGCTGGCGAAAATTAATCTACTTAATCTCAGTTCAGACAAGGAAATTTCAATCATTGACGCATCAGGCGGGAGTCAACTTTTATCAATTTCCAGACTATCTTTTGACGACTATGGCCTTGAAACGGGTTCGATTGTAATAGTCCCCGATACCAGTACCTGGATATATGTGTTCGGAGAGGTGGGAAGACCTGGGAAAGTTGAGCTTGACAAAGATGACCTCTTGTTAACCCGCGCGATCAGTACAAGTGGAGGCTTCACGCAGAATGCCGATATTTCTTCTATACAGATTCTCTCAGGTTCTGATGCTACCGAAATTGATCTTGATGAAGTTCTAAGAGGTGCTTCCAAAGACCCTTCAATCAAATATGATGACTTGATCTACGTTCCCAGAATTGATAATAGGTTTGTTTATGTAATCTCGGAAGAGAGTGGTGGTAAGGTTGATTTTTCAGCAGGAGAGAGTATCACTTTGAGAAATGCTCTTGCAAAACTGAATCTTGTGGAGATTTCATCAGAAAAAGAAATTCTGGTAATTTCGCCAGAAGGTGACAAGTTTGAGATTCCGGTAAGTTCTCTTGGACAATCCGATTGGAAGCTGGAAACCGGAAGTGTGATCTTCTATCCTCAGGCAAGCAATGTGGCAAATGTGCTTGGCCAGGTGCGAAGTCCCGGTACGGTCACCCTGAAGCCGGTCATTCCTTTCAATCTTTCGACAGTAATTGCCGCCGCAGGCGGCATTACCGATCTGGCCGACAGATACAATATTGCAGTAATTGACTCTAAGTCTGCTTCAACAGTCACTTATTCAGTAGAAGATCTTTCGCGTGATCCTATTCCCAGCATCCCAGACGGCGCCACCGTCTTTGTTCCTGAAATGGCTTCGAAATATGTCTACATTCTAGGCGGAGTGAGAGAACCGGGAATGAAGCTGATAAGTCGCGAAGAGTCAAACCCAACGTTAACTAAACTCATTGCCATATCGGGCGGTTTGACTGACCCTCTAACTGCGGAGATCGAAATTGTCGATGTGAGTGGGAGAAGAAGGCTTGATCTTCAGGAAATACTTAGAGGCTCAATTCAAGACCCGCAGATAGCGAGCGGCTCGTTAATATATGTTCCTGAGACTTACGGTAGATTTGTCTATGTAATCTCTAGAGAGAAAGGCGGAAGAGTCGATTTTGCAAGTAACGAAGAGATTACATTGAGAACAGCTCTCGCAAAACAGAATCAGCTCGACTTTGATTCAAGTGGTAGGGTCACTGTAATCCTTCCGGATGGATCAAAGAGGGAACGGCAAATTTCGGATCTCAAAGACAACGATATGATCCTGTCGCCAGGATCGATAGTTGTCTATCCAGATGTAGTACGCCAGGTCTTTGTGGTCGGTGCCGTAAATAATCCAGGGTTGGTGCAGTTTGAACCTGGAGACAAAATCACTCTGACAACTCTCCTTGCTCGCGCGGGAGGAATGACCCCACTGGCTCTAGGCAACAAGATTCAAATTACTGATCCCTTTGGAAGAACAACCACAGCGAGCGTTGACCCAATACTCCTTGGAAAGGCACTGGATTTGAGCCTGGAGGATGGTTCTTTCGTTTATGTCCCGATATATGAACCAGTTAGAGTAAGTGTAATTGGAGAGGTTAAGAACCCGGGTATGGTCGAATTTGCTAAAAATGAATCTCCAACAGTGCTACTGGCGATTTCAAAGGCCGGTGGACTAACTGAGAGAGCTGCAACCAACATCAAAATTAGTGATCATGACAGGGAGATTTTTTGGCTTGATCTTGTCGAAGGAAACGATGTGCCGTTGGCCGGTGGTCAAACTGTTTACGTAGCTGGAGATGATCGGTTCATATATGTCAGCGGTGAGGTTAACTCACCGGGCAAATACGAATTTGCATTGGAAGAGGAAATAACGATTCTGAGGATACTGGCAAGAGCCGGGGGAGAAAAGGCCTCTGCTGCTGATCAAATAAGGATTTTGCTGCCATCTGGAGAGATCCTCCCAATGAGTCTTTCTCAGATCAAGAACGAAGGAAAGGATGCCTCTATTGAGGCTGGCAGCACAGTTTTAGTGCCAAAGCAGGTAATTCGAATTACTGTTCTAGGTGCAGTTAACAGCCCCGGCCTGTACACTTTCAATCCCGATGAGAGTCATTCTCTATCTGACACACTGGCGAGGGCCGGAGGCCTCATAGATGAGAACATCGTTGACAAGATAGCAGTTCAGGATGGGAAGTTCTATAACGAATTCACTACATCTGTCCTGCAGAAGCGTGGAGATTCGCTTTCAGACAACTCGTTTGTCTATGTATCAAGCAAATCATCCATTTCTGTTACGATCCTCGGAGAAATCGCAAGGCCCGGAAAGTACGAAATCGATGGTGCCAGGCCTTCTATAGCGACGGTAATTGCAGTAGCGGGAGGACTTGATCAATCAGTGACTACGTTAAGCCTTGTAGGAAGTGACGGAAGAGTCCAGCTAATCGATGCGCGCAAAACTGAGGAGTTGGCCAGAAGCCACCTGGCAGATGAGGATACTATAGTTGCACTGAAGAACTATGAGTCTTTCGTCACAGTAATTGGTGACGTGAAGTCGCCGGGAGTGTTTTCGGTCTCGGAATATGGAGATCTATCACTTGCCGAACTTCTAAGCCTTGCTGGCGGTCTATCCAACTTTGAAACGAGAGGACGAATATTCATTTCTTCGGAAGGAAAAACCGAAGAGATATCCACTACACCAGAGGACTTCATCTCACTTACTAGAAAGGTCGTTTCTCCTGGATCAACTATCTACGTACCTTATTCTGAACCGGCCAGAGTGTACGTTTTCGGTGAAGTACAGAGACCTGGAGTAGTAAGATTCTATGAAGGCATGACTGCAATTGAAGCGGTAATCGAGGCCGGCGGTCCGACCAGTTATGCCGTACTCGGTAATGCGCTGCTATTCCAGAATCTTGAAGAGCAACCGCTTGTTCTTGACCTCGATCAGCAGAAGGGGAAGCCTGCAAAGGGCAGTGTTCCACTTTTGCCAGGCAACATCATATTCGTTCCTCAATCGTCGATCGTCAATATAAAAGATATAATGTCGATTGTTGCTTCATCCCTCAGCATAGTGAATTCTGCTGTCGGCATTTTCAAGTGAGGTTGAACTGTATTGAACATTGATTCTCATTGTCATCTGCTTCCGGCAGTAGATGACGGTGTTGAAAGTATTCAGGAGTCAATTACGCTCCTGGAAGAGATGAAAGTAAAAGGAGTCGAGAGATTATACTTGACACCACATTTCTTGTCTCCAAGGAGTCCAACAAGCACATCGGAGATCATGAAAAGGTGGAATGAATTTGAGTCTGAATTGAACGGTCATTCAGTCGAGGTATTGCTTGGCTCTGAGATATTTCTAAGGCCCGAGGTTCTTGAACGCAACCTGATTTCTATGGGTGAGTCCGATATTATTTTGGTTGAGCTTCCAACTCAGCAAAAACCTCATTACCTTTTCGAAGTGATAGAGAAGCTTCAAGCAAAAGGTTTCAGGGTTTTGCTCGCTCACGTGGAAAGGTATGATTACTTCTTCAAGAAAAGTGGATTCCTCTTTGGAAAAACGAAGCTTACAGGGGATATCTCGCGGCTTAGGGACATGGGAGTTCTATTTCAGGTAAACTGGAACAGTCTTGATAGAGATCCAAAAGCCAAAGCTCTTATTGAAGAGAGAACTGCCGACGTCACCGGAAGCGACAAGCACAGAATAAACGACGGAAGACTGCTCATAGATTTCGGCGATGATCGATACGAACTTTTTCTGAATGACTATTATCTATAGATGGAGGTGCTTTCGTGAGCGAGTTCGAGGGTAGCGATTATAGGGAACTAACTCTTGAAGACATTTTTAGAATGTTTAAGAAACGAATGATTCTTTTCGTTTCAATTGTACTGGCCGTGGTTGTTGTCACAGGAATTTACCTAATTTTCGCTACACCCATATATGAAGCCAGCGTCACCATCAAGGTTGATCCTACTTCTCAATCTTCAGTAGGTGATCTATTCAGTAGTTCACTTACAGGAAGTTCAGGATCAAACATCTCGACAGAAGTTGAACTGATCAAAAGCAGAACTAATATTGAAGAGATAATTGAAGTTTTGGGTTTGGTTGACAGGGTTTATTCAGAAGAAGCGAAGGCCCGGCTGCTATCTGAAGGATATTCGGACCGCGATCTTATAACCTCTCTCACGCGAAGCATTTCGTCGATGATAACCGTATCACCTGTTAAAGATACCAGGATTGTCAGAGTCTCCGTACAGAACAAAGAACCCATTCTTGCAAGGGACATCGCAAATACCCTGGCCGATGTTTACAACACTAAATTGGCAGAACTCTCAAAAAGAGACCTGACAAGGAAACGAGAATTCATTGAAGCACAGATTCCACTTCTAGAGAGCGATCTGAATGAGGCTACAGATAAAATTAAACAGTTTAAAGAGGAGACAGGTATCTATGTCCTGGACAAGCATGCCGACCAGCTCTTTCAGATGCTTAGCGGCTATGACAATCAGTACAATGAGCTTATGATATCTGCTGAGGAGAAAAAGGCCGAAATCGAAACTTATCAGAGTATGCTCGATGACTTCGATAGTGATGATTCGAAAAGCATAAAGGCACTTTGGGTGCAGACATCTGAGAGTTTTTCTGTCAATCCTGTGCTGACCAGTCTGAGGCAGAACCTCGCTACTCTTCAAGTTGAACTTGCTTCCTTGGAAGAACAGTATCCAAAAACCGACCCAAGAGTTAGATCGAAAATCACGGAGATTTCGAAGACTGAAAGCCTGATTGCAGAGCAAATTCAGAATGAGTTCATAGTCTCTGGGCAGGGTATGACGCTGAATCCCGCATACCAGCAGATAATAACAGGCGTCATCAGTTCAGAAGCCGGATTTCAAATCCTTCAAGCTTCGATTCAGGCGGTAGCTCTCCTGAGGGATCAATATCAGTCTGAACTGAGAAATCTACCCGCGAAAGAGCAACAGCTGCTCGATCTGGAGAGGCAAATAGCAGTGAAAGAGAGCCTGTACACTCTGCTTCTTGAGAGACTTGAAGAGGCGAAGATCAGTGAAGCTGCCGTAGTTGGAAACGCAGCTATTGTCGATCCCGCGACCGTGCCTCAGTCGCCCGTGAAACCTAACAAAAAGCTATCTCTGGCCATTGGAGGAGTTTTAGGGATTTTTCTTGGAATGCTAATGGTTTTTCTTGCCGAGTATCTCGACAAGACTCTCAAAACCGAAGAAGAAATCGAAAGATTCAGTAGGCAACCCATTATCGGTCGAATTCCAAACATTGAAGGCACAAGAGAAGAGATGTATGTCGAGAAAAACCCAACGGCACCTTCTTCAGAGTCGATAAAACTTGCAGCAAGCAACCTCTCCTTCACGATGGGCGAGGGAAAAACTGTGGCAGTTACATCGGTTCTACCTACTGAAGGAAAGAGTTTTGTAATTGCGAATATTGCCTATTCAATGGCAAACAGCGGTCAAAGAGTAGTTCTCCTGGACCTTGATCTGCGTCGCCCCAGGATCGAAAAGATACTTAAGGCAGGCAAGAGAAGCAAGGGCGCGGTAGATGTAATAATGGGAACTGCATCAATTGATGAAGTTGTCGAGAACTACGCTGAAAACATGGATTTCATAGGAGTGGGCAGCATTCCCCCGAATCCCACAATAGTCCTTTCGTCGAAAAAGATCGACACTTTCCTTTCTGAATTGAAGCAGAGATATGACAGGGTTTTGATAGATATGCCACCTGCCGTTGTCACTTCCGACGTATCTTTGGTTGGGAACAAGCTCGACGGAATTGTACTTGTGGTAAGACCCGGAAGAGCAATAAAGGATGGTTTGAGGATAGTCGTTGAGAACTTGAAGACAGTTGGGGTCAAGATTCTTGGGGTAATAGTCAATGGAGTTGATGAGAAGAACTCAAGCTATTACTACCACTACTATTACTATTACAATGAAGAAGGAAAGAAACAGAAAAGAAGAAAGCGCAAAGAGAAGTAATCAAAGGTATCAATAATACGGATAGTCTCGAATGATTTTGTTGAGAGAAGCTAACGCGATCAGCCGTACCATTTGAGAGCGGATGAAGTGGCTTAATGAGGTGGTCTAGATGACAGAGAAGAAACACCTGATAGATTTCGAAACCGTTGTTTATTTGATTTTGACCCTATTCATCCCTTTATTTGTGACCAAGGGATTTACGCATGAACCCTCAACAGGGAAGCATCTTTTCTACGTTGTAGGATTCGCAATTATCTTTCTTTCTATGGTGCTGAAAAAGAAAGAAATTCCCATCGAATTCGGATTCGTTCATCTAGCGTTTTTCGGGGTCGGAATCGCTGCTTTGCTCTCGCTTATTGTTGTTTCAATTGATAATCCCCAATATTTCAGGTATTCTCTAGAGATCGCTCTCTACATTGTCTTTCTCTCTTTCACAGCCCTTTACATTTCGAACAAATGGGACACGGTTGAGAAAATTGAGGTTGTAATGCTGTTCTTTGTTATAGGAGCAGCCGCAGTTGCCATAGATGCACTGCTCAACTTCTATCTGGGGTTCGATATCTTTCTAGGAAAAGTCGGAGAACCATTTGCAAGAGCCTCCGCAAGATCGACAATTGGAAATCCAAACTTCGTATCCGATTATATGGGGATGACCATCCCCATGATATTCTATTTCATAATTTCTAGAAAACCACTTGGCTTGCTCTTCAAGAAACCTGTTGGACAGTTGATTCTCAAGAGCGTCATGGTCATTTTTCTAGTTCCGATGGTCGGTTCTGTATTTGTTTCTCAGACTAGAACTGTCATAACAGCAATATTCTTCGGAAACCTTCTCTTCCTACTCCTCTATTTCTTCCTGAAGAGGGGAAAGAAACCCGAAGCGCTTGAAGATTCTGAAAGCAGGAAATTCAAAAGGCTTTCTCTGATCTTCCTTCTAATAGCTTTGATAATCATTGGAGTTTTATCGTACATGTACTTGACACCTTCTCCTCTGTCTGGAGATGGGAAAATCAATATAACGGCCAGGTTGGAATATGCACTGACTTCATCGGGATCGTGGAATGAGAGATTTTCGGCCTGGTACAACTCAATCTTCCAGTGGCTAGACGATAGCAACAAGTTGAGAATTCCCTTTGGCTCTGGAATCGGTACGTTCCAGCTCTACCATTTGCTGTACAGCCCTCAGGTGCTGGAACATAACCCCGACTACATGCTTGTCTGGAATAACTTCAAGAGGACTCATAATGATTACGTTCAGGGTTTGGGAGAGATGGGAATTTTCGGTCTCCTCTTCATTGTATTGATGGTGGGTCTGCTGGTATTCAGGTACCTCAAGAATTTGTTCAAAATCGACAACAAGAGGGATCTGTTGATTTATGGTTCCCTGGGAGCGGGGATATTTTCCCTGGCAGTTCACAGTTTTTTTGAGTTTCCTCTTCATATGCAGCCGAATCTCATGCTCGCAATTTTCCTGGGATCTGTTGCTGTAGGAAAGTACTTCAATCCAGATCTCAAGAAGAAAATTGCATCGAGGACTCTGACTGCAGTAATACTATTTACTCTGTCCGGTGGCTTGATCTTCCTCAAGACAACGGCCTTTCTTGGTGAAGGATTCTTCAGGACCGGGCAGACCAATCAACAGTATTATCTTGCTTACTTCAATCAGGCACAAAATCTTAATCTCAGTGCTCTCCAAAAAGCCAAGAGTGAAATTGCAAATTTCACTGGCAATTACTCATATCTGGCGGACGTTTCTAGTTATATGGATGTTAAGGGCACTGAAATCCGGTCAAAGTATCCGGGCGCAAATCAAATAGATCTTCTTGAGCAAGCCGAGAAAGAGCGTCAGAACGAGATTAGAAGATTGACTGATGAAATAGACAACCGTATCAACCAGTACAACTTCTACATTTCAAAATCGGCTGAATACTATGAGCAGGCTATTGCGGATTTCAAACTCTCAAATAGACTGTATCCCGTATTTGGTAAACCTCTTTGGTATATTGCCGGCCTGGGAACAAAGACACAACGACTTGAGACAGCAAGAGACAACCCGGAGCTCATGAAGGCCATTCTAACTGGAAAGGATGATTATACCTCTGACATAATACTTGAGTTCAAGGGAGATCCCGAAATAATTCCTGTTCACAGAACTAACATCAGAACTCTTCCATTCGGTGAGTTCTTCGAAAAGCATGCTTCGGTCTTCGACAATGCTGAGTTTGTATCGGGCTTACAGCTCTACTTTATAACACAGATTCAGATGATACTCGACGCTGCCGACTACTATGAGTCCTCAACAATATTATTCAGTGAGCGCCAGACCCCGAGGATTCTTGGACGACTCTACACTAGCATAAATAGCGAACTCAAAAAATACTACAACTTCGTGAATTCAAGAGAGAGCGTTATCAATGCGGCCTTCGGAGGGAGCGAAGAGTTTCGGCAGATTATTATTGATCTGGTATACGAAAGTAGCAATAGAGCTACGTACTGGTTTGATCTGGGAATTCATCTCCTTCCCGGCACCTGGAACAGATATCCAGATTGGGAAGACATTTATATCGAGTATTTGAATTCGATCCCCTCTATTCTTGACACAGTTGAAGAAAGGAAATTGAAGATCCTTTCTGTTGCAGAAAAACATGTATGGGCCTGTGAGAACATGGGACCGGCAACTCCAGACGAAACACTGCAATTCGCAGTACAGTGGGGCAGATCAAATCTCTCTGGAGAAGAATTAAGTAGCTTCGAGCAAAACCTGAAAGATGTTTTCGAAAGAGTGGTCAGTCTAAATAGGGATCTGATTGGGAAGACGCCCAATCTTCCGGAAAAAACCGTTGATCAGATACAAAGCTTAATCTCGCTCTTCGAAACGCTTTGAGTGATTTCTCCTGGTATACATTTAGCTAGGTAAATGATATAATACTTCTGGAGGTGTCCTGTGAAGAAGTTCTATGTTACCACGCCAATATACTACATAAATAGCGAGCCTCACATTGGCTCTGCCTATTCCACAATAGTTGCAGATGTGATCGCCAGATACAGGAGACTCTCCGGCTATGAAGTATTCTTCCTCACTGGCACCGATGAGCACGGTCAAAAGGTCTTAAATGAAGCTCTAACGAGAAATATCAACGCTCAAGAATATTGCGATATAATGGCCGAGAAATTCAGAAAGCTATGGAAAGAGCTTGAATTGACGAACGATGGGTTCGTGAGAACTACTGATGAGAATCACATGAGAACCGTGCAGGAATTCGTTTCACGACTAAAGGAAAACGGTGATATATATAAGGGAAGATACGAAGGGTGGTACTGCATACCAGATGAAACTTTCTGGAATGAGGAAGATCTGAAGGAAGGGAAGACTTGCCCAGAATGCGGCCGCGAAGTGAAATGGGTGAGTGAAGAGAACTACTTTTTTAGACTTTCGAAGTACAATGATCCTCTTCTCAAACTCTACAAAGAGAACCCAGAGTTTGTCCAACCGGATTTTAGAAAGAATGAAATGCTGAGAATTCTTGAATCCGGACTGAAGGATTTAAGTATAACGAGAACGTCTTTCAATTGGGGAGTACCGATGCCCGATGATCCAGAACACGTAATCTATGTTTGGGTAGACGCCCTCATTAATTACCTCAGTGCCATCGGTTTTCCTAATGACAACGAGACTTTCGAGCGATTTTGGCCTGCAGATGTACATCTCATTGGAAAAGAGATCAATCGTTTCCACTCTATTATTTGGCCCGCAATGCTTATCTCTGCGGGGATACCTCTGCCAAAACAGATTTATGCGCACGGATGGTTGACGGTAAACGGTCAGAAGATTTCCAAATCGCTTGGTAATGCTATCAGTCCAATGGCTTTTGTAAATATTTATGGAAACGACTCTTTGAGATATTACCTGTTGCGGGATATCCAGTTCGGTAGAGATGGCGACTTTTCTGAGGACAATCTAATAGGAAGGATCAATGCCGATCTTGCAAACGATCTGGGAAATCTTCTACATCGGACAATTGTTATGATTCAGAAGTTCAACAAGGGTCTTGTACCTGAAATGGGCATCGAAGATCCAGTAGATGATACTCTTAGAGAGCTTGCTGAACGCACATTCTCAACTTATCGGGAGTCAATGGATCAGCTGAAGTTTACTCAGGCTCTTGAAGGAATTTGGGAACTCATTCGATTTGGCAACAAATATATCGACTTGACTGAACCATGGAAGCTGGGAAAGAATCTTGAGAGTAAAGAACGGCTGAACTCTGTTTTGCACAATCTGGTTCGTGTCCTGAAAAACGTTTCGCTAATGATAGAGCCCGTGATGTTCAAAACGGCTGGCGAGATCAGGAAGAGACTGGCCCTTGATGAGAAAATGACTTTCAAAGATCTCAATTGGGCAGCCTTGCCTGCATGTAATGAAGTCCGTCACGGCGAGCCGATCTTTCCAAGAATCGATACTGAAAAACACAGGAAGGTGACAGAAGTGGAGAACGAAGACATGCTGGCAGAAGCTAAGGATAATCTTTTGATAAGCATAGACGATTTCTCAAAGGTTGAGCTAAGAGTGGCTAGTGTTATTGAAGCAGAGATTGTTCCTAAGTCAAGAAAGCTCATGAGATTGCAGCTTGATTTGGGAGAATTCGGAAGGCGACAGGTAGTTGCTGGTATTGCTCAGTTCTACAGTGCAGATGAGCTAATTGGTATGAAAATAGTTGTCGTTGCAAATCTGCAGCCTGCAAAGTTAATGGGAATAGAGTCGAACGGGATGATTCTAGCTGCAAAGATTGGAGACTCGCTTTCGTTACTGACTGTACATAAGGATCTGCTTCCCGGCGCAAAAGTTTCTTAACGATTAGAGGAGGATAACGTCTTTGCCTGAAGAGATAATTCATAAGAACATCGACGATGAACTGATTAATT
This sequence comes from Mesotoga sp. BH458_6_3_2_1, assembly GCF_003664995.1. Taxonomy (NCBI): domain Bacteria; kingdom Thermotogati; phylum Thermotogota; class Thermotogae; order Kosmotogales; family Kosmotogaceae; genus Mesotoga; species Mesotoga sp. BH458_6_3_2_1. The sequence goes on along the minus strand of NZ_JFHL01000002.1, from coordinate 366,198 downwards.
CATATATGCTCTATTCAATGAGCGTAATTGTAGGTAGAGCTATTCCTGACTTGCGTGACGGTTTGAAGCCCGTGCAAAGAAGAATACTCTTCGGAATGTCGGAACTTGGTCTTCGCCATAACCAAGGCTTCAAGAAGAGCGCGCGTATCGTTGGAGAGGTCATGGGAAAGTTCCATCCACACGGTGACGCCGCTATATACGATGCCCTTGTCAGAATGGCTCAATCTTTCTCGATGCGTTATCCCCTTGTTGAGGGACAGGGCAACTTTGGGTCAATCGACAGAGATCCACCAGCTGCAATGCGATACACCGAAGCAAGGATGCAATCCTTGTCTGAAGAACTTCTTCAGGATATCGATAAGAACACAGTCCCAATGCTGCCCAACTTTGATGGGTCTCTTTCTGAACCAGATGTGCTTCCAACTAAGATTCCCAATCTACTTCTCAATGGTACTTCTGGAATCGCTGTCGGAATGATGACTAGCATTCCTCCGCACAATCTAATCGAGATTGTAGAAGCCGTAAATCTGCTAATTAGTGACCCTGAATGTACGGTTTCCGACCTTCTAAAATACGTTAAAGGACCTGATTTTCCGACTGGCGGCATGATAATGGATGCAGGATCGATTCCATCGATTTATCAGGAAGGAAAGGGCCGCATGACTGTCAGGGCAATTGCAGAGATTGAGGAGTCGGCGGGAAGTTCTCAAATTGTTGTTCATGAGATACCTTACAATACATCGAAAGCAGATCTCATACAACAAATCGTTAATGCCACTCAGAACCATCGCGATCTCCAGATAAGGAATATTAGGGATGAATCCGATCAAAAGGGACTCAGAGTAGTAATAGAGTTGAAACGAGGAGCCGACCCGAATGTTGTTCTTAATCTCCTGTTCAAGCACACCCAACTGCAGACGACATTCAGCGTGAACATGCTGGTTATCGACGAGAAGAAGCGCCCAAGAGTACTGAATCTCAAGCAAATTCTTCAGGGCTTTCTTTCTCACCGGTTCAATGTAATTAGAGCCAAGACTGAATACGACCTTGAGCAGGCATCAAGAAGAGCGCACATTGTTGAGGGTTTGACTAAGGCTACAAGATCCATCGATACAGTTGTTGACATTATTCGCAATTCGGCAAATGCTGAGGAAGCTTCAAAAAACCTAATGGAGACTCTTGAAGTAACCCAGGAGCAAAGTTCCGCAATTCTTGACATGAGAATGGGAAAACTGACAGGAATGGAAATTGAGAAGCTTCTCAATGAATACAGAGATTTAGTCGCTAAAATCAACGAATACAGATTGATTCTCGCGAGTGATGAGAAGGTTTACGAGATTATTCAGAAAGAACTCGGTGAGATAAAAGAAAAGTATGGTGATGCAAGGCGAACCAAAATTGATCTAGGAAACGGAACGGATTTCAACATAGAAGATGTGATCCCCGATGAAGAAATCGTTCTCATGGTAACGAAGAAGGGCTACATAAAGTCAACTCCTCTCGAAAGTTACAGGAAGCAAGGCAGAGGCGGTAAGGGTGTCATTGGAGTACGAACAGGTGAAGAGGATTTTGTCGTCAATATACTGACGACTACGAGGCTTAGCAAAACTGTTATCATAACTTCGAAGGGCAAAGCATACGTGCTGAGCAATCACATAATTGATCACTCTTCAAGGGACTCAAAGGGAAAGCTCCTTGCAAATTACATAAAGATCGACCCCGACGAAAACGTTCAGGCCGTTCTTTCAACAAGAAGGGAAGAGGTTAAAGGAAAGCATCTCGTCATTACAACCCGTTCCGGCAAGATAAAGAAGACTGAGTTTGAGGCCTTCCTTAATGTCCGTGTGTCCGGAATCAAGGCTATCAGCTTGAACGAAAGCGACAGAGTTATTGATGCGTCGCTTACAACAAAAGAGAATGACACAATTATTATCTCTACGAAAAATGGTATGGTGATTAGATTCTCTCTCGAACAGGTACGTTCGATGGGCAGGAGCGCCGCGGGCGTGATGGGAATCAGGCTGAAGAAGAACGATGAAGTCGTCGGAGCTAACATCGTAGCGGCCGAAGATGAGAGATTTCTTCTCACTGCGACTCAGAAAGGCGGCGGCAAGAGAACCCGCATTTCAGAATACAGATGTCAGAACCGGGGCGGCTTGGGAGTGAAGAATATTTATGGGCTGGAGAAGATTGGTCAAGTTATTGGAACTCTTGTGGTTAATGGCGATGATGGAGTGATACTTGCTACCAAGTCAGGGATGTCAATAAGAATCCCCATTTCCCAGGTTAGACCCACTGGAAGAGTGACCAAGGGAGTCAGGATAGTGGATCTAAAAGAAAACGATATCGTTGCGACGATGGCTGTAGTAGTTGACTGAGATCCCGGCCGAGAATAGGGGGTGTCATGAATTGACGCTGACGGAGAAACAGAAGAAGATTCTGGAGTACATCGAGAACTTCATTAAGCTTTATGGTTACCCGCCAAGCATCAGAGACATCTGTAGAGATTTTGACATTTCTTCTCCTCGGGGAGTGGCAAAACATCTCGAGTCTCTGGAGAAGAAGGGCTACATCGAAAGAACAGGTGTCTCTCGTGGAATAAGAGTCTTAAAAAGCCCAGACGGTTCTTCACTGACACCTGGCGAAGATGTGGTCATGCTCCCTGTCATCGGCAATGTTGCAGCGGGCGAAGCAGTACAGGCTGTTCAAACAGAAGAAGAGAAGATCCCAGTTCCTCTTTGGATGATTAGAAGAGGATTTGAGTACTATATGTTGAGAGTCACCGGCAACAGTATGATTGATTCCCATATAGTAAATGGCGACTTCGTGATTATAAGAAAACAGGAGTGGGCGAATAATGGCGACATTGTGGTGGCTTTAATAGATGATGAGTACGCTACTCTCAAGAAGTATGAAAACGAAGGACCAAAGATTCGACTTGTGCCTTCAAATCCGGAGATGCTTCCTATCGTCGTAGAAGCAAATAGAGTGAAGATACAGGGCCGGCTTTCCGGAGTCCTCCGCTGGTACAAGTAATTTGAAAAATTAGGAGTCATAAGATGAAGATTGCGATTGGTTCTGATCACGCTGCATATGAGCTGAAATCCTATCTCGTTAGATACATAGAGAAAAAGGGTCACACAGTATATGATCTTGGTCCGGAATCGGGCACCTATTCGGTGGACTATCCTGACTTTTCTCAGAAGGTATGTGGATCAGTAACGAATGGGGAAGCAGATTTTGGCGTTTTGCTTTGTGGAACTGGAATTGGGATGTCGATTGCGGCAAACAAGCACAGAGGCATTCGGGCAGCTCTATGCTTTTTCCCCGAGATGGCAGCGCTTGCCAGAAGACACAACCACGCTAACGTTCTTGTTCTCGGAGGCAGACTGATTGGCAGCGAACTGGCAAGTTGGATTGTTGATGCTTTTCTCAGCTCGTCAGAAGAAGGCGGCCGTCACCAGAAAAGAGTTGATAAACTTGAAATTAAGGTCGATGAGAATCGGGTGACAGACAGTTGATGGTTTTTTACGATAGAAGACATCTCTTTCATCTGCCAATGAAAGAGCTTGAAGATGGGATTTGGATTGAAAATCCAGACAAACCGGAGAGAATTGAGGCAATTCGGAGTGCTCTGGAATCGTCTGGATTCCAGATTAAGGAACCGCGTGACTACCATTGTTCTCATGTATACCAGGTTCATACACCTGAATATGTAGAATGGTTAAAAGAAAAGAGTCTATCTGTATCAAAAGACAGAGAATACTTTCCAGAGGTTTTTGGGTATGATAAGCTTTTTGACACAGGTACCCCAGTCACTTCGGGCTGCTATCTTGGAGCCCTAGCATCCGTCTCCACAGCCCTGAATGCTGTAGATTCTATTCTTGAAAGCGAAAGTGTATCCTATGCGCTATGCAGACCGCCTGGACATCATGCTGGAATATCGACTGGCGGAGGTTATTGCTACTTCAACAACGCGGCAATTGCTGCCAGGTATTACCAGAAGCACACGAGGGGTTTTGTTGCGATTCTGGATGTTGATTTTCATCATGGCAATGGTACCCAGGAGATTTTTTATTATGACGACACAGTCTTCTATGTTTCAATCCATGGTGATCCAAAGATATTTTATCCGTGGATAAGCGGTAATCCATGGGAGATAGGTTCAGATTCTGGAGAAGGGTTTAACATGAATTTTCCGCTTGCCGGCGGGACAGAAGGTCCTGAATACATGCGCACACTTTCAAAGGCTCTTCAGGAGATAGATGACTTTGCTCCAGACTTGCTCATTATTTCCTTGGGAATTGACGGCCACAAGAACGACGGCATTGGCCACTTCAATTTGAATGATGAAGACTTCTCAATGATGGGAAGGCTCATCGGTGAAATTGATGTTCAGAAACTGATAGTTCAGGAAGGCGGGTATAATCCAGTTGCCAACTCGTCCTCTGTTCTGAACTTCCTTCACACAATAAGATGATGGTATAGAAAAAAGCGCGGCAGACGCCGCGCTTTTTTGTTCTATCAGAAGGCAGGTCCGAAACCAAAGAAGGGTGTTCCATAATAGGGCTTCCCAGTCGTCGAACTTTGATCAGCCAGATAAGTATTATATCCATAACCCAGTCTGACTAGTCCAATCATAGGTATTGAGATATCCAAACAGAGACCGAAGTCTGCAAGGAAGTTACCTCCAATAACATCTCCACCAGAGGTATTGCGATAGAAAAGCAGATCGCCAAACCCTACAACGTCTACTGGTATTGATGAAGCTTCAGGCGTAAGCGGATATCTTAACTGCGCAGAACCGACGGTTACCCCGTACGCGTTTTGACCTATACTCTGTGAACCTCTTACCCTAATGAATGTGTCGGGGCTCAACAAATAGCTCCTGAAGACCCCCTGAGGAGAAAGAGGGAATAACTGCTGAGTTCTTATTCTGAATCCGAGAACTGGATCTCCTATAGACATGAAGTTCCTATATTCTACGTAACCTGATACAAATAACTTGTTTTCCTTTCCAAATATCCCTCTGACGTTCAACCCTGCAAGGTACTCGCTTCCCATCGTCGGCCTCATAAGATCATCACGAGTCGTAAGTTCGTAGCTCAAACCGGTGAAGAGACCGTCAAAACTTTCGGATAGTCTGCCTGTCTCTGTTCCGGTTGATGCCTTGGTCGCTGTGGAAACCTGACTCTCGGACATCAAGTATTCATAGCCGGCAGTGAATCCAACTTTCTGTCCTGGCGAGATATTGTAGATAGGAGTCAAGGAAAACATGAACTCAGTTTCCTGCGATGACTTTTCAACCAGGGTATCCGTTGAATCGACAGTCGTATTAAATCCGGTAAATTTTAGTTTGAAGGCTGTATCAAGATCAAGACGAGAGCCAGCGATTTTCGGTATTGAATAACCGATCGTAGCATCAAAGGCAGGTCTTCTAGTAGTTGTTTCAGTGGCACCGTTAGTGATAACTATTTCCTTATTATTAGGCATGGGAAGCGTAACGCTGAGAGTAGTTGAAATGTTCTGACCGTAACCCCAAACATTGAGAAGGCCGAGGTCCAGATAGAGATTCAGTCCATTCTGCCAGCCTCCGCCGCCGCCAATTTTGTTATTCTTATCGGTTTCCCTGAGCGTGATATTGACGTCGAGAGCATCCGTACCGACAGGTACGGGAACGATGTCCACTTTGGAAAAATAGCCTGTGTTGTTCAAGAACGCATAGGTGTTTCTAAGTTCATCTAAGGACAAGACCTTGTTCTTTCCTATAACTATCTTCTCACTAATCAGATAGTCCTGTGTCTTCTTTGGACCATCAAACTCGACCGTGACATCTCTGACTAGCGGCTCCGTAATCTTGAGACTGAAGAAACCTATCTTCTCATCGATTGCTGGCTCGATTCTCATGAAGGGATACCCACTGTCGCTGTACAAATCCTGAACAGCCTGGATAGCCTTCGTTGCGACTTCGTTGTCAACCTTTTGACCTTCGATAAGCCCGGTCTCCCGAAGGATTTCGCCTTTTTGGAGATTGACGTTTCCTTCAACAAAAACGCTCCTAAGACTGAAATCAGACTTCACATATTCTACAGGTGTAAAGGTTATGCTCATCGATAACGCGCTGCTTTCCTTCACCTCTTCAGGAAGGGTTACCTGCCTCACGCTTTTCAAAGCATTGTTCAACGTCACGATCATTGCTTGGTAAGTAAAGTCGTCAAGTCCCCAATGGCCATTTCGATTAGCGTAGTAAGTACTGTAAATTGTCTGAACAACTGTGTTTATGTCTTCTATCTTGGGGACGTACTTTTTCTTTGAATTAATCCACCTTATAAGAATCGAGGTATCGTAATATTTCTTCAAGTAATTTATCTGCAGCTTACTAGCGAGATAGGATTTTGCGTCATCGGAAATAGGTGCATCTATCGTAATTTCCCAGAGGAAGGAGACTTTGACTTTGAAGGTTACCTTCACCCTGTCAGAAATGTTGCCGGAAAAGATGTCTGATCTGCTCTTATCTGTTTCCCAATCTACTTTGACAAACGGTTCTATGTAACCGTTTCCGCTTAATTCAGCCTCAATGGCTTCCAAAGTGAGCGGAATGTCATACATAAGTCTGGAGGGATTCATAGGCTTGCCACTTTTAATAACTGAAACAGACTCCAGAACAGATTCTTCAACGACTTTTGGTCCATCGAACGCAACTACAACATCCACCACGGGATACTCTTTAACCTGTATTGATAAAAGGTTAGAGGATTCATCAAAGGAGTAGTAGACGTCGGAAAAATAGCCACTGCTCTTTACTCTTTCCAATGCATCTCTGATTTCGGAATCGCTGATCTCTTTACCACGTTGAATGTTCAACATCCCAAGAACCTCATTATCTGAGATCACTCTGTTGTCAAGAATTGTGATTCTTGTGGGAATCATAGTTGCTGCAGCAAAAGCAGAGGTCAGAACCAATGCAATAATTACAAACAGTCTTCTAGTAGACATTCGATAAACCTCCCAGTGATATTTCTGCCTCTTGAAGAATTCCTAGAATCATCTTCATTTTGACTGGAAAAGTGAAACAGTCGTTCCCCAAAGCTTCTCGAAACTGAGATGAAGAGAATTTATATCCATCTTCATCGAGAACTCTCTCTACTGTCCAGTCTACATCATCATTCATAGTAATTACAGCAAATAGAGTCGAGGGAATATCTCCCACGGGCTGACAATCCACACTGGAGAGCAAGAAAGACGCGGTTATCTCCGTACCAGATCCCAGTTTTGAATCAATACTGAATCTTCCGCCAGTAGCCTCCGCTGCAAATTTCAGCATTGGGAGGCCAAGGCCGAATTTCACTTTCTTTCTCTTCTCTGTATAGAAGGGATCTAGGACAGCCTCAAGAGATTCAGAAGGAATTCCCTTCCCCCAATCAATTACTGAAAAAGAGAAGCAATTTCCTCTCTTCTCCTGGATTCTTAGTTTAGCCTTTTTCGCTCCGGAATCTATTGCATTTTGAGCAATGTCAAGTATATGATCGGATATTGTTCTTAGTCCCATATTATTTCTAACGCCCTTCCAAACGAAAAAATCGCCGCCCTAAACTCTTCAAAACTCCTTGTCTTCGCCGAAATGGACACAGTGGGTGTGATTACATTCAAACTGTGCGCATCACTTGAGTGAAGGATGTTTCTTGCCTCAAAACCTTCAACTAAAGTCCTTCTAAAAGAGATCTCCATCGGTACTTCTCTGTACTCCTCGGGAATAACTCCGAGCTGAGTTATAAGGCCCATCTTTCTGTCAATATGAGCCATAACTGATATACCCCCGTTATCATTAACAGCTTCTAGAGTTTCTGAAATGCTCAAAGTAGTTGGTTGGCCAAGCCAGAATTCTTCCACGCCGGTAAAGGAATCATCATCATCAACAAACAACTGATAACCGGATATTTCTGGATCCACAGAAACATGCGGAAGCCTTTCCCTTCTAATCCAGTCAGAAAAAGCCTCAACTAGCGAAACCTCTGGAAAATATGCCAAAACATGAACATCTTCAACTGTATGAACTTCTATACCAGGAATTAAAGACACTCCAGCTCTACTCAGAACTTTACTGAAAACCCTGACATTCCCGGCACTGTTGTGATCCGTAATTGAAACCCAATCGATCCCTTTCGATACGCATACTGAAGCTATCTCACGAGGGGTCATCGTGATATCTGCACAGGGAGAAAGGCAACTATGAATATGAAAATCACAAAGAAATGACAAATCGATTCAACCTTTCAAACCACTCTTCATTAGCTTCAAAGCAAGATTGAAGGTCGTTTCATCGCTTTCAAGAAGCACAACACCTGTCTCGTCGGCTTTGCTTATCGTAGCTTCCTCAAAATGCAGACCATTACAAAGAACTATCGCTCTAGCTCCAACAATTGTGGCTACAGCAAGTATGTTCAAATGAGACTGAACAGTTAACCAGATTGACTCTGATGGGGCGTTCCCCATTACGTCGCTAAGCAAATCTCCGATGTAAGCGTCTGATATGTCTGTCTCCAGAGGTAAGCTTGTGATCACTCTGAGTTCACATTTTTGAACTAGTTCGTTCAGCTTCATATCATTTCCTCCCATTCCGATAGAAGTGCATTTCCACGACGACCCCTTTTCCTGCTTCAGAGACCACAACCATCTTGTCCGAATATCTCCTCATGTTTGGCAGACCCATTCCAGCGCCAAAACCAAGTTCTCGAACATGATCTGAAGCAGTTGAGAAGCCTTCCTTCATCGCCTGTTCAACATTGTCTATTCCTCTTCCATAATCCTCAACCCTTACTCTAGCAACGTCTTCATCGTACCAGGCAAAAATATAACCTTCACTTCCGCTATGGATTACAACGTTGACTTCAGCTTCGTAACAGGCAATCGAAACCCTTCTTATGAGGGTATCATCATCTGTCAGTGTCTTCAAATAACTCTTCAACTTGGCAGAGCCGACTCCCGCCGTGTCAATATCGGTATAATCAATGTGGTAGACGAAATCTGCACTGGTTTTTTCAACATAGTCACCTGAAATCAAAGACTTATCAAACCAGTCAACGCTTCTTTCCAGCACTTCCCTTCGTCGCGTGTCGTGAACGTAAATAAGCCTAAATTTGTCAAGAACCGCCCCGATTATGTCCTTCTTGGAAATTATGCCGAGAAGCTTTCCGTTAGAATCCACTACCGGAAATCTACCGTACCTGTAACGGTTGAATCGCTCAATTAACATCTCAAGATTAGTCTCCGGCGAGAAAGTTATTAGGTCCCTGGTCATGTGTTTTTCTATTGAATCTGTAATGTAGTTTCCTTCCAAAGCGACAATTATATCTTCTATGCTGACTATTCCTTCAAGCTGATTGTCACCATCGGTAATGGGGACACCCGAAATCTTGCAGATTCTCATGAGCTCCTTAGCCTGCCACATTGTTCTATCCTTACTGAGAGTAACAACGCTTTTTATCATTATGTCTTCTGCCGTAATATCGGCGAATAAACCCCTTAGTTTATCAAGAAGGTCATCAACATTTCTTTCAGCCAAGATGTTTGCCTTCCTCAAGAGAATCTCCAAGACCCTCTCTGAATAGGATCCCGCAGGCTCTGTACATCGACATCTTTGCATGAACAAGAGGCATGTCGAGTTCCTGGGCCAGCTCAATAGTGGTATCGGGAACATTTCTCTTTCTAATAATTACTACTGCCGCAGCTCCGACCACAGAAGCCGTTCTAACACATTGAGGAGAGTTCAAACCCGTCACGAGAATCATTCCGGGGCCTCCAAAAGCCAGTACGTCACTCATCAAGTCGGCAGCACCCACTGACTCTATCTCAGGATCTTCATCTTTGATGATGAGCACTTCACATTCGAGTAACTGGATGATTTTGGATAACCTCATCCCTTAACCTCCTTGTTGAGAAGATCACCTGTGTAGTTGTGCTGAATAAAGGCATCAAACGTCACAGGACAGCTGGTCTCAAGAATCTCTGCAATTGCGATTGCATACTGCTGAATTTCCTCTTGCGCATGTGAATCTGCCCTCTGGTTGAGGAAGTTCATCATCGACCTGACGTTTATAGTCCAGTAAGCTTCTGTGTACATTGAAGTTGGTAGAACAACCCTTGCCACCTCTCTCGCAACTCCAATTTCAAGAAGCTTAGAATAAGCATCAAAGGAGTTCTTATAGGCTTTGTTGATAATCTCGATCGCCGTTCTATTCAGCGTTGGGTCGTCACTAACAACAGAACCCTGCCTGTTGTCTTTGTCGGGAGTTCTTATTTCGCTCGGCAGATACCATTCTTCTGCGAACTCTGTATATCTACCACTCCGCTCGTTGATAGATGCTATCCTATGTCGAACAAGCTGTCTCATCACAAAGATTGGAAGTTTCAAATGGAACTTAAACACAATGTGTTCAAAGGGAGAATGATGACCGTTCTTCATAAGATAGTGGATTAGGCGATCGTCTCTCTCTTTGTTTGTTAATCCCTTGCCGTAGCTAGTTCTCGCAGCTTGGACCGCAGAATAGTCGTCACCCATCCGATCCACTAGCTCAACAAAACCTTTATCAAGAACATCAATCCTCATTGTTTCCTCCGTCTTCTCTCATTGCCTTCCGTTCTTGTGAACTCTTTCTCTTTCTACTAACGTATTCTAACAGAAAGAGTCCAACAACTACTACCACCGTCAGCGGAACCACTGTAACAAGTGCCAACTCAAATATTGCTCTCCTTCTCAGTTCCCTCAAGGCCGAGCTCACTTCAGAATCGAAATCTTCATAGCCACTAAGTTGTAGATAGAATCTTGCCAGATCATAGTAGTCTCGATCCTTGATCTTATAGTATGCCATTCCAAGATTCCTGATAGCCCGAGAATTGTTGGACCAAAACCTTACTGACTCCTGATATCGCTCAATGGCTCCATCAAAATCGCCTTCTTCAAGTTTCATGTCTCCAATTACCAAGGAAGCATTGGAAGCAAATCTAGGTGAAATCTTATTCAGATCAAGATCTTCGAGGATCTCAACACCTGCCAGAGATTCTCCGGTTTCAATGTACGACATTGCAGCGTAGTATCTTGAAAGAGGGTCCTCTGATCCCAGCCTCAAGAAATCATCTATTACAAGTTCTTCAAGTCCCGCCACAAATTCACTCTCTATCAGATCGTCTCCAAGCAACCCCTCAATATTCTCAGAAAATATTGTCTCACGAATTTCTAGAAGTCGCTGGACGTCCATTGAACCGCCGCTAGAATATAGCTCCAAAAGAGCTTTGTAAGGAAAATACTGACCAGGTCGGTCATCAATCAAGTCGTTGGCAGTCTCTTCGATCTGTTTCGCTGACCTGGGATCCCTTGTGTCGATCCAGTCATAGAAGAAAGTTCTCAATGCAATTGCTTTGATCAGATCATCATTACTCCCAGAAGAATAGAGCATATTTAATGCGGAGACGGTGGATACGAAGACCAGTTCCTCTACTATCTGAAGACCTTCCTGCAGCTGCGGAGAAAGAAAATTCACTTCAAGACCTGAATACAGGTTGGTGAACCACACTTTGTAATTCGGCTGAATTGTCTCTCTATATTTGAGCCCAATTGCTATGGCCAGGAATGCTTCAGCTTCTTGATCACGACTGTCTAGCGATTGCAATTCAATTAGGTACTCCTTGGAAAGGAGAAGATTGATGTTGTCAACCGCAAAGGCGAGAGCCAAAACGGTCAAAGCAATCACAACTGCCGCCACACGCTTCATATAGCCCCACCCCAGAACGGCCCCAAAGTAACCGCAAGAAACTCTGTGTCCATCTCGAATAGGTCATCAATAACAACGTATAAACTAGGCTTATCTCCGATTGTTATACAGATTCCCTTTCCGGAGAAAGAACAAGTCTTCTCGATTGAGAAATACTCCCACTCGAAATGATTCATTTTCTCCTCAAGCTTTGGCATGAGAAAGGGTTTGCTAACATTTAATGCTCTATCGAGGTTTAGTTCCCGCCCCCTGTTCCAGTCAAAGAGCCTGTAAGTAATATCGCTGTTTTGCTGAATCTCTATGAGCTTCGAACCGGGTCCTATTGCATGTACAATGCCGGCAGGCAGGGACAAAAGATCTCCTCGTCTCAGGTGAATATGATTCAGGTCTTTTTCCCTGATATCATGAATTGACTTTTCTCTTTCCTTCATTCCCGCAAGAACCTGGCCTTCCCCAAGGAAGTACCAGCACTCGCTTTTCCCCCAAGGCTCTCCTTCATTGAGTTTAGCAAGTTCATCGTCGGGATGGACCTGCACTGATAGCCATTCATTGGCGGAGATGTACTTAACCATCAGTGGAAATCTCGGCAAAGCATGTCCTACTAATTCCTCCACAATACTCTCTGGATAAACTGTTGTCGAGTCCGCAGTCAAGCCCGTTTTCATGTTTTCAATATCAGACAGAAGCCAGACCTCACCAATGGGTTCCTTTGAAGGAATGCCGTAAAGTCTGTTCAAGTTCTGGTCTCCCCAAGGTCTTGGCGAAAAAACCGGCTCACTGATAAGAATCATTTCTCCACCCCTTCCAGGAAGCGTTGCATTTCCTCTTGCGCTCTAATTACCTTCACTCTGTTCTTTTCTCTCCTGTTCCTTATTTTGATTTCGGGAAGCAAACCGAAATTCGCATACACAGGTTTCAGAGGACTTCTGCCCGAGACTGTGACATGATGTATCAATCCGCCTATCATAGTATCACTGGGGGGGATAAGGGTTTCGCAACCACGAACAAAACGATTTACATTCATCGCCACAATCCTACCGGAGACTATAGCCTCAACGTATCCCTCGAGGCCACTGATCTGTCCTGCGAAGAACAACCCCCTCTTGATCTTAGATTGTAGATCTGGGTTCAAGAGCCTCGGCGAGTCGAGAAATGTGTTCCTGTGCATTACCCCGTACCTAACAACCTCAACGGCTCTGAGGGCAGGTATAAGTGAGAGAATTCTCTTCTGTTCATTCCACTTGAGTCTTGTTTGAAAGCCAACAATGCCTAATAAGGAACCGGAAATATTTTCCTTCCTGAGTTGCACGACTGCATACGGTTCTTTACCAGTATCGGGCTCGATCAATCCGACAGGCTTCATAGGACCGTATCGAAGCGCATCGATTCCGCTTCGAGCAATCTCTTCAAAAGGTTGACAGCGTTCAAAGAGAAAACGATCTGTGAAATTCTCAACCTCTGCCACTTCCGCCATCACCAGTTCTTTCCAGAAAACCTCATAATCCTCTCTGGAAAGCGGACAATTCACATAGTCACCGTCCAATGCATATCGATCGGCGACAAACGCCCGCGAAAAATCAACTGAGTCTGCAGCAACTATTGGAGCAACTGCATCAAAAAAGAATAGCGAATCTCCAAACAGCTCAACAAGAAACTCTTCGAAACAACCGGAAGTAAGAGGGCCAGTACAGACGATATTAACCGATTCATCTAGGGAAAGCGTACAGATCTCCTGTCTTTTGATTTTGATCAAAGGATGGTTTTCTATTCTACTGGAGACTTCTTCAGCAAATGTCTCCCGATTCACTGCGAGCGCCTTTCCTGCAGGGACTCTGTGATGATTGGCAATTTGAAGAAGTTGAGATCCCAACTTACACCCTTCTTCTTTGAGCAACCCCGATGCGTTTTCCAGAGATTCCGATTTCAACGAGTTACTGCAAACTAGTTCCGCAAAGTTACCCGTGTGATGAACCTCAGTATTCTTAGCCGGCCTCATCTCGTAAAGAACCACTTCATTCCCATAATTGGCGAGGCTGAGCGCAGCTTCAGAACCGGCAAGCCCTCCCCCAATAACATTTATTCTCATTTAAGATCTCTTCCCAGTTTATGAGTTCTGTAGTATCTGAAGAGCGCTTCTTGATAGTATCCTCCATACGGCGAAAACGAATCCATTCCAAACTGCATAAGCTTCTTTGTGGAACCGCTGAAGGTGAACAAATCCTTCATAACCCTGCTAATCCATATATCAACCGGAAATGCACCAAGTTCGCCATAAGAAAAGAGAATTACACAACTTCCCACTTTGTAACCAATACCATCATGTTTTTTCAGTTCTTCAAGCTTCTCTTCCACTGTCAGAGTTGAAAGCTCTGAAAAGTAAGATTCTGTCTCTACTTCTGAGAAGAGCTTCAACAGCCATGGAACTCTGAAGCCAATCTTCAGGTCGGTCAAAGCTTCTGCCGAAATTTCCTTCAGCTGACTTAACGAAGGAAAGGCATAGTAGCTTTCTCCACAGAAATCAATTCTGTTCTCAGGAAAGAGTTCAGACAATCTATCGCTCATCCAGCGAATCATGGGTATGCTGTTGCGAGTTGAAAGGATGTATTCAACAACCATCTCAAATGAATCCTGTCTGAGAATACGTAGCCCAGAAGCTTCAGCCAGAGCCTTTTCGGATACAACTCTGACTTTCAAGTCGAAAGCTCGAAGTCTTTCTTTCAGAGTTGAATGAATCAACTGCAGATCATCTTCAAGACCAAGATAGTGTTCAATCCCCGAGTAGATATCTCTTCCCAGCAAAGACTCTGAAGAGGATCTCACTATGATGTCCTCGGCATTCTCTTTCAAGAAGAGAACAGTATCACGTACGACACCCTTCCACCACTCTCCGTCTTTTAGCCAACGAAAAGTCTGACCACAATCTAGCGTTGAATCAAGATCGATCTGCCGTCCTGTAGTGCTCAAGGAAAATTCAATCATAGATCACCCTCATAAATCTTTATTACCGTTCTCAGAAGCCTGTATGCATTGTCTTCAAGGAACTCTCCGAGCACTATCAAATAGCACCTCTCTCTACTATCTTCCAGATGAAGAGCGGTGATCTGAATTCCATCAACCACTGTTGAACTTCTTGAACCTGTGGCTTTCGAAAGAGCAAGAACGAGCTTAGGAACTTTGAAATCGATTTCTCCATCGTATGGAACTCCATTTTCATCCACAAGGCGAAAGATCATGCCGCACTCTTCTCCTAGTGTTCTGATCCTTTTAGCTAAAGCATCCATTACTCCTTCTCCCTGATTATTCGACAATTATAGCTACCAGTCTTTAGCCATCTTCTATCCCCAAGTTCAGTGTCTCGAATGTCATCGAAAAGCGCGGAGGGTTTGACTATCGCAATTATCTCTTTCAAATCCGAAATCTCCTTCAGACCAATCCTGCTGCGAGGGATCACGTTACCTCTGAAATCCCAGAGATCGACGAATCTCTTGAAATCTTTCTCAAGCCTTTCGCGATCTTTCGAATCCTTGATCTCTCTCTTCCTTATTGCTTCATTTTTGCTTGGCAGACAACCGCAGTAACTCTGCCTGTAAACTCCTTTTAGGAGATCTCTTAACTCATCTCTCTCCGCTCGAAAATTGCCGGAAATAAACTCAATATCAAACTCTGCGGCTAACTTCTCTCCTATCAAAGTTATTTGGCCGATTGACTTCCTGGGACTCGCCAGAAGCGTTGTAGTAAAACTCGAAGCACCAATCGATTTTGCTAAGCAAGCGGTCTTCCTAAGTCTGAGTTCTATGCATTTTGTGCATCTCGCACCGCCTTCCTGCTCGGCACCAAATGAATCGAGAATATCTGAGAAATCTTCGGAAAAGTAATGTTGTTCCGGGAGATCAAGAGCCATTTTCTCGCATACCTTTCTCAAAGCATCGTATCTCCTGAGGAATTCTTCACCTGGGAAGATATTGGGATTATAGAAGAATAGCTCGGATTGTCTGAGTTCCGCTCTCTTCACAACAGCACTCACAAGATCAGGCGCGCAGCAAACATGAAGTAGGTTCAAAACTCTACCAGCTCCTTAAGCCTTACAACAGTCTTTTCGCCAATGCCGCTAACCTTTGTCAGATCATCATATGAGCGGAATGGTCCAAAACTCTCCCGAAAATCAACAATTCTTTGGGCAATGGCTGGACCGATGCCGGGTAGGCGACAAAGCTCTTCCATATCAGCGACATTGATATTCACCTTCTTTGAACCTGACTGCTCTTCACATTCAGGAAGGGGAAGAATGTGGGCCAGAACCTCTGTAAGTAGTGAGGGACCTATACCCGGTATTTTTAGAAGATCTTCCTCATTATTTATCAATCCATTACGTTCTCTAAATTCGATTATCGCGGCTGCTTTGGCTTCACCAATACCTGGAATACTTTGTAAGGTAAAAGCGTCGGCCGCGTTTATGTCAATTAAGGTAGCTTCATGTCTTGATTCAGCGGACACACCTGAGGCAGATACCATTTCTCTGAAAGCGTTTAAGGTCTTCTCACCAATACCTCTTACTAGTAGAAGATCATCAACTGAACCAAAAGAACCCACTGAGGTTCTGTAATCTATGATTGCTTTGGCCTTTGCCGGACCAATTCCAGGAAGCAACTCAAGCTCCTTCTCGCTACAGGAGTTCAGATCAATTGGAAAATCTACGGACTCCTTTTTATCAACTCTATCTTCTGGAATCTCTGTCCCTCTGTAACCCGTAAGTGCAACAAAGCCCATGAGAACAAGTACTAGAACCGATCCAGTTACCTGCAACTCTTTAGCAGTTAGCTTCTTCATTTCAGCTGCCTCGGAAATCTGTCTGTGATGTTCCAGCCTGTTGTTTTCTGGAGAGCCTCGACATCAACGGTTGACGAATACTCACGAGCAGCCGTTGCATCGGGGAAAACTCCGAGAATTGCCGCATAAAATGTTCTTCCATCAGCAGTGATTGATTTATACACAAAAGCGGGAAAACCTATACTCCTCAGGTCCATGACTTGCGGAGCAATTCCATCGGAGACTGTATGAGAAACCAGCTGAATTCCGTATGCAGTTTTCGAATCATAGAGACCAGTAAGAGGATTTTCACCTACAAACATCACACCAAACCCGTCTCCCACTCTTGTAATGAAATACTTGCCGAGTCCCTTTTCCACGCACAACTTGAATGCAGTCTCTTCTTCCACAACAACGTATCCAAACTCCGAGCCTTCGGCCAGAAAGTCAAATGAGTTGATTATCAACCTTCTGTAATCGAAAGTCTCAAGGAAGAAGTTCTGGGTTTCAGGAATAGGTATTGTCTCCCTAATGATCTGCGTGCCCGTTGGAAGATTGACGGGGTTCTCTTCCATTTCAGGCTGATCAACTGTTGGAGAAAGAACCGAATTGCGGATTTCTTCAATTATGAGTTCCGACCTCTTGTTTTCTTCCCTTAGTACTATCGCGTAACCGCCAAGCGTGAGTACTATCGCAGATAGACCAAGAACTACAACAATCAGAGCCTTCAAAACATAATCGTGCGATCCTTCATTCATACAAAGCTCTCCAATCCCCTCCAAGTCTTTTCTCTGACAAACCTTTCAAACACTTTAGCCCCAACGTAGAGCGTTTTGTCAAGTCCCCCGTCGGGCATGCTGATTCTCACACCGCCCTTTTGATAGATCACATCCACTAGAGAAGACATGTCGATCCTTGAAGTCCAATCCTTTTTCCAAAGTAGCTTTACAGATTGAAAGAAGTCCTCGACAATCTTATTGTCACTTGCTCCCAATTCTACAGCAAGGCGCAATTCTATCATCGCTCCGACGATCAGAGAAACTTGATTTCCTGCCCTCAGCCTGGAAGCAGTTTCAATATGCTTTCCAATCTCGCCGCCAACAATGGATTTCCCAATCTCGATTCCAGTCAAATACGCTTTTGCTGAGGAGAAAATCACATCATCCCACAGCTCAGATGGCAATTCGCTGCCGGATAGTAAATGATTGAAGAGATACTTGAACAACCTCTTGTCGAAGGAAAGTGCGACAAGTAGCGGGAAGAGAAAATCGCTACGCGACGAGTGGCTGTAAGACCAGAAGCTGATGGATGAATCTATGAAAACCTTGTTAGGCACTCCTCTAGACGAGAGCAAATCTTTTACGAACTCGAAATTCACTCCGAATCCATTAAGAGCAGGCATTATTTGACTGACAGTTGTCGTGGGAAAGAGGAAAAGCTTCTCAACTTCCGCATGGCCGGCAGATGCGTAGCCTACAAGATCGATAATCGAACCTCCACCAATTACTGTAATAGTTTTGCTCTTGCACGTCCTTATCAGCTGATAGATTTCAAACACTCTGTCAACTGACTTTATGTGTTCACCGCCTGGCATCAAATATTCGCCTTCCAAACTCTTTCCAAAAAACTTCTTGAATCCCGAGTCAACTATTCTTACAGACTGAGGAAGCTTGTTAATGAGATCCTTTCCAAAAATCAGCTCACATCTGTCTGCCGACTCGCTTGTAAAAGCAATTCTTCTCATTCCACTCCTTCTTCTGCAAGAGCCTTCAATAGTCGCACGGCATTGAGAACGTCATCGTAGTCAACCATTTCGTGAGGAGAATGCACATATCTACACGGAATCGAGACGGTTCCCGAAGCTATACCTCTTCCAGTCGTCTGATATCCTCTCGCATCTGTACCTCCAAAAATCAATACTTCGTACTGAGTGGGGATATCCCTTTTCTCTGCAACTTCCTTGAGTCTGGTAACAACCCTCGAAGAGCTAATGCTTCCACGATCTTTAATTTTTATAGTCGGACCTCCTCCAAGCTTGAAACCCATTCGCTTGAAGGATTTGGGTGTATCCGGTCCTGCAGTTACATCTATTGCAACTGCCATATCAGGCATAATATCAAAAGCGGCAACACTGGCTCCTACGATTCCAACTTCTTCCTGGACCGCAAAGACAAAATAAACGTCATCTTCGGGTTGCTCAAGTTCTTTCACGACCTGAATCATTATTGCGCATGCAATCCTATCGTCCATTGATTTTGAAACCAGTCTCTTTCCGAGATCGACGAATGTTGAATCATATGTTCCAAAGGTTCCAACTGGAGCTTTCTTCTCGGCGTCGCCTTTATCAGTAGCACCAATATCAACGAAGATGTGGTCGTAGTCGAGACTTTTCATTGCCTCTCCAAAATCCTTGACTGTCTCCCCTTCAACATCTACAATTCCTGAAGCACCGGTTTCAAAGATTAGTCTCGAACCCAGAAGCATATACGGGGATAGACCTCCTATGGAATCCACTCTCAGAAAACCCTTTGAATCTACGTGTGTAACAACTACACCGATTTCGTCCATATGACCGTCAAACAACAGCTTTCTGCCACTCTTCCCTTTCTTGAGAGCGACAAGATTTCCCAGAGGATCTATCTTCATCTCATCAACGTAGGGTTTGATCTCTCCAGCTATTACTTCTCTTACTGCATGCTCTCTGCCGCTGGGAGAACTAATCGTAACCAGCTTTTCAATAAGCCTTTTCATCTAGACAGCACCTTCCCTTCCTTAACTAATATACTGGCAAGTTTGGCAACTCCAAGAAAATCGTTGATGTTTATTATTGAGGTTGGAGAATGAATGTATCTCGAAGGAGTGGAGATTACTCCCGAAGGTATGCCAGAAATGACTCTTGCAAGTCTCGCTGCGTCAGTACCTCCAGCTATTCTGCTTTTGTACTGAAAGCTTAATGAGTTCGACTTTGCGGTTTCTACAATAGTATCAAGGATCTTCTTGTCAAGAACGAGCCCACTATGGGCGAATGTTAACACCGGTCCTCTTCCGAGACTTGTGGCCCACCTGTAATCAGGAAGCTCTGGATTGTCTCCGGCAGTGGTGTTTTCAAAGACCAAAGCAACATCCGGCTTTATCTGATTTGCAGCGACTCCGCTACCCCTTAAACCTACCTCTTCCTGAACAACCCAGGCAAAGTAGAGATCGAAATCAGTCGAAGTTCCATCAAGGCTTTCAAGCACCCTTATGAGCACCTCACAACCAGTCCTGTCGTCAAGGGATTTTGCAACTGCGTAGTCACCTATTTCATTATATGGAGTATCGAAAAACACAGGATCTCCAATTCTGTGACTCTTAGAAGCTTCTTCTTTCTTGGAATAACCCAAATAGATCTTCAATTTACCCATACTGGGCGTTTTCAGTATAGATGACCGATCTTGAGTATGTATCGCTTCAAATCCGATCACTCCAGGAGTAAGGCTTTCTCCGACCAAGACCTTCTTACCCATTAGTACTCTGGGATCGACTCCTCCAATATTGGTGAAAGACAGTGTACCATCTTCATTGATTTTCTTTACCATTAATCCGACTTCGTCTGTGTGAGCCAGAAGCATTAGTTTCTTCGAAGTCTTGCCATTTCCCTTCTTTAGGGCAATCAAATTTCCAACTGTGTCTATCCAGATTTTGTCAACCCTGTCTTCAACTGTCTCCTTAATGAAGGAGGAGATCTTTTCCTCGAATCCGGAAATCCCCGGTAATTCACACAGCTTCTTCAATCTCTCAAGTTTCATAGGCTCTCTCCTCCATTCAGCGAGATGAAGAAACCTGCAAGCAATCGTGCCGTGCCTGCAACATCGCTAATCTGAACGACTTCAACCGGAGTGTGCATAAACATTTGTGGAAGGGAGAGAAGCAGTGTTGGAACACCACTTCCAGCTATCTGGACGTTGTCTGCATCGGTTCCTGTTCGTCCCGGTCCGAACTCATATTGAACTTTGAATTCTTGATCCTTCGCGTAGTCATCAAGTAACTTGAAATATCCCTTGTGAATGTTTGGACCGCCAACAGTTAAAGCAGGCCCCTTCCCGATCTCAATATCGCTCTCTTTTTCATGATGAGTTACATCCATCGCAACTCCGAGATCTATTTCCAGCGATTCTGCCGCACCCTTAGCCCCAATTGCTCCAACCTCTTCCCTTGTGGTAAACACGAAGTATACGGTGGGAGTTGAGAGATATTTCGAAAGCTCTTTCGCAGTCTCTATGCTGATGGCTGCGCAGGCTCTGTCATCTAGAGCTTTTCCGGAGATTTTTCCGTTCATCTCAAACGCCGAGAAATCTACCACTGCAAGATCACCAATGTCGATCTTTGAATAATCTGGGTTGATTGAAGCGTCGATGAATAGCTCGTCAAATGAAGGAACCTCTCCTCTAGTCTCTTTCTTCTGGAGATGCGGAGCAAGCATACCGATTACCCCGTATCTTTCCTTTCCATCTCTGCTCTTTATTCTTACCCTCTGAGAGATAAGGACCTTTGGATCTATACCTCCAAGCTCTTCGAATCTGGCGAATCCTCTCTCATCAATTTTGGAAATCACCAGAGACACTTCATCCACGTGAGTAAATATCCCTATTCTCTTTCCTGTTCCTTTCTTGACTGCAATGAGATTTCCAATTTCATCTGTATAGATCTCATCAACGAAAGGCTCTATTTCTTGCCTGATTACTGAATGTACTTCATCTTCATATCCCACAGGTCCAAAAGCATTGGAGAGATCCATTAACAAACGGGCTAAACTCAACTCGCCTCCCCCTTTACTTCAAACTTGACATCATCTGCCTCTTCAACTACAATCCTGCCGGTCCTAACGTGAGCAACCGCAGGCCCATCAAAATGATCGTATTCCTGAGTTAAAAAATTGCCTATCTGAATTAGCGAAGGCTGTAAATCAATTGCAGCAATGATTCCCGTCTCACCCTGAGAATAACCGGCTCTGAGAACACCTTTTGCACTTCCAAAAATGACTACACTTCCACCCGCAATAACCTCTGCACCGGGATGAACATTCCCAACAACCACTACGTCGTAGTTATGAACAACTATTTGTCCCGATCTTAGATTCCTTCTGATAATTTGGGCTCCTCGCACCTCTGTGATCTTTTCTCTAACAAGATCGTACTTCTGACCGACCTTTACGTCCTTTTGCTCCATACTTCCCACAAGAATATCTTTCACGTGTACTCCAAGGTCGCTCAATAAAGAGACAATCTTCACTATATCGTCCGGTTTGCTAGTATCCTGAGTGAGCATCAAGGAAATTTCATCGCCCTCAGAGAAAAAATCCTTGGCATCGGCAAACTTTTTCATGATATCCTGTCTCAGTTCATCGACGCTCCTGTACGAATCAATTAGAAGTATCAGCCCCTTCTTCGTCATTCTGAAGTCAATCGGCACCATGATCACCCCTTTCTTCAAGATTCTATCATGAAAAAACCCTCCCCAAAGCTGGTTGGACATCAGAAATTGGTGTGCTGCTACCACCAAAGAAGCTTCGACCTCTTGACCGTGAAGAGTTTATAGTGTAATATAAAATACGTGCTTCGGCCCTCATCGTCTAGTGGCCTAGGACACTGGCCTTTCACGCCGGCGACCGGGGTTCAAATCCCCGTGAGGGCGCCAGTGGTGGAAGCGTAGCTCAGAGGAAGAGCGTCTGCCTTACAAGCAGAAGGCCACAGGTTCGATCCCTGTCGCTTCCACCAGATTGATGGCGAGGTAGCTCAGCAGGTAGAGCAGCGGACTGAAAATCCGTGTGTCGACGGTTCGATTCCGTCCCTTGCCACCAGTTTTATTTAATTCTTTGATGTGCCCTTCGGGGCATATTTTTTTGATTGAACTCGATGTAAAGTAGCTGCTATAATCTGACTGTTGCAGGAGGTTAAAGGTGGAAAAGCGCGAAAGACAACGTTTCATTATTGAAGTCTTGAAACGTTCAACTGGTCCCGTAAAGGGACAGTCTCTCTCTATAGAAACCGGTGTCAGCAGACAGATGATTGTGAAGGATATAGAAGAACTGAGACAAAGAGAATTCAACATATTGGCGTCCACGAGAGGGTACGTTCTCAAAGGAAGAAAGAGCCACAAAATGGTACTTTCCGTGAAGCATTCAGAAGAGGATATTTATAAAGAGCTTTCAGACATAATTAGAGCCGGAGGGCGCATCATCGACGTAAGCATAATTCATGCCGTATATGGAGAACTGAAAGGGAAATTGAACCTGTCAAACATGGACGATCTTAACAGGTTCATCGCAGCTTTGAAAGCATCTCATGCAGCACCACTTCTTAGCCTTTCGAAGGACGGTGTCCATCTTCACACAATAGAGGCAGACACCGAAGACACTCTTAGAAGTATAAGAGAGAAGTTGGAAAGAAATGGCTTTTTGGTTACCTGAAGGAGGCTCTCATGAACATTGACGAAGTAATTCAGAAGTACGTAACTACTGCCAGAAGAACCAGGCTGCTCATTTTGACTTCTCTTGAGTGGATGCTCGTGGCCGGTGGAGTAATGATCACCTCATTAACACTTCCATCGATTATCGTCGATCTTGCTGGCACTGCTGGAAATCAAAACATGATGGCCAGCTCAGTCTTTGCAGGAATGCTATTAGGTGCACTCTTCTCCGGTGCAATTTCCGATAGATTCGGAAGAAAATGGACAAACCTTTTTCTTATGTTGATTGCCGGTCTTGCAACAGGTATTACAGGAGCTTCACTTTCAATGAGAATGTTCTCCTTAGGAAGGTTTATTTCTGGTTTCGGTTATGGTGGCATTCTGCCTGTAGTCAATGCATACTTGACTGAGTTTTCATCAATAAAAATCCGAGGTCTGTATCTTGCTCTTCTAGAATCTAGCTGGGCAATTGGAAGCATTATTACCGGGGGATTCACAATGATCACATTAAACTCTCTCGGATGGCGCTGGTCGTATTATTTCCTCGCAATATTTAGCATTCCTCTTCTAATAATCTCCTTCTTCCTTCCAGAAAGCCCCAAATACGAGTTCATGAAGAAGGGTAAATCTGCGCTGGAGAAGATACTTGGAAAGAGCATAAACGAAGAGATAGAAATGCATAGGATGTCAAAGCAACCACTGCTTGGTCTTTTCAAGAGTGGCCTGGCCAGAAGAACTATCATGATCTGGATAAGCTGGTTCTCTGTAAGCTTCGTCTATTATGGAATTTACACATGGGCACCAAAGATCTTCATGTCAAAGGGCCTGACTCCTGTCTCATCACTCTGGTACACTTTCTTCATGTTGATTATGCAGCTTCCCGGGTATCTGACCGCAGCACTACTTATCGAAAAGATCGGAAGAAAGCCCTCACTCACATTCTTTTTCGGCGGGATGGCAGTCTCTTCAATTGTCATCGCCTTTGTGAGCAGCTCAGGGCTTCTCTTGTTCGCAAGCATCTTGATTTCTCTTTTTGTTCTTGGAGCATGGGGAATGGTTTACGCCTATACGCCCGAGTTATATCCGACGGAGATGCGTGCACTAGGAAATGGAACATCAGGAGTAATGGCACGAGCAGCAGGGATAATCGCACCATACTTCACAAGCTTGATTATGGGAATCACCGGAAGCGTCCTTGTCGTAATGGTATTCATGTCTTCTCTTAGTATCTTTGCGGCGATAATCGTATCAAAGTTGGGTATAGAGACCAAACAGACGATCATAGAATAGAGAATTAACTGTTAATTCTCGAAAAACTCTTATTACTTGGCTCCTGAAAGCATCTTATAGAAGGCACCCTCAGACAATAAATGTAGAGGATTTTAGCTTAATTTTCTATGATCTCACTGATCAACGATCGACAGGGAAGAAATCCCGACAGTTCTTCGTATATAATGTCTGTTTTACAACCTATGAGTTAAATATTATAAATTAAACCTCCACTTTTATTAGGTAAAGCATTGAAATATGGATTTTTTCAGTATACTGATTTCTTTTCCATTGACTTTTTACTGGTAAAGCTGATATTATTTTTTGATCAGGGGTGTAGTCTCTTTGCTTACAGGATGGAGGGGTCTCGATGAAGAAACGACTTGACAAGTGTCCTAGCTGCGGTGGTGTTCTAGCAATCACGGAGTATACCTGTCAGAAGTGCAAGACTAAAATAATCGGAACGTTTTTGCAAGACGAACTGCTTTCCCTTCCTGACGAGCTACTAGACTTTCTAAAGATTTTTATCAAGAACAGAGGCAATCTTTCAGAACTTCAGAAGGAGCTGAACATTTCTTATCCAACGGCAAGGAGCAAACTGGAAGAACTGGTGACGAGTCTGGGGTTCGAACTTGCAGATCGTCAGATTCAAGAGGCTTCAAAGATCATCAGAAAACTCGAAGAGGGTGATTTAAACCCGGAACAAGCAGCTGAACTTCTTAGTAGAATGAAAAAGAGAAAATAGTGATGTGCTCGTCGATACTTTTTTCAGCGATTTCTTGCAGATCTTAATGGTGACAGGGTCTTGAATCACCGGCTTTTGTATCACAAGCTTTGAAACGACCTTCACAACAAAAAATGGTATATTATTGTTACTTCAGAACTTCCCGAAAGGGGTGTCCCAGATGAAAGTATTTAAGTCTCTCTTTTTGATTCTGCTCATCGTTCTGGCGCTTTTGGTAGTAAACAGTATTTTTAGCGTAACGATGGCAAGAATCTACTTTAACCGGATAGAAAGAGACGGAAGGTACTTAAAAGTTGATGAAGAGGAGCTCTTCTTGAAGATCCTTGGAGAAGGGGAGCCAATTTTGATGATTCATGGATTTCCAGGATCTCATGTCGAGTTTCAAGAATTGGCAGAACTTCTTTCATTGAATAGAAGAGTCTACATAATAGACCTACCGGGATTTGGTTTGTCTGGTGCTTCTAACAAAGGCGATTATTCAAAGAAAGGATATGCCGACCTTACTATTGATTTGATGGATCTTCTGAACATTGAAAAGGCTGATATTATTGGCCATTCATTAGGGGGAGAAATAGGTCTGAACATGGCGTATTATTATCCGGAAAGAATTGAAAGCCTTGTTTTAATTGATGCCTCTCCATATGGAGAGAGAGATTTTTTGCCCGACTTTGTTTCAAGCAGCAAAGTTCTTACATGGGCAGCAATGAGGTTCTTTTATCAGACATATCCGATTCAAAGATACATCTACCTAAAAAGATTTGGAGATCGAAGCAACTTCGAATCTGAGGAGTTTGGGAAGTACTTTGCGTTGGTAGATCGCATGTCCATCTCTTTCTTATTTGAGTTCATGAAGGGCAACGGCGGAGGGTCCTTTTCACAATCACTTGGTGAGATCGATTGCAGTGCACTGATTCTTTGGGGGGAGCGAGACGAGATTTCTCCCCTTGACTATGGAGAAAAGCTATCTAGAGAGCTTTCTGAAAGCGTTCTAACAGTAATTGAGGGCGCGGGGCACGCTCCCTTCATCGAGTATCCCGTAAGAGTAGCTGAAGAGATAACTGGCTTTCTAGAGTGAAAAGGGAGGCTAATTAGTTGGCGCAGATCAGACCGGAAGTCGTAGTAAGTAGATGTCTAGGATTCGAGAGCTGCAGATATAACGGGCAGACTATTCCCAGCAAGTTCGTGAGTAGGTTGGGCAAATATGTAAATTACTCAACCGTATGTCCCGAGTTTGATATTGGGCTTGGTGTTCCCCGGGCGCCCATAAGGATGGTTTCAAAAGCCAGTGGAATAAGGCTTATTCAGCCTCTAACAGGCATCGACGTTACTGAAAGGCTTTCGGCCTTTGCAAATGAATTTCTCGACAGCCTGGAAAGAGTGGACGGCTTCGTTCTCAAAGCGGCTTCACCTACATGTGGAGTGAAGGATGTGAAGATCTATCCTGGAGAGGGCAAAGTGGTATCCACAGGTAGAGACGCCGGGTTCTTTGGAGGAGCTGCTCTTGCAAAATACAGCTGTCTTCCGATCGAAGACGAAGGCCGATTATCCAATTACATCATAAGAGAACATTTCTTAACAACTCTTTTCACAGTTACGCGCTTCAGGGATCTTTCTCGCAAGCTTACCAGAAAGGGCCTTGTAGAGTTTCAATCTGAAAACAAGCTGCTTTTCATGTCCTACAATCAGAATGAAATGAGAATTATGGGGAGGATTGTAGGAAACATGGATTCCGGAGAACTTAGAGACGTTTATGATGACTATGCCTCTCACTTTTACAAAATGATGTCCACCCCACCAAAACACACTTCGCATATAAATGTATTGATGCACGGGCTTGGTTACTTTTCTGACTACATATCCTCTTCAGAGAAGAGGTTCTTTCTCGATACTCTCGAAAGATATCGAGAAGGAATGATACCGCTTAGCGTTCCTCTCTATATTCTTCGCTCATACGTTGTGGCCTTTGAAAGCGAGTATCTATCACGTCAAACATTCTTTGAACCGTATCCTTCAGAGCTTGTTGAGATAACTGATTCGGGCAAAGGAAGATCGGGTAAATGAAGACAGAAAGAATCCACAGGCTCAATGAAAAAACCAGTGGACGTGGAGAATTCGTTTTGTACTGGATGCAGGCCTCTCAGAGGACAGATGAGAATCATGCACTTGAGTTTGCAAAACAAGAAGCAAAGATTTTCGGAGTCCCACTTGTTGTGCTTTTCATAATAGTTGT